>VFJJ01000075.1 GCA_009886115.1 Actinomycetota bacterium
CTCCTGGCGTGCATCAAGGGATCTGCGACCCAGGTCGATCCTGACCGCATGAGCTTCCTGAGGGTGTCGGGGTGAGCACGTCGAGACGGGTGCATGCGGCGCGGTCGACGGGCCGGGCGACGGCGCGCAGGCTGGCCGTGGGGTTGGTCGCGATGGCCGCTGTGGGGGCGTGGCCCGCTTCGGCTGCCTACGCAGAGAGCTGTTTCGATCTGGACTTCAACGTGGTGTCCTGCGATCCTGCCGACCCTCCTGCACCCACTCCGCCCAGCCCGCCGGCGCCTGCTCCTCCGCCTCCCGCGCCGACACCCCCGGCCCCCCCGATCCCGCCCCCGCCGAGCCCGGGCACCCGACCGCCGACCACCCCGCCGCCGCCGGCGAGCCCCGGGGCTCCTCCGGCCACCTTCGTCGACCCCGGAGCCACCAGCCCAACGGTCGCGACGGTCGCGACGGCGCCGACGACCGTCACGACCGCGGCCGCGCCCTCGACGGTTCCGGCGACGACTGTGGTCACCGTGTCGGCGTTGGAGGCAACGCCGATGATGGAAACGACCGCGCCCCCTCCGAGCGCCCAGGCGACGGTCGATGACGACACATCGCAGGCGGCCGACGGTGACGTGACTCCGGGCACCTCGCTGAGCCGGACGCTCGAAGCGGTACCGGCGTCGTCGACGACCGACCACCCCGGTCAGGCTCAGACCTTGCTGCTCGTGGCGGGCTTGTTCCTCAGCGGGGGTATCGCCGTCGAGGTGGCGTTCAACGTCCGTGAGCGCCGATACCGCTGACTTCCTCGCTGGTGGGGCCCTGCCCTCCAGGCATCCCGTCAGAGCGGATGGGGGACCCCTACCGCCGGGTGGACGGTGACGGTGCCGTGGGTGCCGTCGACGGTGATGGTGGTGCCGTCGGCGATGGTGGAGGATGCTCCGAGCACGCTGACGACGGTCGGTATCCCGAGCTCCCGGGCGATGATCGCGGCGTGGCTCTGTTGGGCGCCGACATCGACGACGACCCCGGCCACCGCCAGGAACAGCGGTGTCCACGCGGGGTCGGTGAGCGGCGCGACCAAGATGTCGCCCGGCTCGAGCGCCCCGGGCGCTGACGGATCGGTGATGACCCGGGCCGGGCCGGTCGCCGTGCCGGGACACACCCCCATGCCGGTCAACATCCGCGGTGTGGCATCGAGCGAACGCCCCTGCGAACGGAGGGGCCACGTGTCGGGCGGCGGAACCTGGCCTTCGAACCAGAACGGGGGCACACGCGCCTGGAGCTCGTCGCGCACGGCCCGTCGCTCGGCGAGCGTGCCCGCCGATGCGTGAGGATCCCGGACGAACCGGGGTAGCTCGTCGATGGTGAGCAGGAAGAGCTCGGCCCGGTCGATCCGGTGACGCCGCGCCAGCTCCCTGAGCGCGAGACGGGCCGGTTCCAGGCACCGCACGAACGTTGCCTTGGTCGCCTCGCGGGCTGCGGCGTGCAGCGCTGCGCTCAGAAGCGCTCGACGGAGCATCGCACGGCGAGGACCGCGCACGCGCGCCATCGTCTCGCGGGTCGCCTCGGTCCGTCCGGCTGCGAGCCGTTCCCGGGCCCGGATCGGGTCGCGATCATCGGGGGCATGCCTGAGCCGATCGATCGCGGCCAGGGCGATCCCAGGATCGGTGGCCCAGGTTGCCGAGGCGAGCTCCCATTCGTCCGGTCCCCGCGATCCGTGCTCCGACAGGAACCTGTCGAACGCGACCAGGAACTCTGACGTGGCCTGGCGCCCAGGGTGCCCGTCACGCAGGTGGGCGCGCAGTCGGGCGTCGAGCCCGTCGACGCCACCGTCGAAGGCCCGGGTCAGCTCAGTGGCCGCCGCCACCGTCCGGCCCAGCCGCCACAGCCCGAACGCCGGCTCGGCCGACTCGATGGTGCCGAGGCCGGCAGTGAGCCGGTTGACGAGCGACGCATCGACGAAGCCATCGGTGAGGCGCTCGAGGACTGCACGTGACACCGACGCGAACATGCTGACGCGCAGCAGCCGCTCCATCATCTCCTCGAACTTCGGAGGCAGCCGCTTCGCGATCTCGATGAGCTGATCGTCGTCGGCTCCGGTGATCGGCGGCAGGGAAGCGATCCATGCGGCGGCCGCGGCCCGATCGCGTTCGACGATCCCGCGGTCGGGACGCAGGATCGACCACGTGGAGCTGTTCCCGAGCCGCACGGTGCAGCGCATGCTGCGGTCGTCACGCCGGGCCACGTAGGGCGGCGCGTCGCTCAGGCCGAAGAGCTGCTGGTCGACGTCGGCGATGGTCATGCCGGGCGCACGGAACGCGCTGACCCGCATCATCGAGACGTTGCCGTACAGGTAGCCGCCGAACACGCCGGTGATCGCGCCATCGCTGTCGTCGATGTGCGATCGGGAGAGGCATCCGAGGCCGACCAACGCGGCTTCCTGGCTCCGACGGGCCGCGCCGGTTATCAGCGAGCCGGTGAGCGGCGTCACCACGTTGGGGAAGACCTCGCCCATGTTTCCCCGTCCGTACAGGGGGAACACCCGGCTCGGCTCCTGATCGATCACCGTGTAGCGCATTTCTGCCTCCCCGCAGCTCGCTCGGGCGGCGCGGCCCGGCGCGGGCCGACACCTCGACTGTCGTCCGTCGCCTGAAACAACAGACGTCCCCCTCCCAGGATCGGGTGACGCGAGGTCGCCGGAGTCGCCCTGGTCGGTGGGCCGACCTCAGGCCGTCGTGGTGGCCGGCGCCGGGGTGGCCCCTCGTTCCGACGGGCCCCGAGCATGGGCGCGTCGACCGGCGACGAGCAGATGGTCGCCGTCGGGCTGTCCCTGGCGGAAGTACCGTGGCCCCACGTGCGAGCCGTCTCCACGACGACGCAGAGAGAGCCGGGTACGGGGTGCGTATGCGACGACGACGGATCGGCATCGTGGGAGGGTTCATCGTCGCCGTGTCCGGGTCGTTGGTCGGTGTGGCGCAGGCTGCCGCACCGCCGAACCCCGGCGACTCGCGGAACTGCTCGGATTTCGCGAACTGGACGGCGACCAACACCTTCTACTGGACCTACTACGGCCTGTACGGCGACGTCGCCCAACTCGACGTCGACGGCGACCGCATCGCCTGCGAGACCCAAACCGGCGCCCCGGCCGCGGCGCAGCTGCCGGCGCCCGTCGCCAACGCCGGCTACTGGATGCTCGAAGGCGCCAACAGCCAGGTGTACGGCTTCGGCGACGCCTACGCCTCGCCCAAGACGCCGGGCCCGACGGTTGCCATCGCGGCGGCACCCGCAGGCGGGTATCTGGTGCTGGCAGCGAGCGGCAAGGTGAGCACGCACTTCGCCACCTGGTTCGGCGACGTCGACACGTCGAGCCTGGCCGCCGGCGAGATGCTCACCTCGATCGCCGGCAAGCCCGACGGGACCGGTTACTGGGTGTTCACCAACCGGGGACGGGCCATCCCGTTCGGCTCGGCCACGTTCCACGGCGACATGCGCAGCGTCACCCTCAACGGCCCCGTGGTCGCCTCGACCTCCACCCCCACCGGGCTCGGGTACTGGATGGTCGGCGCCGACGGCGGCATCTTCACCTTCGGCGACGCCACCTTCTCGGGCAGCACCGGGAGCTTCGTGCTCAACCAGCCCGTCGTGGGGATCGCCCCCGATCCCGACGGTACCGGGTACTGGCTCGTCGCCGCCGACGGCGGGATCTTCGCCTTCGCGGCGCCGTTCCGCGGTTCGCTCCCCGGCACCCTGCCGGCGGGTAGCCGCCTCAACCAGCCGGTGATCGGCGCCCTCGCCTACGGCAACGGGTATCTGATGGTCGCCAGCGACGGTGGCATCTTCAACTTCAGCGACAAGCCGTTCCTTGGCAGCCTCGGCGACGCCCCGCCCGTCAACCCCATCGTCGGCGTGGCGGTCTGGCGCAGCTAGATCAACGAGATCAAGGCGCTCAGGCGCCCGAACGGGCTCCGGCCGAGAACTCCACCGGAAGGTGCTTGATCCCGTTGATGAAGTTGGACCGGAGGCGCTTCGCCTCTCCGGCCTGACGGATGTCGGGAAGACGGCGGAGCATCTCCTCGAACATCACACGGATCTCCATGCGGGCCAGGTTGGCGCCGAGGCAGAAGTGCGGCCCCCCGCCACCGAAGGCCACGTGGTCGTTGGGGGTGCGAGCCACGTCGAAGCGGAACGGGTCGTCGAAGACGTCCTCGTCGCGGTTCGCCGAGATGTACCAGATGAGAACCTTGTCGCCCTCGGCGATGTGCTCGCCACGCAGCTCGTAGTCGCGTGTGGCCGTCCGCCGGAAGTGCATCACCGGCGTTCCCCAGCGCAGCATCTCCTCGACAGCTGAGTCGATGAGGCCGGGGTCGGCGAGCAGGCGCGCCCACTGGTCGGGGTTCTCGAAGAACGCCAACATGGCGTGGCTGATCAGGTTGCGGGTGGTCTCGCTCCCGGCAACCGACAAGAGCATGAAGAACAGGTCGAACTCGAGCTCCGAGAGTTGGTGACGATCGCCTTCGAAGTCGATCTCGGCGCTCAACAGGGTGCTGATGATGTCGTCGGTCGGGTTCTTGCGCTTCTCGGCAGCCAGGGCGTTGGCGTAGACGTACATCTCGGTCCTGGCGTCGTTGGCTTCGTTCTCGCCGACCTGGTACTCGGGGTCCTCGCCGCCGATCATGGCGTTGGTCCAGTCGAAGATCTTGTGACGATCGTCGAGCGGGACGCCCATGAGGTCGGCGATGGCCTGGAGCGGGAGCTCGGCCGCGATGTCGGTGACGAGGTCGCACTCGCCGCGCTCGATGACCTCGTCGACGATCGTGCGGGCGCGATCGACGATCGTCGACTGGAGCTTGCCGATCATCCGGGGCGTGAAGCCCTTGTTCACGAGCAACCGGTAGCGGGTATGACGTGACGGGTCCATGTACAGCATCAGCAACGAGATGCCCGCGGCCTCCTCGGGGGACGGATCCCAGAGCTGGGCGGTCGGCGACGACGAGAACGTCTCCCAGTCGCGGTTGATCGTGCACACGTCGGCGTGCTTGGTGACGACCCAGAACCCGGGGCCCCCGGGCTCTTCGTGCCAGGCCACCGGGGCATCGTGGCGCAGACGGGTGAACGCGTCGTGGGGCACGCCGGGCACGTAGGTGTCGGGGCTGTAGAGATCGATCCCGGCCGGTTGGGTCTTCGCCATAGTTCTTCTGTCTCCACGAGGTTGGCGACGGACCCCGTGGGTCCGAAGATAGAACCAATTCTAGTCGGGTGCCCCGCGGAGGGTTGCCCTCGGTGAGGCCACGATCGACCCCGGTCAGGGACCCCCGCTGGGTCTGCCAGACTTCGTGTGTCGGAAGAGAGCGTGGCACCCAGGGTGTGGGGGTCCGACCCGGCGGGCAGTGACCACGTCTTCCCCGAGGAGAATCATGAGACGACGCATGATCGCCCTTCTTGGCGTGCTGGCGCTGACCATCGCCTCGTGCGGTGGCGGGGGCGACGACTCGGCCGCTCGCGACGAGGACACGGAGACCACCGACGAGGACGATGGTGGGTCGCGACGGACCACGAGGTCGGCTGATGACGGGGGTGGCGCCGACCGTGGCGGCGATGTCGAGGCCTACTGCGAATTGAAGGCCGAAGGCGACGCGCTCGAGACGGCCCTGGGCGACGAGCCGACACCCGAGGCGTTCGAGGACTACCTCGGTGAGCAGCGGGCGCTGATCGAGCAGGCGCTCGATGTGGTGCCCGACGAGATCGCCGACGAGCTGCAGGAGAACGTCGACGCGTTCGACGAGGTGGCCGAGGCTGCCCAAGACGCTGGCTTCGACGTCACCGATCCCGACCTCATCGACACGCTGAACGACATCTCCGACCGGCTGGCTGACAACGCCACGGCGCTCGACGACTTCGCCGACGAGAACTGTGACGACGACACCAGCGGGGGCGGTGGCACCAGCGGTGGCGGTGGCAGCGGGGGCTTCTCGACGTCGTCGACCGTGCCCGGCGCGGATCCCGAGCCGGCGCCCGACGGGGACGTGGTCGCCTACTGCGCGGCGGTCACGGCCTCGGCCGCCCTGATCCTGCCCGACGACCCGTCGCCCCGGCAGTTCAAGCAATACCTCCTCACGCAAGAAGCCCTCGTGCTCGACGCGTTCGTCAGCGTTCCCAACGAGATCCTCGACGAGTACACGCTGTTCTTCCAAGCGTTCAGCGAACTGATCGCCGCAGCCGACGAGGCCGAGTTCGACATCGCCGATCCTGCGGTGCTCGAGGCGGTCAATGCACTCACCGCCGACGCGGGAATCGTCGCGGTCACCGAGACGGTCGATGCGTTCAACACGACGAACTGCGACGGCGACATCGCAGCCGGCGATGACGGTGATCCGCTGGCCCTGTGCGCCGCCGACGAGAGTCTCAACGTGCTGTTCGACGCCTTCTTCTCGGCGGACGATCCCTTCGAGGTCGAGGCCTCGCTGGACGGCCTGATCGTGCTGCTCAGCGAGACGGTCCTCAACGCTCCCACCGAGGTGCGCCCCGACGTCGAGACCTTCCTCGCCGTGTTCGAGGGCCTCGACGAGGAAGCCGCGCTCTTGGGCTACGACCTCGACGATCCCGAGCTGCTGGAGATCGTCGACGCGATATTCGGCGGTCCGCTCGTGCTCGAAGCGAGCGACAACCTCGCGACCTGGGTCGGCGCCAACTGCGACACCGGTGTCGGCGACACCGGCGCCGACCTGGAGCCCATCGTCATCCTGTGCTCGGGTGGGAACCTCTTCGCCTGCGACGTGTTGTTCACGACCTCCGACATCGCCTCCGAGCAGGAAGCCCTGGCGCTGGCGTGCGGCGGCAGCTCCATGGTGGCCGACGGTGGCGAGTGCTTCGACGAGTCCCCGTTCCTGCGCACCGGTGACAGCCCCGAGATGGACGCCGTCACCGACCTCTGCGTTGCCGGCAACGGCCAGGCCTGTTACGGCCTGTACATCAACTCGGCCATCGGCTCCGACTATGAGCTCATCGGCGCCACGTGCGACTTCAAGCAGAACGAGGGCGATGATCCGTTCAACTGTGTGACCGGCGACTTCGGCACGTGAGCCGAGCCAGCAGTACCAGCAGTACCAGCAGTACCAGCAGTACCAGCAGTACCAGCTGCGACCGCCGTGAGCCCACTTCCCTGAGGAGACCCATGAGACGCCGATTGATCGCCCTGCTGGGCGTGCTGGCCCTGACCGTCGCCGCCTGCGGCGGTGGCGATGACGACACCAACGCCGGCAGCGAGACCGAGAACACCGACGACAGCGGTTCGTCGCGTCGAACCCAGAACACCGACGACGAGCCCGATGAGGGCGATGTCGACGAGTTCTGTCAGCTGAACGCCGAGGCTGACGCTCTCGGGGACGAGCTGTCCGACGAGGCCAGCCCGGACGAGTTCGAGGAGTTCCTCGACGCTCAGCGGGAGCTGATCGACCAAGGCCGCGATGTCGTTCCCGCAGAGATCGCCGACGATTTCGACGACTTCGCCAACGGATACGACGCGATCGTCGAGGCGGCCGCCGATGCCGACTTCGATATCACCGACGAGGCCTTCAACGACGAAGCCGAAGTCATCTCTGAGGGTTTCGCCGACGCCGCCGACGTGCTCGACGAGTTCGAGGCCGACAACTGCGAGACCGACGAGCCGGCGACGACCCAGCCGGAGCCCGAAACGACGGTACGGGCGTCGACGGGTGACCTGGTGGCGTACTGCGCCGCCGAGACCGCTGCGGCGGCGCTCACCCTGCCCGACGACCCGACACCCCGCCAGCTCAAGCAGTACCTGCTGACCCAGGAGGACCTGGTCGAAGAAGCGCGGGCCAACGTACCTGCCGAGATCGCCGCCGAGTACGACGTGGTCGCCAGTACCCTCGACCTGCTCCTGCAGTTCGCCGACGAGTCCGGCTATGACATCAACGAAGAGCCGCTGGCCGGGTTCCTCGAAGCCGCGGCCGCCGACGAAAGTGTGGCCGAGGCCGACGAGTTGGTCGATGCCTTCGACGCTGCCAACTGCGAGGGTGAACCGACGAGCGATGGTGAAGGCGATCCGCTGGCGTTGTGCGCAGCCGACGAGACCCTCAACCTCCTCGCCGACGACCTGTTCGCGACGGGCGATCCGGTCGACATCGAGAGCGCGTTCATCGCGCTGATCGTGACCCTCGAGCAGGCCGTCCTCGACGCACCCGCTGAGGTACGGCCCGACCTCGAGACCCTCCTGTCCGGGTTCATTTCACTCGAAGAGGCAGCAGCATCGTTCGGCTACGACCTGGCCGATCCCGACTTCCTGGCCGTGCTCGAGGCGATCTTCGAGGACCCGGCGTCCATCGAGGCGAGCGAGAACCTCGACACCTGGGTGGCCGCCAACTGCGATTCCGCCGAGCCTGTGGGTGGCGACGACGCAGGGCTGGATGAGATCGCCGGCCTGTGCTCGAGCGGCAACCTGTTCGCGTGCGACGTGCTCTACACCACGTCGGACTTCGGCTCCGAGCTCGAGAACCTGGCTCTGTCGTGTGGCGGCGACTCGATGCTCGGTACCGGAGGCGCCTGCTTCGACGAGAGCCCCTTCCTGGCCATCGGTGACAGCGCGGAGATGGACGCGATCGGTGACCTCTGCGCGGCGGGGAACGGTCAGGCCTGCTATGGGTTGTACATCAACTCAGCCGTGGGTTCCGAGTACGAGGTCGTGGGCGGTACGTGTGCCTTCCAGCAGGAGGAGGGCGACGATCCGTTCAACTGCGTGACGGGTGACGTCGGGGCCTGAGCCGAGGCCCGCCCTCACCCGCGCGACCATCAGCCACCGTTCCGCCGAGAGGGAAGCGACGCCGCTTCCCTCTCGGCGCGTCACGTCACTCGCCGCTGAATCGGCGACCTGCGAGATCGGCTCCTGGGACCCACCGCCGAGGTCCACCGCCGATACCCGCTGCCGCTCCCCACCGCCGATATGACAGCGCGAACGGGCACGCCGTAGGTTGCCGCGATCTCGGGTGGCCCTCTGGCGACCCACCGCGACCGACCGAGGATTCGATGCCCCCCCACGCCATCGTCGAGCGCGACGACCACGTGCTCACCGTCACGCTCAACCGGCCGCATCGCTACAACGCGATCACCGGAGCCATGCTCGCTCGCATGGTCGATGCCTTCGTCGAGGCCTCGAACGACGACGGCATCCGGGCGATCATCCTCACCGGAGCGGGCGGGAACTTCTGCTCGGGCGCCGATCTGAAGGCGATGAGCGGCGATCCCGGCGACGACGCCGACGACGAGATCGATGTCCCCGCCCGCATGGCCGCCGATCCCGACCTGGCCTGGAAGGGGTTGCTGCGGAGCTATCGACCGACCAAGCCGATCATCCTCGCCGTCGAGGGCGTGGCGATCGCCGGTGGCACCGAGATCCTGCAGGCAACCGACATCAGGGTGGCGGGGGAGTCGGCCCGCTTCGGGGTGTCCGAAGCCCGCTGGTCGCTGTACCCCATGGGCGGCTCCGCGGTGCGGTTGCGTCGCCAGATCGCCTACACGCACGCCGCCGAGATCCTCCTCACAGGCAAGCACCTCACAGCACGCGAGGCCTTGGCGATCGGACTCGTCGGTCACGTGGTCCCCGACGGTCAGGCGTTGGCCAAGGCCCGCGAGATCGCCGCGGTCATCGCCGCCAACGGTCCGCTGGCCGTCGAAGCGATCCTCCGTACCCTGCACGAGACCGACGGGATGACCGAGGCCGAGGCCCTGGCTCACGAGTTCGACTACGGCCAGGCGGTCTTCCGCTCGGAGGACTCCAAGGAAGGTCCGCTGGCGTTCGCCCAGAAGCGCACGCCGAGCTTCAAGCGCCGGTAGGGGCCATGGCCCAGGGTCTCGACGCGACGCAGCTCCGCCTCGCTGCCGCCGCTCGGCTGGTCGCCAACGAGGTCAGGGTCACCGCGGCCGACCCCGGGGTCATGGCCGAAGCGGCCGAGCTCCTCGAGCGCGCGGCCGCGCTGCTGGCCCCCCACGGGTTTCGCGGCCGGCTGGCCCAGTCGGCGCTCGACGGCACCTCGTTGGAGGTGCCCACGCTCGGTGGGGCGCCGACCGACGTCTTCCCGTACAGCCCGGTCATCGGACCGCTGAACCCCATCGCGCCACCCGCCGAGTTCGTCCCGGTCGGCGAGCCCGGATCGGCCACCATGACCGGCACCGTCACCTTCCCGCCGGTCTTCGTCGGCCCCCCGGGCTTGGCTCATGGAGGTTCGATCGCGCTGCTGCTCGACGAGCTTCTCGGGACGCTCAACGTCGTCAACGAGATGGGCGCCATGACGGGAACGCTCACCGTGCGCTACCGCAGCCCCACGCCGGCTGGTGTGCTGTTGCACCTGTTCGCCGAAGGTCGGGGGATCGAAGGCCGCAAGATCTTCTCTCACGGTGAGATCCGCCACGGCGACGTCGTGACCGCAGAAGCCGACGGGGTGTTCATCCGCGTCGTCGGTGTTCGCGACTGGACCTGAACCCGTGCCTCGCCCGGCGAGCGCTGGCGATCCCCTGGAGGTGTGCTGTGCCGTCGATCCGTGATCTGGTGATCGCCCGTGCCGACGACGACGGGCCCGGGATGCTGTTCGAGGACGAGGCGTGGACCTACCGCGAGTTCGTCGCGGGCGCGTCGGCCCGAGGCCGGCTCCTGGTGAGCCTGAAGGACGCTGCCGAGCTCGTGCACGGTCCGGCCCCCTTCCACGTCGGCGTGCTGCTCGACAACGGGCCCGAGTTCTCGATGCTGCTCGCCGCGGCGGCGCTTGTCGGCGCGACCGTCGTGGGCATCAACCCCACGCGCCGGGGCGCCGAGCTCGAGCGCGACATCCGCCACACCGAGTGCCTGGTCGTGGTGACCGAAACCGCGCACGTCGGGCTGCTCGACGGTATCGACGCCGGCGTCGCGCCGGAACGGCTGCTCGTGGTCGACTCGCCCGAGTGGGGTCGGGCCGTGCAGGCTCACGCCGGTCTCGGCGTTCCCGACGTGGAGATCGATCCGGCCGCTCCCTACATGCTGTTCTTCACGTCGGGGACGACCGGCCAGCCCAAGGCCGCCATCTGCTCCCAACAGCGGATGGCCGGGGCCGGCACCGTCCTCAGCACCATGCAGGAGCTCACCTCGGCCGATCGGTGTTACGAGGTCATGCCCATGTTCCACTCGAACGCGGTGATGGCCGGATGGGCGCCGTGCCTGGCGGTCGGAGCGACGCACGTGTTTCGCCGCCGGTTCTCGGCGTCGGCCTTCCTGAGCGACGTTCGTCGTCACGGATGCACCTACATGAACTACGTGGGCAAGCCCATGTCGTACATCCTCGCCACGCCGCAGCGCCCCGACGACGCCGACAACCCGTTGGTGCGCGTCTTCGGGAACGAAGGCGCCGAGCACGACCTGGCTCGGTTCGCGGAACGCTTCGGGTGCCGGGTCACCGACAGCTATGGCTCGTCGGAGGGCGGGGCGTCGGTCGCCCGTCCCCCCGACACGCCACCCGGCGCACTCGGCATCGGGAGCGACGGCACCGTGATCCTCGATCCCGAGTCGATGCTCGAGAAGCCGCGCGCCCGCTTCGACGCCAACGGGCGCCTGCTCAACGCTGACGAGTGTGTGGGCGAGATCGCCAACACCAAGGTGGCAGCGGCGTTCGAGGGCTACTGGAACAACCCCGAGGCCGACCTCGAACGCACCCGGCAGTCGATCTACTGGACCGGCGATCTGGGCTACCGCGACGACGACGGGTGGTTCTACTTCGCGGGCCGGAACTTCGACTGGATGCGCGTCGACGGCGAGAACTTCGCGGCCGCGCCCATCGAGCGGATCCTGGTGCGCCACCCCGACGTGCTCCTCGCAGCCGTGTATGCCGTTCCCAACGCCGTCGTGGGCGACGACGTGATGGCCGCCGTGCTGCTCGAGACCGGACGATCGTTCGACGGTGCGGGCTTCGCCGAGTTCCTGTCGGCCCAAGGCGACCTGGGAACCAAGTGCGCGCCGCGCTACGTGCGCGTCGTCGACGACTTCCCCAAGACCGAGACCAACAAGATCCTCAAACGGGTGTTGCGCCAGCAACGATGGGAGACCGACGAGCCCCTCTGGGTACGCGACGCCGCGACGTACCGGCCGATGACCGACGCCGATCGAGCGACGATCCTCGGGGAGTTCGAGGCGCGGGGACGGGTCGCCGTCCTCGACGCCGGCTGACCGGCTCGGCTGATCGGCCGGCCCCCCGACGCCGATCCCCGGGCGCGAGCCCGTCGCCCGCACTACCTTGCACCGCATGGAGTATCGGGTGCTGGGCCAGACCGGGGTACAGGTGAGCGCGCTGTGCCCGGGCGCCATGAACTTCGGGTCGTTCGCCAACCGGGATCACGACGACTGCCTCCGCATCATGCACGCCGCCTTCGACGCTGGCGTCAACTTCGTCGACACGGCCGACGTCTACTCGCAGGGCGAGTCGGAGGAGATCGTCGCCGCCGCGGTGAAGGGCCGGCGAGACAAGATCGTCATCGCAACCAAGCAGTTCCACCCGATGGGCCCCGACGTCAACCAGCACGGGAGCTCGCGGCGTTGGATCAACGACGCGGTCGACGGTTCGCTGCGCCGGTTGGGTACCGATCACATCGACCTGTACCAGGTGCACCGGCCCGACGACCTCACCTCGCTCGAGGAGACCCTGGCCGGTCTGTCCGACGTGGTCCGTGCCGGCAAGGTCCGCATGGTCGGATGCTGCACGTACCCCGCTCACCTCCAGGCTGAGGCTCGGTGGGTGTCGGAGCGCTGGGGATACGAGCGCCTCGTCTGCAACCAGCCGCCGTACTCGATCCTCGTGCGAGGGATCGAGCGCGACTCGCTGCCCACCAGCCAGCGCTACGGGATGGGCGTCATCTGCTGGAGCCCCCTGGCTTCGGGTTGGCTGACCGGGCGCTACCGCATGGGACAGGCGCTCCCCGACAGCCCCCGCTGGGACGCCGAGATCAACCGGCCCCGCAAGGAGGGACTCACGGCCAGCCCGGGGTCGTACCGCGTGTTGGGCGATCCGACGAACCCCGATACGCCGGTGAACGCCCGCAAGCTCGAGACCGCCGAGGCGCTGTGTCGAGTCGCCGATGACGCCGGGATCCCCATGACGCACATGGCCCTGGCGTTCGTGCTCGCCCATCCCGCGATCACCTCGGCGATCGTGGGTCCCCGGACCCTCGAACAGCTCCAGGGTCAGCTCGGTGCCGTCACGGTGCGCCTGTCGGACGACGTGCTCGACGCCATCGACGGCATCGTGGCACCCGGCACCGACGTGAACCCGGCCGAAGCCGGGTACGCGCCGCCGGCGCTGACCGAGGCCTGGCGACGGCGTCGCGGCCGCGGCCGTCCCTACTGAGAGCCAGGCGGGCCATGGGGATCCTCGACCGGTGGCGCCGATCTGACCGCATCGACGGCGAGCCCGTCGCGGCACCCGGTCCCGGGCATCGCCATGAGAGCTTCGGCGGGTCGACGTCGTTTCACCTCTGGTGGGGCCCGCTCGGGCGCGCCCCGATCGTCGAGGTGCAGGCGACCCTGGAGGTGCTCGTCGACCCCGCTGTGCGCCCCACGTACTTCTGGGCCCTCCAGGCGACGTTCGCCGACCGTCAGCGCACCTACGGCGCGGCGCACCTGGGGTTGCAGTCGTACGCCCGTTTCGGCGACCGACGGGCCGCCAACTGGGGCGGGTATGCGGAGCCGCCTGCGTCACGGGTCCTGGCGGGAACGCCTCCCGTCCTGGCCGGGTTCGACGACGACCCGAACACTCGTGCCTACCCGTGGGCCCCGGGTGTCCCGTACCGCCTGCGCATCTTCCGCGGCGGCGAGGGCTGGGCCGGGGAGGTGACCGACCTGGTGAGCGGGCAGGCCGTGGTACTGCGCGACCTTCTCGCGCCGGGCGATCGACTGCAGAGCCCTGTGGTCTGGTCGGAGGTGTTCGCCCCGTGCGAATCGCCGAGCGCTTCGGTGCGCTGGAGCAACCTCGGGGCCCGCACCGCCGATGGTGACGACGTTCGGGCCGACCGCGTACGGCTCACGTTCCCCAACGGGCGCTCGTGCCCGAACACCGACGTGAGCGTCGACGGCGTCGGTGTCGTGCAGTCGACCGGCGTGGTCAGGACCGCCCGTGACGGCGACGTCATCGCCGTGCCGCTCTCGTGACGCCGGTGGTCAGGGGTGCTCCCGCTCTCGGCGCGCCGGCCGGCGACCGGTCCGGGCGTGTCGGTTCAGTCGCGGCTCTGGGCGACCCGCATCACCGCGGCCGCGACCTCGATCGGATGGGTCTCGGGCAGGACGTGGCCCCCGCCGGCGATCAGGGTGAGACGCGATTGCGGGAGTCGTTCGTGCAGCTCGACGGAGTGGTGCTTCGTACTCAAGGTCCGGTCGTCGGTGCCGGCGACGATCTCCACGGGCACGTCGATGCTGGGGTAGCTCGCGACCCGCTCGAGCATGGCGTCGCTGACGATCTTGAAGTCGTCGAAGTTCGCGGCGAGCTGGCGGGGTGCGGCCGCTCTCCGGCTCGAGCGTCGGAGGTGGAGTGACGCCACCCGCTGGCCCGTCGCCCGAGCCGCGAGTCGCGGGGCGGCCAGCATCACGAGCGGCGAGACCAACGCTGCTGCACCCGGGACCTTGAACAGCCACGGCACGTGGGTTGCCGAAGGCATCACGTACCCGGCCACGCTCACGACGCCGGCGAGTCCTCGGGGTGAGTCGAGCGCCCAGCACAGCGCGACGGCTGCGCCCCACGAGTGGCCGAGGACGATCGGTCGGTCGGCCCCGGCCGCGGCGCAGGCCCGGCTCAGGAGGCGGGCCTGAACGTCGGGCGGGCACGGTCGGGGACGCTCGCTCCAACCGTGGCCGGGACGATCGACGGCCAGGACCCGCATCCCGTTGGCGCACAAGGTGTCGATGAACCGAGGCGACCAACCGATCGAGGAGCCGTACATCCCGTGGACAAGCACCACCACCGGCAACGGTGCGTCACCGTCGGGAGCGACGGGGCCGTCGGCCGACCGGGCCGGGTGCTCGACCAGGTGCATGCGCAGGCCGTCGACCATCACCATGGTGCCCGGAGCCCGCATGGCTCCGAGACTACCGAGCCCCATCCCCGTTTCGGGTCCGATCCCGTGGTGGACCCCGTGCTGGGCTCACGGGCCCCAGCGCAGGCGTAGCTCGGTCTTTTTGATCTTGTTCATGGGAGTGCGGGGGAACGAGTCGACGAAGTACCACTCTTCGGGCACCTTGTATCGGGCCAGGTTGGCTGCGCATCGCTCGCGCAGCGACTCCACCGTGAGCTCGGAGGCCGTGTCGGGGAAGGCCTGCACGAAGGCCACGACCCGCTCGCCGAGGCGCTCGTCGGCCCGTCCGACCACGGCGCAGGCCGCGACACGCGGGTCGTCGTGGAGGACCCGCTCAACCTCGGCCGGGTAGACGTTGGAGCCCCCCCGGATGATCATGTCGCCCTTGCGGTCCTTCACGAACACGTTCCCGTCGTGGTCGACGAGGGCCACGTCCCCGGTGTGCAGCACGCCACCCCGGAGCGCGTCGGCGGTGGCCTCGGGCCGGTTCCAGTACCCGAGGAACGTGGTGTAGACGTGGGCCCACGGCCCGCTGCGGGTGGGGCCCACGCACAACTCGCCGGTCTGGCCCGTGGGGACGAGTCGGTCGGCATCGTCGACGATCGTGATCACCACGTGCTCTTGTGCGGTGCCGCACGATCCGGCCACCGGTGCGGCGTTGGGGTCGGTGTAGGTGACGGCCGTCGGAGCTTCCGTGAGGCCGTAGCCGATCATAACCTCGGCCCCGAAACGCTTGCGGTACAAGGTGCGAAAGGCCTCGGGCAGGTCGGCTCCGCCCACCCCCGGTCGGATCAGCGTTCGCAGGTGGTCGTCGGTGACAGCGGGGTTGGTGAGGAGGTCGTGGAGCGTCGCCGGCACGGCCGAGAGCACGGCGACACGCTCGTCGCGTATCCATTCGGCGACTCCGAGCGCGTCGGCGCGGTCCATGCACACGAGCCTCTTCTCGCACTGCCACGCCAGCACGGGGCCCAGGCACAGCAGATTGAGGATGGTGAACGGCAGGTACACGCCGAGCACGTCGCCCTCGGAGTAGCGCCCACCCGACTGCGCCATCCGCCCGGGCATCAGCATGTTGTGCTGGCTGTGCACGGCGCCCTTCGGGAAACCCGTGGTGCCACTGGTGTACGCGATGGCGGCCGGCGCCCAGGGATCGATCTCATGGATGCTCGCGCTCGGTCCATCGAGCGTGGCATCGGCCAACAAACGAGACCAGGCCGAGATGGGATCACCCGCCGTGGTGTCGATCAGGTGCACGAGCTCGGGGAGCTCGCCGAGGTGCGGCGTGAGCTCGGCAATGGTCTCGGGCTCGGCCAGGAGCACCGAGGCCTCTGCGTCGCGCAGCATGTAGGCCTTCTCGGGTGGCGCCAGCGGACGGTTCACGCCGACCCAGATCGCTCCCAGGCGCATGGTCGCGAGGTAGGCCACCACGATCTCGGTGTGATTGGCGAGGCAGGCCGCAACGCGGTCGAATGGCCTGATCCCCAGTGATGCCAACGCATGTACGGCGCGGTGCACCTCGGCGTCGAGCTCGGCGAACGTGTACCGGCGGTGCCGACCGACGAGGGCTTCGGCGTGGGGAGTCTCGGCGAGAGGCCGTTCGAGGAGGCGGGCGACGGTCTGGGGGCCGCCGGGGATCTCGATGCGACGTGACGAGGCAATCAGTCCGTGGCTTCCGTAGGCGAACACGGGCTGGGCCGTGCGAGAGCTCATGGCGCGATTCCACCAGGTCCGACACACTGGTGCAATGGACTCGCCGATCACCCGGCGCCGAATGCTCCGCCTGGGCGTGGGCGTGCCGGCGTTCCCGATGATGTCGAGCATTCTCTCGGCGTGCGGCGACGATGACGATGAGCTGCGCGCCGGCGACACGACAACGGCATCGACTGCGGCGCCTTCGCCGACGGTGGCGACCGTGGCGACCGTACCGGCCCCGACCTCAGCGCCGACGAGCACGGCGGCGCCCGCCCCCACCACCACCACGGAGGCCGCGGTGACCCATGCTCGGCTGGTCGTACCCGAGTACCCGTTCTGGCCGAACGAGCTCTACGACGCCGATCCAGCCCTCCTCGACGAACTGGCATCGGCCTATGCCGCCGGACGGGGCGCCTCGGCGCTCGATGCCGAGCGGTTCCTCTACGCCGGTGCGCCCTTGCGCCTGTTCGACTCGATCTTCGACGGGGCCGTCGAGCCTGACGGGGTCTCGGGTGTGCTCTGGGTGTTCCACCTGTCGGGTTATTTCGGGGGCGTGTGGCTGCGGCGCGAAATCGTCGCGGCCCAGCCCGACTCCCTTTTGGCGGGGGCGAACATCGAGCCAACCGAGACGGCCTTTCGCGCGAATCTGGCCCGGGCGGCCCAGGCTGTCGAGGCCGCGGGCGCGGACGCCGGCACGTTGTTGGCGTTCACCGAGGCGTCGCTGTACGACGTCGAGAATCCCGAGAATCCTGAGCGGCCAGTCCGTGGGCTCATCGACACGTTCGGCTACAACCAGGGCTACCTGCTCCAGATCGTGGAAGCACCTCCCGAGGGTCTCACGACCCCTCCCGGGTTTGTGTCATGCGAGGGGCCGCTGTTCTGCGAGTACGGCGACTCCGACGACCAGGCCCAGCTGGGCGCGCTCGACGAGTTCCGATCGGCGGCTGCGATGTTGAGCGGCACCGCCGCGGCCGGCACACCCGAGCGGTGGCAGGAGCTGGGAGCTGTGATCCCACCGCTTCAGGCTCTGGCGGTCGATCGGGGTCGACTCGTCTGGAGTAGCGGGCTGTCGGTGCAAGGGTTTCCCCAACGCAGCTACGAGCAGCTGCTCGACATCAGCTCGTCGTTCCTCCAGGCGATCCAGGCGATCGTGCTGGCGGCCGTGCAGTCTGTCGTCGAGAGCGATGCCGACCTGGCTGTCCGGGCCGCGTTGGCCAACGCCTGCACCGACATCTGGCTCTCGTCGTACACGATGGGGTTGCTCGACGGGCGGGCCGACCGGGGCATCCCGACGTTCGCCTGAGCCGATCGGGTCGTGAAGCGCGACCGTGACGGAGGGCGCGCGCGAAGGCACCCTCCGCGTCGGGCAGACTTTCGGGCATGCCCGTCCGAATCACGTCTCCGGCGCGACCTCGCCGAGCACCCGTTCTGGCCGTGGCTTTCGGAGTGCTCGTGGGTGCGGCGGCACTGGTCCCAGCCCAGCTCGCCGGCGCCCGCCAGGTGCCCCCGCCTGCGGTGCCGCCCCCGATGACCATCACGGCGTGGCCGGGCGACTTCCCCGATCCCGAGGTCGTGTGGACGGGCACCGAGTGGTTCGCGTTCTCGACCAATCACAACGGGGTCAACGTGCCGACCCTGCGTTCGGCCGATCTGCTCACGTGGGAGCCCCAAGCCGACGCCATGCCCGTGCTACCGGCCTGGGCCGACCCTGGGCAGACCTGGGCTCCCGCCGTCGAGAAGATCCGCACGTCCTACGTGATGTACTTCGCTGCTCGCGACCGGGCGAGCAAGCTCCAGTGCATCGGGCGGGCTTCGAGCCCGACGCCCCAGGGACCGTACGTCGACGCCTCGACCGGCCCGATGATCTGCCAGCGAGACCGGAACGGGTCGATCGACCCCAGCCCCTATGTCGACCTCGACGGGGTGCCGTACCTGCTGTGGAAGAGCGAAGGCATCGTGAGCAAGGAGCCGACCAGGGTCTGGGTGCAGCGCCTCGCGCCCGACGGTCTCTCGCTCATCGGCGATCCGGTCGAGCTGATCCAGACCGACCTGGGTTGGGAGGAGCCGATCGTCGAGAACCCGTCCATGGTGCGCGACGGCGACCGCTACTTCGTGTTCTACTCGGCGAACCGATGGTTCTCCGACCGGTACTCGATCGGCTTCGCGGTCTGCGAGACGGTGCTCGGTCCCTGCGTGAAGCCGCTCGCCGATCCGTGGATGCAGACGAACGGCGCCATCGCCGGTCCGGGCGCGCCCGACTTCTTCACCGACGGGCGAGGGACGTGGATCTCCTACCACGCCTGGACGGCGCCCGATGTCGGGTACCCGCAGGGCGCCAGAAGCCTGCGGGTGAGCCCTGTGTGGTTCGACGGCGGGTGGCCGCTGACGCCGGGTTCGATCACCCGGCCCCGTTTGCTCCCTCCCGACGACGTCGTCCTCACGATGGCCGCGATGCCCAACGACGACGGCTACCAGGTGCTCACGACCCAGGGTCACCTCAACGTCTACGGCGCCGCTCCAGCCCTCGGCTCGGCGTCGGAGGTTCCCGGAGCCCGGTGGATCGTCGACCTGGCCCTCAGCCCATCGGGACAGGGCTACTGGCAGATCGCCTCCGACGGTGGGATCTTCTCGTACGGCGACGCCGGGTTCCACGGCTCGACGGGGAATCTGCGGTTGAACAAGCCGATCGTGGGGATGGCGCCGACGGCGTCGGGTCGCGGGTACTGGTTGGTGGCGAGCGATGGTGGGATCTTCGCCTTTGGTGATGCGGTCTTCCACGGCTCGACGGGCAGCCAGCTGCTCATCCGGCCGATCACCGGGATGGCTCCAACGCCCAACGGCGACGGGTACTGGCTCGTCGCCTCCGACGGCTCGGTCTTCACGTTCGGCAGCGCCCCGTTCTACGGATCGCTGGCCAAGGCCTCGCTGCGGCTTCCGGTCGTGGAGCTCGTTCCCACGTCGAAGGGCACCGGCTACTGGCTCGTCGCCGCCGATGGCGGGGTGTTCGCGTTCGGTCAGGCATCGTTCCTCGGTGCTCCTCGGCTGAGCTGAGCTGCTCGTCGTCGACCACCGGTCGCTCAGGGGTCCGGAGGCCCTGTGAACGGCCGGTGTTGCGGGGGCGGCGTTGCCGCGGGGCGCTCGCTCAGACGGGCGGGTCCTGGCAAGCCAGGTCGGCGACCGGGATACCCGCTGGGGACGGCACCCGGCGGAGCAGGACGATGGGATCGAGGCGGAAGGCCTCCTCGAAGGCTCCCGAGTCGAGCAGGCACTGCCAGATCACGAGGCTGTCGCCGTGGGTGAGTGACAGGTCCTGGAGGAGGTACTCGACGACTGAAGGATCTGGGGCGGGCGTACCTTGCACGCCGTAGAACACCTTCCGCCACGGGTTGGGGAACGAGTACACGGCCTCACGCTCGGCGAGATGTGGGACGAGCAGGTACTGGGCGGAGATCGACGCGTCGTCGGGAACGAGGGCTCGTGCAGCCTGCTTGGCGATGTAGGCCGGATCGTCCTGCACCACCCAGAACCCGTCGTGGCGTACCGAGAACGGCAGCGTCCCCCAGCTCGCTGACGTTGCCAGGGCGAACGCCACGACCAGGCCGATGGCCCCCCGGGCCCGACCGAAGCGGCGCCGGGCCAGTCGGGCCGTGCCTTCCACCATCGCCAGCGCTAGCGCCACGGCCGGCAACGCCTGGTAGTGCGGGTTCCTGAACGGGTCGCGGGTGAACACCTGATCCGACAGCAGGCTCACCGCAGCCTGCGGGAGCCCGAGCGCCAACGTCGACGGCGAGAGCAATGACACGAACCCGTACGGCGCCAACAGATCGCGTCCATACCGCCCCGGCTCGTGCCCGTCGACGGTTGACCACACCAGGCCGGGGTCGGTGAGCGCGGTGGCGGCCACCTCGACCGGCGTGTCGCCGAGCTCCCCGTAGAGCGGCCCGAAGACGGTGCCGTCGCCGCCTTCGGCGCTCGAGAAGTGCGGGATCACCACCATCACCGTCACCACGAACCACGTGGCCGCAGCGCCGGCGGTGACGAGTCCGATCCGGCGATGCCAGCGCCGGGCCACGAGCAGGCCGAGCATGACCAGGAACAGCGCCACGTCGGCCTTCCACACCACGGCCAGCAACGCCCACACCGAAAACGCCCGCCAGCGCTGGCGGGATGCCATCAGGTAGGCACACAGCAGCGGGGTCATCGCCATGGTCTCGGGATGGAACGTCTCCCACACATTGCCCTGCACGAGCGGGTTCAGCAGCCAGGCGCCGCCCGCCGCCGCCGCCAGCCACCCGTTGTGGAACCGGTCGCGGGCCAGGAGGAACACCGGCACCGCGCCCAACGCCACCACCGCCGTCTGCACGAAGTTGAGCCCGTGCGGCCCGAACCCCAGCCACGACAAGGGAACGAGCAGGACGTACCCGTACGTGGCGTTGTGCCCGAACGCTTCCAAGCCCAGGATCGTCGAGAAGCTACGGCCGTGCGCCAGTTGCCACACGTACTGCGTGTGGAAGCCCAGATCGTTGTCGAATGTGCCGAATCGATCGTGGCGTTGCCAGACCCGAACGTACTGGAACATGGTCCAGGCGACGATCGCCGTTGCCAGCACGGGAACCGGCCGGACGATGCTGCTCGTCAACGCATCGAGCAGATGACGACGGTCGGCGTCACCCAGAGGGTCGGGATGGCCCCCGGCCTCGATGGCCAGGGCCTGCAGGTCGGGCCGCGGGATGGTCGAGTGGGGGTTCGGCTGGAGCACCATGGAAGGCTTCCGTTCCCCTTCGACGCGCGGGCTGAACCAACGCTCCGGGCTGAGCCAACGCTCCGGGCTCAGCCGACGGGCACGTCGAAGCTGACCGTCCGTTCGTTCAACGGCTGGACCGGGCGGGCATTGGGCTCGGGGAACGCCGCCTTGAACGTCTCGATCTGCTCGGCGCTCATCGTGATCGTCCCGTTGAGCACGCTCCACTCGACGCCCTCGGTGCACGGCGGTGTGGTCAGCGAACCGTCGTACCGGATGGCCGCCCGACCGGCGGCCGCGGGAAGCAGCGTGGTCGGGTCGAACGGCTCGGTCAGCTCGGTCGTGGCCCCCGACTCCGAAGGGACGCCGACGACCAGGGCGTTGGCCGCCGGATTCGACGCCGTGCCCTCTTCGACGAAGACGCCCACCACGGCGAGTTTTCCATCGGCATCCTTGTGGACGAAGTGGATCTCCATCGCCAGCGCCCGACCCGAGACCGTGTGCTCGCTGGGGGCGTGCACGTGGAACTGGGCCAAGTCGTACTCGTGATCGTCGAGGACGATGCCGCCGGCCTCGGTGATGTCGACCTGCACGGTGTGGCCGTTGTTGACCATCGAAGCCGAACCCGGCTGGTACGCGAACGTGAGGTTGCCGATGTCGGCGGGAACTGCGGAACCGACCTCGATCGGCGACTGGTGGAGGCCCTCGGCGCAGGCCACATAGGCCTCGTCGAGATCGCCCCAGTGCGTCGCTCCGGCGTCGCCGGCGTAGGTCCAGTGTGCCGAACCCGAGGCGCTGGAGGCACCCGAGCCGGTGGGCATGATGGTGCCACCGGTCATCTCGTCGGCGTGGCTGGTGTCGTCAGTCGCCTCGTCGTGGGCTGACGCCTCGGTGTCGGCCGTCGTCTCGTCGGCGTGGGTGGTGTCTCCCATCTCTTCCTCGTGGCTCGAGGCCGCGATGTCCTCGGCCTCGGTGCCAGCCTCGGTGTCGCTGGCCCCCTCGCCGTCGGACATCCGTGATGATCCAGCGAGGCCGTCGAGCTCGGCGACGCGATCCTCGAGGTCGTAGATCTGCTCCTGGAGGGCGCCGATGCGCTCGGCGGTCGGGTCATCGGTGGCGCTGGCGGAGTCTTCGCCGCCACCGATCATGCCGCACCCTGTGAGAAGGGCCGACACGGCGGCGATCGATACAGCCTGGAGGAGATGGAGGCGGCTCGCGCTGGTCACGGCTCGGACATCGGCACGGGACGAGCTCAGCCTGAGCCCGTTCGAGCGATCAGCCCCACCGCACCCGTTCGGGTCCTCAGCACCCGGTGCCGGTCCGGGAGTTGTTCACGAAGGGCTGGAGCGGGGGAGTTGCGCCTTCGATGGGAGGCGCTGTGGTCGTGCGGTGGCGGCCCAGGTTCTGCACCGCCATGAGCTGCCCGTTGGTGTCGCAGGCGATCCCGATCCCCACGCTGTCGAAGCCCGGCTGGAGCAGGTTCCCACGGTGCCCTGCGGAGTTCATCCACATCTGGTGCACCCAGCCCGAGGTGACCGAGCCGGCGGCGATGTTCTCACCCAAGGAGGCGAAGACGCCGGTGAAGCCCGGCGCCGCCAGGGTGCTCTGCAGGTTGCGATGGGTGAAGGTGTCGGTGGCGGCGAGATGCACGGCCCATTCCTGGGCCAGTGCGGCCAGCTGCGGATCCCAGGTGAGCGGAGCCAGTCCCCGACCGGCCCGCTCACTGTTGAGGAGATCGAACACTTCGCGTGCGATCACCGCCGAACGGGTGCTGACGACGGTCCCGGGAGACGCGTTCGCCCCCGCTGCGGTGAACGACACCGTCGTGCCGTCGGCGCTGGCGACCTGGTAGCCGGTGCCGTCGGGGAGGCGGGCGATCCCGACCGCAGGTGACGTCAAGGCCGGCGTTGACCCGTACATCGGCGCGTCACCGAAGGCCAGCACCTGACCGGCAGTGGTGACCATCCACGATCCGAGCCCCGACATGGTGGCCGCCATCCCGACGATCGGGTCGGTCCGCGCCCGTCCACCGCCTGAGCCGTGGAACCGAGCGTCTCCGAAGGCGAAGATGCCGCCGTCGCTGGCTACGAGCCAGTAGCCCTTACCGGTGGGCGTCGCGGCCATGGCCGTGATCGGCTGGACCAGCGGCAGGTTGCCCGTTGACCCGTGGAAGACGGCGTCTCCGAAGGCGAAGATGCCGCCGTCGCTGGCGACGAGCCAGTAGCCCTTGCCGGTGGGAGTGGCAGCCATGTCGACGATCGGCTTGTTGAGGGCGATGTTGCCGGTCGAGCCGTGGAAGACGGCGTCTCCGAAGGCGAAGATGCCGCCGTCGCTGGCGACGAGCCAGTACCCGGTGCCACTGGCCGTGGGCGCCATGCCCACGATGGGACGGTTGAGGCGTGCCGCCTCCATGCCGCCGAGATCGGGTGATGACCCGTGACCCGAGACGTCGCCGTCGGTGGCGACGAGCCAGTAGCCGCTGCGGTCGGGCTTCACCGCGAACCCGCTCACCGGGCTGCTCCCGGCAGCGGAGGCCGACCGCTCGCGCAGCGGCACCAGCGCAGCGACGATTGCGAGCACTGCGACGGCGACCGCGATCTTCCTGGCCCTGGGCGCGGGAACAGTGGGACTCACGACCTCAGTGTCGGCACCCGTGCGCGCGGCTTGACTGCTCGTACCGGACGTCGGGGTCGAAACCTCCGCCGGCGGCAGAGATATTGTTCCCCTTGTTCCCCTTGTCCCCCTTGGAGGATTCCGTAGGGCTCAGGGATGATGTCGGGAGGGGCCGCACACGAGCAGCCCGATCTCGTCGGAGATCACCTCGATCTCCACGACGACCGGGAGATCGAGGCGGAGGTCGGTCGAGGCGAAGTCGTCTGCGAGGAGCGCGACGACGCGTACGCCCTCTTCCAGCTCGACCACGACCGACGCGTACGGCAGACGGGAGCCCATCCCCGACTCGAACTGCTGGTGCGTCGTGGTCCAGCTCCACACCACGCCGCGACCGGTCGAGGGCTCCCACGTCCATTGGTCGGAGCCACAGCTCGGGCACAGGACCCGGGGGAGGTGTCGCCAGGCCCGACATGTTCCACACCGCTGGAAACGCAGCTCGCCGCGCCCGCACCAGGCGTAGAACTCGGCGTCGAGGCCCTCGGGGCGCGGCAGTGGGCGATCGGGAACCCGCGGCTGATCAGCGCGCTTGCTCATCGCCCCACGCTCGGGATCATCGGGCCCGGGCCAGCACGGCCACCGAGCCGTCGCCGAAGTCGCCCCATCCGGTCACAACGCCGATCTCGGCATTGGGCACCTGGGCGGGCCCGGCATCGTGTCGTAATTGGCGAACCAGCTCCACGACGTGGTTCATCCCCCACATGTGCCCCTGCGACAACAATCCCCCGTGGGTGTTCAGCGGATACCGGCCGCCGAGCCCGATCGTGCCGTCGGCGACGAAGCCGGCGGCCTCGCCGGGGCCGCACAGGCCCAACGCCTCGAGCTGCAGGAGCACCACGTAGGTGAAGCAGTCGTAGATCTCGAGGAGGTCGACCTCGTGCGGCGAGATCCCGGCCATGGCGAAGGCCCGAGGGGCGGCGTCGCTCAGCGCGATGCGCAGCGGGTCGCGTCGGCTGAGGAGATCGTCGGCCGGGTACGGATGGGCCTCGGCCACTCCGAGGACGACGGCCGGAGCGTGGCGGAGGTCGCGCGCCCGCTCGACGCTGGTGAGCACGATCGCGCACGCTGCGTCGGTCTCGAGGCAGCAGTCGAACAAGCGCAACGGTTCGGCGACCCATCGAGCCTGCAGGTAGTCGTCGAGCGTGAGGGGCCGACCTCGCATGAGCGCCCGCTCGTTGAGCTGTGCGTGGTTCCGGCAGGCGACGGCGACCGCTCCGGCGGCTTCGTCGGGAACGCCATGGAGGAGCTTGTAGCGGTTGAAGAGCCATGAGTAGAACTGCGCCGGCACCCTCACGCCGTAGGGCCGGTAGTACTGCGAGAGCGTGCGTGTCATGGGGTTCGGCCCGCTCGGAGGACGGTCGGTGCCGCGCGTCGCGGCGGCACCCGAACGCATCGCCGAGTATCCGTCCCAGCCGACGACGCACAAGACGGTGTGGGCGACGCCCGTCGCGATGGCCATCGCCGCGGTCTGCAACGTGGCCGTCGAGCTGGCACCACCCATGGCGATGGTGCTGCTGTAGCGCAGGCTCTCGATGCCCAGGTTCGCGGCGAGCTCCTCGACGGTCACGAACCCCGGCGGGGGGATGACCCCATCGACGTCGCTCATCGTGAGACCGGCATCGGCCACGGCGTGCTGCGCGGTCCTGAGCATCCGCTCGAGGTTGGAGACCGTGGAGCCGCGGACGTAGTCGGTCTCGGCGATCCCCACGACAGCGCTAGCTCCAGAGATGCTCATCACCAGTTCTCCCAAGGGTTCTGCGGCATCAATCGCCCTGCGGTCTCAGCGGTCAATGTCCCCGATGGAGCCATTCGGCGAGGTGCGGCGCCTCGTCGCCGATCGTGGTGGAGTCGCCATGACCCGTGTGGACGACGGTGGCGGGTGGGAGCACGAGGAGTCGGTCGCGGATCGACTCGACGATGGTGCCGAAGTCGGAGTACGAGCGCCCGGTGGCGCCCGGACCGCCCTTGAACAGCGTGTCGCCGCCGAAGACGTGGCCCACCTCGTCGTGCAGGCACACGCCGCCCGGCGAGTGCCCCGGCGTGTGCAGCACCTTCAGCCGAGCCGACCCGGCGGGGATCAGCTGACCGTCGTCGAGGAGACGGTCGGGCGCGACGTCGGGGTACACGACGTCCCAGAGCATCCGGTCGGCCGGATGGAGCGCGATGGGGGCGTCGACGATGTCCTGGAGAGCGAGCGCGGCGTTGATGTGGTCGTTGTGCCCGTGGGTGCACACGATCATCCGCACCCGGCGCCCGCCGATGGCCTCGGCGATCGGCCCGGCGGTGTGGGCCGCGTCGACCACGATCACCTCGTTGTCGTCGCCCACGAGCCAGATGTTGTTGTCGACCTGGAAGTCGCCGCCATCGAGGGAGAAGATCCCTGAGGTCACGACCCGGTCGATGCGCGCCACGCCGGCCACGAGTGCCTAGCCCTTGACCTTGGCGGTGGCGGCCCTGGCTGCGGTGGTGACCCGAGCCGTGGCGGCCTTGGTCTTGGCCCCCTTGCCGGGCTTGTCGATCGTGACGACCGACCGCAGGACCTTGCCCTGCTCCATCTTGTGGAACGCGCTCTCGATCTCGTCGAGGGCGATCGTCTCCGACACGAACCGGTCGAGGTCGAAGCGCCCTTGGAGGTAGAGGTCGATGAGCATCGGGAAGTCGCGGCTGGGCAGGCAGTCGCCGTACCACGACGACTTGAGCGCCCCGCCCCGTCCGAAGAACTCGATCATCGGCAGGTCGGGCATGCGCATATGGGGGTTGGGCACGCCCACCTGCACCACGGTGCCGGCGAGGTCTCGGGCGAAGAACGCCTGCTCGAGCACCGCAGGATGGCCGACGGCCTCGATGCACAGGTCTGCGCCATGGCCGCCGGTGAGCTTCCTGATGGCTTCGACCGGGTCGACCTTGGCGGCATTGACGACGTGTGTGGCCCCGAACTCCTTGGCCCACTTGAGCTTCCGAGTATCGAGATCGACGGCGATGATCGTCCGAGCGCCAGCGAGCTTGGCGGCGGCGATGGCCGCGTCGCCCACACCGCCGCAGCCGAAGACGGCGATGGTGTCACCCCTCGAGACGCCTCCGGTGTAGGTCGCGGCGCCGAAGCCGGCCATCACGCCGCATCCGAGCAGCCCGGCCGCCTCTGGCCGCGCGGCCTTGTCGACGGGCGTGCACTGGCCCGCGGCCACCAGGGTCTTCTCGGCGAAGGCGCCGATCCCCAGGGCCGGCGACAGCGGACGGCCGTCGAGCAACGTCATCTTCTGGGTGGCGTTGAACGTCGAGAAGCAGTACCAGGGCCGTCCGCGAAGGCACGAGCGGCAGTTGCCGCAGACTGCACGCCAGTTGAGCACGACGAAATCGCCAGCTCGTACGTTGCTCACGCCCGGGCCCACGCTCTCGACGATCCCGGCGGCCTCGTGGCCGAGCAGGAAGGGGAAGTCGTCGTTGATGGCGCCTTCGCGGTAGTGGAGGTCGGTGTGGCACACGCCGCACGCCTGGACCTTCACGACCGCCTCGCCCGGCCCGGGGTCGGGAACGATGATCGTCTCGAGGGTGACGGGCTTCTTCTTCGCCAGGGCGACGACACCCTTGACCTGTTGTGCCATGGTGGCTCCTCACGCGGGGAAACGGCGTCGGGAGACTATCGCCGCCACCACGTCCGTCGGGTGGGCCATGGTGCGCGCCGCCGGCGGGTTGGCCGACGACCGGGTTACTGTGGAAGGGCTCTGATACTCGAGGTACTCGGCGCGGGGGTTGCGATGCAGACGAGGTTCCCGATGCTCGACTTCGACGACTTCCACCTCGTCGAGCTCCCGGCCCGTCTCGCCGCCGGCAACGGCGCGTTGGCCCGTGCCGACCTCGAAGGCCAGGCGCCCCTTGGGTTCTGTCTCCCCGATGGTCGGGCATACACGTTCGTCGTCGACGGCGATTCGATCCGGGTCGAGCCGGGCTCGGCACTCGCAGCGACGCTCGTCGAGATGTCAGCGACGGCCTGGAGCGACTACGCCCACGAGCTGCGCACGTCCTTCG
Organism: Actinomycetota bacterium; assembly: GCA_009886115.1. Taxonomy (GTDB): domain Bacteria; phylum Actinomycetota; class Acidimicrobiia; order IMCC26256; family VFJJ01; genus VFJJ01. The sequence goes on from VFJJ01000075.1 coordinate 28,208, forward strand.
GGCTGCTCTACGCCGGCGAGGTGACCGCCGTGCGGGGGGGCCTCGAGACGCTGATCCGCTGGGAGCCGGCCATGCGGGCGATGATCGTCGGGCGTCCCATCTACGACCCTGCTCAGGTCGCGACATCGCTGAGGGCGCTCGACGGCTCGCCTCTCGAGCTCGGGCGATCGTTCCTCTTCGAGTCGGTCGCGCCCGGCGCCGGGGCGCCCGACCCGGCAGCGGCCGACGAGCTCCGCCACTTCATGCAGACGGCGGGCTTCGCGCACGTCCGGGGCGTGTTCGGGGCCGGCGAGCTGCAGGCGATCACGGATGAGGTCGAACGGTTGCAGGCCGCGGCACGTCCAGGCGACGACCGATCGTGGTGGGCCCGTGACGGGTCCGGTTCGGAGCTGCTGTGCCGGCTGATCTACATCTCCGAGCGGTCGGCGCTGCTCGCGGCCATGCACCACGACGAGCGGCTGAAGGCTCTGATCGAGATCGTCCGGCCCCCGGGCGTCTCGTTCGTCGTCGCACCCGATCGGGGCGACGGGCACACGGTCGTGATCAAGAACCCGGGCGCGGTGGAGGGCCTCTCCGACCTGCCCTGGCACGTCGACTGCGGTCTCGGTGGCCATCCGGTGCTGTGCCCCACGATCAACGTCGGCATCCAGCTCGATCCGGCAACGGCCGAGAGCGGCCAGCTCCACTTCCTCGCCGGCTCGCATCTCACCTCGTGTCATCAGTTGAGCGACGATGAGATGCGCCTGGGCCGCCATCCCACGGTTGCCGTCACCACCGAACCGGGCGACGTCACGATGCACTTCGCCCACTGCCTGCACGCGGCGCCGTCGCCCACGGCCCCGCAGGGCACACCCGGACGCAGAGCGCTCTACGTGGGTTGGGACAATCCGGCGTTGTTGGAGATGGTCGAGGCGGGCACCGGCTACAACGACATCGTGCTCCGATCGAGCACCGACAACGTGGTGCGATCGGTCCCCGAGCAACTCCGCTGAGTGCTCCGCTGAGTGCTGCGCTAGCTTCCGCACATGGACTACAGGAACCTCGGAACGTCTGGGCTCAAGGTGTCGGTGGCCGGGCTCGGCTGCAACAACTTCGGGATGCGCATCGACGCCGACCTCACCAAGGGCGTCGTCAAGGCGGCGCTCGACGCCGGCATCACGCTGTTCGACACGGCCGACATCTATGGCGGCGGCCGCTCGGAGGAGTTCCTCGGCGCGGCCCTGGCCGGGCACCGCAGCGATGTGGTGTTGGCCACGAAGTTCGGCATGCCCATGGGCAAGGAGTGGTTCCAGCAGGGCGGTTCGCGCCGGCGGGCCATCAAGGCGTGTGAAGACAGCCTGCGCCGGCTGAACACCGATCACATCGACCTCTACCAGTTCCACCAGCCCGACCCGTCGACGCCGATCGAGGAAACGCTTGGTGCGATGGACGATCTGGTCCGCCAGGGCAAGGTGCGGTACCTCGGCTCGTCGAACCTGGCCGGATGGCAGGTCGCCGAGGCCGAGCACGTCGCCCGCACCTCGGGCGGTTTGCGGTTCGTGTCGGCGCAGAACGAGTGGTCGCTCCTGAGCCGCGACGTTGAGCGCGAGGTGATCCCGGCGTGCGAGCACTACGGCATCGGCATGCTGCCGTACTTCCCGCTCGCCTCGGGTCTGCTCACCGGCAAGTACCGGCGGGGCGAAGACTTCCCGCTGGGCTCGCGTCTGGCCGCGTCGCCCTATTTCTCGGCCTTCGCCACCGACGAGAAGTTCATCCAGGTCGAGCGGCTGACCGCCGTCGCCGAGGAACGTGGTCACACCCTGCTCGAGCTGGCCATGTCGTGGATGGCGTCGCAGCCGTCGGTGCCCTCGGTGATCGCCGGCGCCACCTCGGCCGAGCAGGTGACGGCCAACGTGGCTGCGCTCGGATGGTTGATGAGCGCCGACGATCTGGCTGCGGTCGAGACCGCCCTCGCCCCACCGAGCTGAGCGCCCCTCATCTCTCCACCCCCGCGCTCCCCGGCGGGGTTCTGTGTGCAGAAAACGTCGCCTGGCGACGAATTCTGCACACAGATGGTGGGGTTGCGGGGGTGGCAGGCCTCGAGGGGGAATCGTGGGACGTAACAGCAAGAAGCGCAGGGACGACAAGCAGCGCGCGCGCGAGCGCGACCGGCGTGAACGGGCGGCGGCCGGTCCGGCCCCGGCTCCGGTTGAGCGCCCCCCGGCTGAGCGCCCCCCGGTTGAGCGCCCCCCGGCTGAGCGCCCCCCGACTGGAGACAGGGGAGACAGGGGAGACAGGGGAGACAGGGGAGACAGCGGAGACAGCGGCGCAGCACGGGCCGGCGGCCCTCGCGGGTCCGACGAGGCGGCGTCGGTCGACGAGGGCCTGGGGACGCTGGGCCGGGAGCTCGAGGCCGCGGTGTCGAGCGCTTGGAGACGGGGCTGGCAGCCGACCGATCTGGCTCGGATCGTGCGCCAGGAGCTCGGGGTCAAGAGCGGCCGGCTGGCCGTCGACCTCATCGCGGCCGAGCGGGCCCGGACGGTCCAGACGCCGGTCGATCCGCGCTGGGAGGCTCAGCTCGAGGCCATCGAGTGCCGGGTCTGGTGGCCTCAGGACGATGTCGCCTTCCTGGTCCACTGGGTTCGGCGGCACGGGCTCGACGCCGTTGAGGCCGTCGAGGCGGCGGTGCCGGTTCTGCTCCTGTTGGGCCGGCTTCCACTGCTGCCCATCCTCATCCCGCCGCCGGGCAGTCCGGTCCGGCACCGTTCGACGGGCGCCGACCGACGGGGCATCGATCCCAAGCTCCTGTCGCGTGTACAGGCCCTGTTGGCGAAGGCCGAGTCGACCGAGTTCCCCGAGGAGGCCGAGTCGTTCACGGCCAAGGCCCAGGAGCTGATGGCCCGCCACGCCATCGACGAGGCCATGCTCGACGGGATCGCTGGTGGTCGCTCGGCCGACGAACCCGAGGGGCGGCGGTTCGGGGTTGAAGATCCCTACGCCATGCCCAAGGGGCGTCTGCTCAGCGAGATCTCGGGCGCGAACCGATGTCGGGCCGTGCTCTCGCTCGAGCTCGGCTTCGGCACGGTGTTCGGCTACCCCGTCGACCTCGATCACGTCGAGATGCTCTATGCGTCGCTGTTGGTCCAGTCGAGTGCGGCGCTGGCGGCCGCCGGGTCGGGCGAGCGCTCGGGCGCCCGGGCCCGCAGTCGAGCTTTCCGGCAGTCGTTCCTGCTCGGCTTCGCCTTCCGGATCGGCGAACGGCTCCAGGCCGCGGTCGAGCACGCCACCGAGGAGGCCAACGTGGCGCACGGCGCAGGGATGCTCCCCGTCCTCGCCGGGCGTCGAGTGGCCGTCGACGAGCTGCGCATCAAGACGTTCCCGTCCACCCGTCAGCTCGGCTCGGTGAACGTCAACGACGGCGCCGGCTGGCACGCGGGGCGAGCCGCAGCCGACCAGGCCTCGCTGGGAGCGGCCCGCCAGCGGCTGCCGACGCCGGGTTGACGGCGCTCCGCGCCGGGTTGACGGCGCTCAGCCGAGATCGACGGCCGCGACGACATCGGCCAGGGCGCCGATCTGCTCGCGGGCCTGTTCGGGCTCAAGGCCGACCATGTGCACACGCACGTTGAGCACGTCGCAGCCCGTCGTCCGGCAGAAACCGCTCAACCGTTCGGCGATGTCGCCGGGGTCGGCCGAGGTCACGAGCTCGTCGGCGCCCCATCGCGACACAGCCGAGCTGGCGGCGTACGAGCGGTAGAGCGCCATCTGATCGGCAACCCGCGCTCCGGGCGGCTCGCCCACCCAGACCCGTCGCACCACGATGCGCGGGCCGGCCCCTCCAGCGCCCCGGTAGGCGTCGACGAGTCGACGGGTGCGGTCGCTGCCGGCCATCGAGTCGAGGATGATCCCGCAGCCCAGCGAGGCAGCGCGCCGAGCGGCGGCGGGTGACGCCGCGGCTGAGATCACGGGGACGGGCGCCGACGCACACCGCGCGATGGCCCGGTCTCCGGCCAACGGTCCCGGCGCGATTCCCCGTCCGAGCGCGTCGGCGAGCAGGGCGAGCGCGGCAGCGAAGCGGGGCCCGATCCGGCCCTCGTCGAACGGCACACCGGCAAGCTCGAAGTCGAGGGGCAATGCGCCAGCTGCGAAGCCGACACCGACGCGCCCGGTGTGACGGGCCGCGAGCCAGGCGACTTCTTCAGCCACGATCGCCGTTGGGCGCAGCAGAGGCAGCAGCGGACAGGCCGCCACCCACACCGTCGAGGTCACCTCGAGCATCCAGCCGGCCATCTGGAGCGGGTTTGGGAGATACCCGGGGAAGCCGCCGTGATGCTCGCTCACCATGATCCCGTCGAACCCGACGGCCTCGGCGCAGCGGGCCTGTTCGAGCATCTCCTCGAGGAGCTCGGCGGCCGGGAGATCGTGCGGGTACAGGCGCAGGGACACCGAGCCGGCTGCGAAGGGATCGCTCATCGAGGCGAGCCTACGGACCTCGGCGGCGGTCGGCCTCCCGAGGTCCGCCGGGCCCCCAGAGATGGGGTGACGGGCGACCCCGTGGGCTGGGCGTGGGCTACGCGGCCTCGACGACGACGCTGCGGACCCGGGTGAGGGGCACGATCATGTCGGTGTCGTTGTCGCCGACCAGCCACACGCTGGTCGTGCTGCACGACAGCAGCGTGCCGTGGAATGTTCGAGCGTCGGTGACGAGGTCGACCGTCCGGCCGATCGAGCGTCGCAGCGTGGTGATGGCCATGGCCTTCCTCCTGCTCTCTCGGAGCGTGTGCTCCGATCGGGTGAGCGTTTCACCCGATGAGATGAAGGTACGCCCAACTTTGGTTCCCGAGATCGGGGACGAGCCCCTGCTCGCAGCCCCGCGTTGGGGGGACGACGGGGGAGATCGCCCCGGCAAGCGTGGGGGATCGAAGCCCACTCCCCAGGCGAGCACCTGTCGCTCAGACGCCTCTCTTGCCCTTGAGCGACAGGTGTTGGCCGGGCAGGCCGGCTCAGGTCCCCGCTCGGAGGGCGTCGACCGGCTCCATGCGGGCGGCCCGCAGCGACGGGTACAGGCCCGCGACGAGGCCGACGATGGCCCCCACGAACGGTGATGCGAACGGGACCCAGGCGTCGAGGACCGGGGTCCAGTCGCGCGACGCCGAGACGGCGACCACGATGAGGGTGCCGGCCGAGGCCCCGATGATGCCCCCGGCGAGGCCCATCGCCGTCGACTCCACGAGAAACTGGAGCGCGATGTGTCGACGGGCCGCGCCGAGCGCTCGCCGGAGACCGATCTCACCGGTGCGTTCGAGCACCGTCACGAGCGTCACGTTGGCGATGCCGATCGCCCCCACCACGAGCGACACCAGCCCGAGGACGAGGAACAGCGAGTTCACGTCGCCTTCCACCTTGCGGCGGGTGGTTCGGGGATCGGGTGGCGCGCCGACCCGCAGGGCCTCGGGGTTGTTGGGATTGAGCGCCACCGCCGCCTGCGAGGCGATGAGCTGGGCCGCGCCGATCTCGGTCTCGATGACGACCTTCGACGGCGCCAGGTCGCCGTAGCGCTCCTGCGCGGTCCCCGACGGCATGATGACAGCGTTCAGGAGATCGGCTTCGCGCCTGACGTCGGCGAGGATCCCGATGACGGTGAAGATGTCGTCGCCGATGTAGATGGCCGGCTGGTTGTCGACCCGGGTCACGTTGAGCCGTCGGGCGGCTCCTGCTCCGAGGACGACGGTCCGGTCGGCTCGATCGCTGTGGCCCTCGTCGAACCACCGCCCCGTCGCCAGGATGCCGCGCAGCGCCGGCAACAGGCCCGGGGTCGCGGCGACCGTCCGCATCTGGAACTCGGTCTGTCCGAGCGGATCGTGGATGGGCGTCGAGCGCACCAGCGCCTGGCCGACGTTCGCATCGGCGAGAGCGCCCGCGGCCACGACCCCGTTGAGGCGCAGGAGGCGGTCCTCGACGTTCCAGGGCAGCACCGCACCTTGGCGTTGCTGCTCCTCGCTCGGACCGCCGCCGAAGAGGCCGTTCGACGCCGGCTCCACGCTCACCTGGGTGGCGGCCAGCTCGTCGAAACGACCCACGATCCGGTTCCCCGCCGTCTTGGAGACCCCGAGGGTGGCGACGAGCGCACCGATGCCGAGGACGGTGCCGAGCACCGTGAGCGCCGTGCGGACGGGTCGGGTGAACAACCCGGCGATGGCTTCACTGGCCAGGTCGCGCCACGTGAGTCGGGGACCGATGGTCATCGAGGGCTCGTGACGTCGGGGCCGCTCGACCGGGAGAGCGCCGTGACCGCAGTGAGGTCGTCCTCGGTGAGGATGCCGTCGACGATCCGCACCCGCCGCTGGGCCCGGCGGCTCACCGCTTCGTCGTGGGTGATCACGATGATCGTGAGCCCGTCGGCGCGCAAGCCGTCGAACAGGTCGAGGAGCGCTTCGGTGTTCTTGGAGTCGAGGTTGCCCGTGGGCTCGTCGCACAGCAGCAGGCTGGGTGAAGCCACGAGCGCCCGGGCCATCGCCACGCGTTGGCGCTCGCCACCCGAGAGCTTGGTCGGCTTGAAACCCAGCCGGGAGTCGAGGCCGACCTTGTGCAACGCGGCCTCGGCCCGTTCTCGACGCCCCTTGCGATCGCCGCGCCGGTACAGCTCGGCCAGCATCACGTTCTCCTCGACCGTCCGGTGCGCGAGCAGGTGGAAGGTCTGGAACACGAACCCGATCTTCTGCCCCCGCAATGCGGCGCGCTGGCCGTCCTTGAGGGTCGCCACGTCGATGCCGTCGAGCAGGAACTGCCCGCTCGTGTGCCGGTCGAGGCAGCCGACGATGTTCAACAGCGTTGATTTCCCGGACCCCGAGGGGCCGACGACCGACACGTAGTCGCCGGGATCGACGATGAGGTTCACGCCCTCGAGCGCCACGACGGGGGGCTCGCTGGCGAAGACCTTGCCGACATCCCGGAGCTCGACGACGGGGACGATCGGGTTCACGGCAACGGTGCTCGGCGTGTCGAGCCTCATCCTTGCCCCGCAACGCTGGCCTCGGTGGTGCCGTTGCTCGAATCTGTCTCGGCGCCGTCACGGGCGCCCACACCCACGACCACCCGGTCGCCCTCGGCGATGGCGGCGCCTTCGAGCGCCGTGATCTGCACGTAGCCCTGCGCTGCGAGTCCGGGTTCGACCTTCACCAGGCGGGTCGTCCCGTCGGGCAGCTCGATCTCGACCCGGCTGGAGCCGTCGGCCGATGCCGAGACCGCAGCGAGCGGGACGGCGAGCACCGCCTCGTCGCCCGTCGAGCGGACCGGGATGGTGATCTTCACCGGAGCCCCGTTGAGCTGCTGGGCCAGCTCGGAATCGTCGGGGGTGATCTCGACGTAGACGTGCTGGGCGTCGAGGCCTTTGGTGCCGGGCCTGGAGTCGATGAACGAGATGGTCCCACCGAGCACGATGCCGAAGTCGGTCGACTCGACCTCGACGACGTCGTCCTCGGCGATGAGGTCGCGGTCGGCGACCTGGACCGAAGCGTCGACGGCGAGCCGTGAACCGGTGACCGTCATGATCTCGCCGCTCACGGCATCGCCCCTTCGGACCTTGACCGAGTCGATGCGGACGGGAAGCGTGGGCAGGAACAGCACCTCGCCCGCGGGCAGGCTCACGCCGACCGTCACCGAGTACTCGGCGAGGTCCTGCTCGGCCTGGTCGCGAGCCCGACTGGCTGTGGCCACTCCCTCTCGCACCGCTGTCAGATCGCGGGGAGCGTCGAGCTGTTCGAGACTCAGCTCGGCCAGACGCAGTGCATCCTGGGCCGAGCGCACCGAAGCGGCGCTGGTCTCGGGCTGCCTGGTCTGCGCCGTCTGCGCGTCACGAAGCGCTTGCTCGGCGCCGGTCAGCGTCGAGGTCGCCTCGTTGTGCGCGACGACGGCCTGCGCCGCCTCGGCGGCTGCCGTCGACGCCGCTTGGCTCAGCGAGGCGATCCCCTGGGCGGTCCACGGATTCCCGGTTTCCGGGTTGGGCGTGTTCGCAGCTTGCTGGGCCTGGGCCGAGGCCAGGGCGTCGGCGGCAGCCGTTCTGGCCGCGGCCGAGCTGTCACGGGCGCCGGTGGCTGCGGTGAGCGCGGTTCTGGCGGCATCTCGGGCCTGGGTACGGGAGGTGACGTCAGCCGCGGACTGCCTGAGCGCGTCGTCGGCGCGGCGTGTCGCTTCGGTGAGCGCGTCCTGGGCCGAGCGCACCCCCACCTCGGCCTGGAGGCGCTCCGACTCGGTCGGCGGCTTGTTGGCGTCGCTCAGGGCCTTGTTGGCCTGGGTGAGACCTTGCTGGGCTGCGGTCACGGCCGAACGCAACGAGCGGAGCTGTGTCTGCTGGTCGGTGGTGAGGCCCTGGGCCGCGTAGCCCTTCGACTCGTACCACGCGGCCACCGCGGCCTGGGCGGCGGCGTCGTAGATGCCATCGACCGGGCCGGGGTCGAAGCCGAACCGAACCAGCGCGTCCTCGACCTGCTTCACGTCGTCACCGGTCGCCCCGGGCGTGATCGGACGGTACATCGGCTGGTCGCCCTGCACGGCGAACACGGGACGGCCCGATACCTCGAGCACGGTCGAGTTGTCGTCGATCGTGTCGCCCTGCTCGGGTGCGACCGTCACCGTCGCCGAGCCGGCGCCGGCACCGCCCGACGAGGTTCCCGTGCCCACCGAGCCGGCCAGCGCAACGGGGGTCGGCTCGTCGTAGCGGACGGTGCCTCGCACGATGAGGTTCGACGAGAGCGTGCGCTCCTCGACGGGGACGGTGATGCGTGAGGCCGGCGGGGCGTCGGCCTCGGCGGCAGCGTCGGCCGATGACTTCACGTTCCGGCCGAGCGCCCACCCTCCGGCTGCGGCGCCCACCACCGCGGCCAGGGTCACCGCCACCACTGCATTGCGACGCATCGGATCACTGCTCCTGATCTCTGGTCTGGGACGGGGAGCTCGCCGGGGAGCCCGCCGGGTCAGCCTTCGGCCTGGTTGGCGAGCTCGGGATGAGAGTCGAGGAAGCGCTGCTCGTACTCGGGACGAACCTCCTCGAGCACGGGGCCGGTCGTTTCGGCCGAGCACTCAGCGTCGGCCTTGCTCAGCGCCAGCTCCTCGGCCCGGAGCGCATCGAGCGCCGACCGGTCGATGGTGGTGGTCGTCGCGTCGCCTTCGCGGGGGCCACGTCGGTGTCCTCCACGCTTTGGACGATCACCACACCGCCGCTGGCACCCGGCAGTCCCTCGGTGGCGGCACGACAGGCTGTGGAACGGGTTCATGAGCGGTCCCCTGACGAAGTGGATCAACGGTGTCGAAACCGTTGTGCCACAGCAGCTGTCAAGAACCTGTGAGGAGCGCGTGGAGGACCGCTGTGGACCGCCCGGCCTCGACTGATCGAGCGTGATCGGACTGCTCACGTTCACTGGTTGGCCAGGACGAGCTCGGGGTGATCGATCAGGAACTGCTCCTGGTACTCGGCCCTGATGTCACGGGTCGTCTCGTCGAGGTCCTTCCCGCAGTCGAGGAGGTCGGCCCGGGCCAGCTCCAGCTCACGCTCCTGCAGACGGGCCAGGCCCTCGGGATCCTTGGGCTCCGGGGTCTCGAAGCCGCCCGGCGCGGGTGCCGCGACGGTCGCCACGGTGACCCCGTCGCCGCCTCCGTCATCGGAGAAGGAGTCGGAGAACCCGTCGGCGATGATCGTTTCCGTGGCGAACCCGTCGCCTCCCTCGTTCCAGCCCATCACCTCGCTGAGGCGGGTGCTGAGCTCGTTGTAGATGTCCTCGCGCGACTGGAAATCGGGGAAGCCCTTGTCGGCCATGCACTCGCGCCAGTTCTTCTGGGCGTCGACGATGCGGGAGTCGGCTGCGATGCGGGTCTCGAGCTCCTGAACGGCCGTGCCCAGCTCCTCTTGGAGCTCGAAGTCGCCGAACACCTCGGCCGAGGCGATTCCCTGACAGCCCTGCGGGGTCGGCGGCTCCTCGGATTCGGGGTCGAAGTCGCTGAAATCGCCGTACAGGTCCTTGTAGTAGGCCTCCTGGTCAGAGGTCGAGAGGGCCTGCACGTACTCCTGGTTGGGATCGACGAACTCGCTGGCGGGCCCGCCCGAGAAGTCGCCGTACAGCTCGGTCTCGTGGCCGATCGCCGTCGAGAGGAGGTAGCCCCAGTCTTCAGCCACCTCGTCGGGGCTCAGGGTGTTGATGAGCCCCGAGGTTGGGGCTCCCTGGAACTGGCCCGAGTAGTCGACGGGCGTGTACTCCCACCCCAGCGCCGTCATGCAGTCGCGGACCATGTCCTCGACCTCCAGCTGCTTGCGCTCCGACGACTCCTGATTGCCGTAGATCGCCTCGAAGAACGCCTGGTCGGGATAGGTCGTGTCGGTCGCAGTGGCACCGTCACCCTCACCGCCGGCGGTCTCGACGCTGTCACCGCCACCACATCCGGCGACGAGCCCGACCGTCGCGGTCAGGGCGACGCCGAGCCGCACGAGGCAAGACCGTCGCCGACTCGAGGAGCTGGGGTACATGGGGGTCCCTCCGTGGTCGAGTGACTCGCGTCGAACCGTCCGGTTCACTGCCGATTCGTACCCTAAGACGCCCAGCCCCTCGCTGCGGTTCCCAGATCCCGCGAACACCGCAGATCTCCCGGTGGCCTCTCAAGTGCCTCTTCCCGAGGGCCGATGCTGCGGCTCATACTGCCGCGGTGAACACTCTCCCCGTTGTGCGCGGTGCCTTGGGCTACGTCGCCCGCCCCGGCCTCGGCCCCCTCGAGCGCTGCCGAGCCGGTACTGCCGGCGTGCTCCGCCTGATCCGCCGTGAGCACCGCCAGCTCGTCTGGCTCACCTCCCTGGCCCTCTTCATCACCCGCTGATCCCGGCGAGTCCCTCGGCGCCACCGGGCGACGCGGGAGGGAAAACGGTTCGGGGGTCGCAGCGCAGCAGCGGTCACTCAGACGGTTGCTGGAACAGCTCGGGATGCTCGTCCACGGAGCGCTGCTCGGCTCGATCCTCGAGCCTGGTCACCGTGCTGATCCGCACGAGCCCGCGCTGGATCCGCTCCACCCAGTCCGGGGCATCGGGGCTCGACCCCAGGCGCACCGGAGCGGACGTGTCGATGAGCCAGCCTGTCCACGCCACGCGCTGGCCATGACCTCGGGGTCCCCCAGGTCGGCGATGGTGTCGGCCAACGACGTGAGATCGGAGACGCAGACCTCGACCGACGTGGCCTGGCGCTCGCGGGCCAACGTGAGCATCAGCGTTCCCCGCAGTTGAGGTCAGCGTTCCACGCACAGATCATCAGCGTTTCGCGGTAGCATCGAGCTGTGATCGAGCGTCATCTGTTGCGCGTGGCCGAGGAATCGTTGCGGGGGTTCCGGGTCACGGTCATCAACGGACCGAGGCAGTCTGGCAAGACGACCTTGGTGAAGCAGTTGGTCGAGGGGTCCGGGAGTTACTGGAGCCTGGATGACGAGTCGGTCCGTACCGCAGCCCGGCTGGACCCCCACGGGTTTGTCGAACAGGGCAGCTCTCCCATGGCGATCGACGAGGTGCAGCGCGGCGGCAACGATGTGGTGCTCGCGGTCAAGTCGACGGTCGACCGCCGCAAAGATCGTGGCCAGTTCGTATTGGCCGGGTCGACCCGCTTCTTGTCGGTGCCCCAGCTGTCGGAGTCGTTGGCTGGTCGTGCCGAGATCTTGGACCTCTGGCCGTTCTCGCAGGGAGAGCTGGCGGGTGTGCGCGAGACGTTCCTCGACACGTTGCTCAACGATCCCGATGAGCTGGTCCGTCGACGGTTCGAGACCGTCGATCGTCAGGTGTTGTTCGGTCGAGTGGTGCGGGGTGGATTTCCCGAGCTCATCGACGCGTCCTCGGCGCCGGCAGCGCGTTGGCATCGGAATTACCTGCGGACCGTGGTCGAGCGCGACGTCGTGGAGGCCTCGTCGATCACGCAGGCCGAGGAGCTGCCGAAGATGTTGCGCTTGCTCGCTGCGAACAGTTCGGGGGAGATGGTGACGGCTCGGCTCGCCGGCGATAGCGGGATGAGCGCGGACACGGTCGCTCGATACGTGGGCTTGCTGGAGCTCGTCGGGCTCGTGGTGCGGGTCAGGGCGTGGACACCGAGCCTGACGAGCCGCGAGAAGCGCCATTCGAAGGTGGTGATCGCCGATACCGGTCTGGCCTGCGCGTTGCTCGGCCGAAGTGCGAACGACCTCGGTATGGCGACGAGCTCGTTGACTGGTCCGATGCTCGAGTCCTTCGTGACGATGGAGCTGGTCAAGCAACGCGGCTGGTCGGACCGGCAACCGACGATTCGTCACTGGCGAGACCGCAACGGTGCCGAGGTCGATCTCATCGTCGAGGACGACAGCGGCCGAATCGCCGGTATCGAGGTGAAGGCCACATCCTCGGTGTCACGAGGCGACGTGAAGCACCTCCACGTTCTCCGCGACAAGCTCAGCGACCGGTTTGCTGCGGGTGTCGTGCTCTACCTCGGGGACCGGGTCGTGCCGCTCGGGGAGCGGATCTGGGCGCTCCCCGTCCCCATCCTCTGGGCAGACTGAATCGACCGTCGACCACCGGGGTTTGTAGCACGACGGCATAACGGAGTCGTTGGGCCCACTGCTTCGAATCCGACGCGGGTCACGGGCTGGCCGCGCCCATGATGGCGGTCGTGCGCCCCTCAGGAACTCTGTAGGGCGGGGCTCATCAATCTGCTCTAGGTTCCCTGGCTCTAGGTTCCCTGGCTCTAGGGCCGAGGAAGCGGACCAGATCACCCCGGGGGGAATGCATGGCAGGAGGGGACAGGACGCCGGTCATCGTGGGGGTCGGGCTGAGTGACGCGCCGATCGCGCCGCATCTCGACGGCGTCGGCCATCACGTGCAGGCGATGCAGCGGGCGCTCGACGACTGCGGCCTGGCCAAGAGCGAGATCGACGGGTACATGAGCGCCGGTGGAGCGGGGCCCATGGTCGACGACGCCGTGAACATGGCCGAGTACCTGAAGATCGAGCACCGCTACCTCGACGGCACCATGACGGGCGGCTCGTCGTACGAGTTCCTCGTGCAGCACGCAGCGGCGGCCATCAAGGACGGGCTCTGCGACACCGTGCTGTGCACGTACGGCTCGAGCCTGCTCACGACGTCGGGACGGACGCTGGGGAGCAAGGGGTTCCACGTTCCCGGCCAGCGCGTCGCCGGTCCCACCAAGTGGGAGGCGCCGTACGGCAACGTGCTCATCGGCTCGTACGCCATGGCGGCCAAGCGGCACATGCACCAGTACGGGACCAAGCCCGAGCACCTGGCCCAGATCGCCGTCGACGCCCGCTACCACGCGTCGCTCAACCCGAACGCGCTCTACCGGACGCCGCTCACGATCGACGACGTGCTCGGCTCGAGGATGATCGCCGACCCGTTGCACAAGCTCGACTGCTGCGTGATCTCCGACGGCGGCGGTGCGTTCATCATGACGACCGCCGAACGGGCCCGCGACCTCAAGCAGGCGCCCATCTACATCCTGGGCGCGGCCGGCACGTCGAGTCACTGGAGCATCAGCCAGATGGAGGACTTCACGACCACCGCTGCCGCGGTCGCCGGGCCGGAGGCCTTCCGGCGCGCCGGGCTCACGCCAGCCGACGTCGACGTGCTCCACTTCTACGACAGCTTCACGATCACGGCCTTGCTGATGCTCGAAGACCTGGGTTTCTGCGCCAAGGGCGAGGGCGGCCCGTTCGTCGAGGACGGCAAGCTCCGCATCGGCGGGTCGCATCCGATGAACCCCGACGGCGGCGGGCTGTCGTCGTGCCATCCCGGCATGCGGGGCATCTTCTTGCTCGTCGAGGCCGTTCGCCAGCTTCGGGGTCAGGCCGGTCCGTTCCAGGTGCCCGACGCCGAGGTCGCGATCGCTTGCGGATCGGGTGGCTGGCTGAGCTGTCTGGGCGTCGTGCTGCTCGGCAACCAGGCCCCGGCGTGAGCACGGCAACGACGAGGAGCGTGCGATGACCGTGAACATGAACCGCCGACCGCTGCCACAGGTGGCCGACCCGATCGCCGAGGAGTTCTTCGCCGGCTGCGCCAGGGGCGAGTTGCTCGTCCAGCAGTGCAGCGCCTGCGGGCACCGCCAGTTCTATCCCCGCTGGTGCTGCACCCAGTGCGCGGGCGCCGTCGGATGGATCGTGGGCTCGGGACGGGGCACCGTCCACACGTACACGGTCATCCGCCAGAACCACGCCGAGCCGTATCGCTCGGAGCTGCCGTATGTGGTCGCCATGATCGATCTCGAGGAGGGCCCTCGCATGATGAGCAACGTCACCGACATCGACCCCGACACGGTCACCATCGGGATGCCCGTCGAGGTGCACTTCGCGGCGTCCGACGACGGCGACGTGCACCTCCCGTTCTTCCGCCCAGTCGACGCCTCGCGGAGCCCGCGATGACGCGCACGACGAGGACCGAGACCGAATCCGAGGAAGAGTCCGAGTTCGTCGAGTTCCGGGCCCGAGCCCGCGAGTTCCTTGCGGCCCATGCCATTCCCAAGGGCCACCCCGACGACTTCTCCCAGGGTTACGGGGCCCATACCCTCGAAGGCGAGCGCCACTATCAGGAACGCTGCGCCTGGTGGCAGGGCCTGCTGTTCGAGCATGGCTGGGCTTGTCTCACCTGGCCCAAGGAATACGGCGGTCAGGGGCTCACGTCGAAGCACGCCCGGATCATCGCCCAGGAGCAGGGGCGTTACGGCGTCTCGAACGGGGCCTTTTCTGTCGGGATCGGGATGTTCGGGCCCACGATGCTGATGCACGGGACCGAGGAGCAGAAACGGCGATATCTCCTCCCGTTGGCCCGCGGCGAGGAAGTCTGGTGCCAGCTCTTCTCGGAGCCCGGTGCCGGTTCCGACCTGGCCGGCTTGCGCACCCGAGCCGATCTCGACGGCGACCTCTACCTCGTCAACGGCCAGAAGGTGTGGAACTCGGGCGCCCATCTGGCCGACTGGGGCATCCTGCTGGCCCGCACCGACTGGGACGTCCCCAAGCACAAGGGCATCACCTACTTCGTTGTCGACATGCACAGCCCCGGTATCGAGTGCCGGCCCATCAAGCAGATCACGGGCAGTGCGCATTTCAACGAGACGTTCCTCACCGATGTGCACATCCCCCGCGAGAACGTGCTCGGTGCGGTCAACGACGGTTGGCGGGTGGCCAACACCACGCTGTCGAACGAGCGGACCCTCATCGGCGGCAGCGGCGGAGGTGGGGGAGGAGGCATGCGCGATCTCCTGGCGCTGGTGCGCGAGCGCGGCCTCGCGGGCGATCCGGTGGTCCGACAGCGTGTGGCCAAGACCTACATGCGTCAAGAGATCCTTCGGTTCCTTGGCCTCAAGATGCAGGCCACCATGCGAGCCGGACGGGCACCGGCGGCCGAGGCGTCGATCATGAAGATCCTCATCGGCGACCATCTCCACGAGACGGCCGACCTCGCGCTCGCGCTTGAGGGACCGGCTGCGTCGTTGTCATCGACCGACGCGCCCCAGGGCGGGGCCTGGCAGCATCAGCTCCTCAACCAGTTCTCGACCAAGTTCGGCGGTGGTACCGAGCAGATCCAGCGCAACGTGATCGGCGAGCGGGTCCTGGGGCTGCCCAGCGACATCAGGGTCGACAAGGACCGCCCCTTCCGCGAGGTCGCCGGCCTGGCCTGAGCGACGACGCTTCTGACCGACACGCCTACGACACCCGGCGGTCGGTCGGCTCGCCGGGGCGGGCGAGGTTCGGCGAGATCTCAGGTGAGGTTGGTGGGGGCGAAGCAGTGGAAGGCCACGGCGGAGGCTGCGGCGACGTTGAGCGAGTCGGTCCCGGTCGTCATCGGGATCCGGGCCCGATGTTGGGCCAGGGCGAGCGCCCCATCCGACAGCCCGGGACCCTCGGCGCCGACCATGAGCGCCAACGGCGGGTGCACGCTCCGCGCGACCGTCGTGATCGGTTCGGCCGAAGGGGCGGGCGTCAACGCCACGACGGTGTAGCCGGCGCCCGCGATGTCGACGAGCGCCGATGGCCAGGCTTCGGCGCCGATGCGGGCGTGGGGCATCGTGAGGACATGGCCGATCGACACCCTCACACAGCGGCGGTACCACGGATCGCTGCAACGCGGATCGAGCAGGACCGCGTCGATGCCGAGGGCCGAGGCGTTGCGGAAGATCGAGCCCAGGTTCTCGTGGTCGTTGATCGCCTCGCAGACGACCACCCGCTCCGACGTGGCGAGCAGCTCGGACATCGATCGGGGCGGGGGACGGTCGACGGCCGCCAGGACGCCGCGGTGCACCGAGAACCCCGAGACCCCGGCCAGCACGGCCTGCGGCGCCGCGTACACGGCGACCGTCGGGTCGAGCGATCGCTCCAGGACGCCTCGGTGCTGCTCGAGCTGGTGCGTCGACACGAGCACCGAGCGGATGCGGAGCCCCGACATGAGCAGCCGAGTCAGGACCAGCGATCCCTCGGCAACGAAGAGCCCGTGCTCGGCCTCGTACGAGGCCCGCAGCTCGGCATCGGTGAGGTCGCGATACTCGGAGATCCGCGGATCGTCGGGATCGGTGACGGTGACGGTCGCCAGTGGGCGGGAAGGGGCCGGCACGCTCAGCCGAAGAAGCGGTACTTCTCGACGAACGCCTCGGCATCGGAACCCTCGGCCGCGACGCCCCCGAGCTCGGCCGCCTGTCGGGGACGTCCGGCCACCAGCAACGCCCACGCCGCTGCGTGGCCGGCGACCCGACCCGTGGCTGTCGGACGGTCGCTTCGCGTGGAACCGGTCTCGTCGGGGGTGACGGTGGCCAACCCGTCGACCATCACGATGTCGAAGGTCCGGCCGTGGGTCCCGTGCAGCTCGACACGAAGCCGGGCGCCGTCACCCAGGCGGGCCTTCTTGGCGGCGCCCCAGCCGGCCAGGTCGACGGCTCGCTGGAGAACGCAGACCATCACGAGCGGCTCGCCGTCGACATCCAACGGGCGGCCCAGGCCGGCCCGGAGGTCGTAGAGGTGCACCCCGAGGTCGAACAGCCGGATGTCGGCCAGCCCGGCCTGGGTGGTCGGACCCAAGGGCCCGTTGGCGGTGCCGGCCCACCCGGCCTCATCGAGAGCTGCGAGCCTGTCGATCTGGGCCCGTCCCGCCCGCAGGGCCTCGTCGCCGATCTCGGTGTGGGTCCAATCCCGCCGGGCGACCACGCCGGTCTCGGTGAAGGCGTCGAGGCCCTCCTTGGGGTTCACCCAACCTTCAGGCGGCGATGGCTGCGGGAAGCCCTGGAAGCCGCCCTCGACCGCACCGAGATGGGCGACCAGATCGTGCACGTCCCAGTCGGGACAAGGCGTTCGCCGGGCCCAGTCGTCGTCGCCGATCGTGGGCACGATGTCGGCCACGGCGTCCCAGACCTGACGGAGGCCAGCCAACGAGTCAGCAGGGTTCAGCGGCATGCACGGAGCATACGAGCCGCAACTCGCGGGTGACTGGAGGCGCGCTCACCGAGCGGAGCCAGCCTCACTCGGGGAGCTCAACCCTCGGGGAGCGCATCCGGCTGGGCGACCTCGCCGACGGTGCGCCGCAGCGGCTTCTCCTTCAGGAACAGCATGAACCCCAAGGCGGTGAGGCAGATCGGTATCCCCACGACGTAGGTCGTGTGGATGGCGTCGGCGAACGACTCGATGACGCCGGTCCGGACCTCGGCGGGCAGGCTCCTGATCACCTTGGGTGATCCTTGGAGGACCGACAGGTCGGGCAGGGTCGCCCGGGCCTCGGCCGAGATGTTCGCCTCCAGCCCCGACGAGAGTCGGCTGCTGAAGATCGCCGTGAACATGGCTGCGCCGAATGTGTTGCCGATGGCCCGGTAGAACTGGATCGACGAGGTGACGGCACCCATGTCGCGGTGCTCGACCACGTTCTGAGCTGCGAGCGTCGCGACGAGCATGATCGGCCCCATCCCCAGTCCCATCACGAACATCGGCGCGATCACCTCCCACGCCCCCGAGGTGGTGTCGAGTGTCGTCAGCCATGCGAAGGCGGCGGTCATGAGGCCGAGCCCGATGATCGGCACGGGCCGGTAGCGCTGGTACCGCACGATCAGCCGGCCGGCGGTGATCGACGCGCTGGTGGTGCCGAGCATCATCGGCATGATGAGCAGCCCCGAGTTCGTGGCCGAGACGCCCGTCACGACCTGGAGGAACAAGGGCAGGAACAGCGTGGCTCCGAACATGGCGCCACCGACCACGAACACTGCGGCGGCGATCGTGCGGTAGATGTCGATCCTGAAGAACCGCATGGGAATGATCGGCTCGGGAGCCCTCATCTCGTGGAGCACCAGGAGCACCGCGGCGACCAGCCCGAGGCCCAGGAGGCCGAGCGTGGTCGATGACCGCCAGCCGTGACGCTCGCCAGCCCAGACGAGAGCCAGCATCAGCGGCGTGACCGAGATCGTGATGAGCGCGGCCCCACCCCAGTCGACGGCGTGCTGTCGTGGAGGGTTTCGGTACGTGATGCGCGTCTGGACCACCGCGGCGGCCGCCAGTCCGACGGGGAGGTTGACCCAGAAGCACCAGTGCCAGGAGGCGTGGTCGACGATGAAGCCCCCGATCAGGGGTCCGGTGACAGCGGCCAGCGCGTACACGGCGCCGATGAAGCCGGCGTAGCGGCCGCGCTGGGCCGGCGAGACGATGTCGGCCATGATCGCCATGGGCAAAGACATGAGCCCGCCGCCGCCCAGCCCTTGCACGGAGCGGCTGATGATGAGCTGGCCCATGTCCTGTGAGAGCGCAGCGGCGACCGACCCCACGAGGAACAGCGCGATCGAGGCCTGCATGACGGCCCGGCGACCGTAGAGATCGCTGATCTTGCCGGTGAGCGGTGTGGCGATCGTCGACGTGAGCAGGTAGCCGATCGACAGCCAGCCCAAGCGCGACGCGCCGCCGAACTCGCCGGCGATGCGGGGGAGCGCGGTCTGGAGGATCGTGGCGTCGAGCCCGGCCATGAAGCTCGCCGCCCCCAGCGCCACCAGCACCAGCATGACCTGCCGATGGCTGAACTCGCCGACCTGCGGCGGCTCAGCTCTCGTGCGGGCCGGCATCACGGGCGTGTTCAGCCCACTAGATCTTGCGGGTCTGGCCGACCCAGTACGGATCGCGCAGGCGGCGCTTGTACAGCTTGCCGTTGGGATCGCGGGGCAGCGCGTCGCTGAAGTCGATGGTGCGCGGCAGCTTGTAGCGGGCGAGCTGGGTGGCCGCCCACTGGAGGATCTCGGCGGCGAGCTCGGGCGACGGCGCCACGTCGGCACCCGGCACGAGCTCGACGACGGCCTTGATCTCCTCGCCCAGATCGGGGTGCGGGATCCCGAACACCGCGACATCGGCGATGAGCGGATGCTGGACGAGCGCGCCCTCGATCTCGGCCGGGTAGATGTTGACGCCCCCGGCGATGATCATGTCGGTCGCCCGGTCGTTCAGGAACAAGAAGCCCGTGTCATCGAAGTACCCGATGTCGCCAACGGTGAAGAACCCGTTGAGGCGTGACGCCTGGGTCTTGGCGTCGTCCTTGTAGTACTCGAAGTTGGGCGCCCCGCCCATGCGCATGTAGATCGTCCCGGCCTCGCCCGTCGGGAGCTCGTTCCCGTCGGCATCGACCACGATCACCTCGGAGTTGGGCCAGGGCCGGCCCACCGTGCCCGGATGGGCCAGCCACTCCTGGGGGGAGACGATCGTCCCGCCGCCCTCGGTTGCCGCGTAGTACTCCCAGATGACCGGGCCCCACCATTCGAGCATGCGGCGCTTGGTCTCGACGGGGCAGGGAGCCGCGGCGTGGATCATCTCCCGGAGCGACGACAGGTCGTACTTCGTGCGTTCGGCCTCAGGCAGGCTGAGCATGCGGTTGAACATCGTGGGGACCATGTGCGACTGCGTGACCCGGTAGCGCTCGTAGCGCGAGAGCGCCTCCTCGGGCGTCCATCGGTCCATGAGCACGACGAGGTGGCCGAAGTGCAATGAGATCGTGGCCCAGTTGTTGACGGCCGTGTGGTAGAGCGGCGCCTGGGTGATGTGCACGCCGTCGTTGTGGGCTTTGGTGCCGAACAGCGAGAACAACCCGCCGCTGTTGGCGGCCATCATGTCGGGGTCGATGCCGGGC
Organism: Actinomycetota bacterium; assembly: GCA_009886115.1. Classification (GTDB taxonomy): domain Bacteria; phylum Actinomycetota; class Acidimicrobiia; order IMCC26256; family VFJJ01; genus VFJJ01. The sequence continues at coordinate 48,318 of VFJJ01000075.1, forward strand.
AGGGCACGGCGCACACCCTTGGGCCGGCCGGTGGTTCCCGACGTGTAGAACATCGGCGAGCCGCTCGTGCGCTCGGCGGGCCGGGTCGAGGGTTGGCCGGCGATGAGCTCGGCGAAGGGCCGGAATCCTTCGACGGGGCCGACCGAGAACCGGTGACTGGCCGGGACGCTCGTCTCGGTGAGCACTCGGGCGGCTTCGCCGGCGAAGCGTTCGTGGACGATGAGCACCTTGGTCTCGGAGTCGTTGACGATGTACGCGATCTCGGGGCCCACGAGGTGCCAGTTGACCGTGGTGGTGTAGAACCCGGTCTGGAACCCGGCCAGTCCGCACGCCACCTGCTCGAAGCAGTTGGGGAGCACGGTCGTGACCTGGTCGCCCGCCCTGAGACCCAAGGCCAGCAAGCCGTTGGCGACCCGGTTGGCGAGCTCGTACAGCTCGCCGAAGCTGAGCTGGTCGTGCTCGGGCGACACGATCGCCGGCCGGTCGGGCACGGCTTCGGCGATCTTCCAGAATCCGAGGAGCGAGGTGTCGGTCATCGGCGGAGACTAGAGCACGCTCTGCTGTCGTCTCCGGGTTGGCGCGCCGCCCATCTTCGCCAGCCGGCCCCCCGGCCCCCCCGACATCTGCCCGCGGTTCAGCCCGAGGTTCAGTCCGAGGTTCAGCCCGCCCGTCGGACAATTGCTGACGGAACGGGGCGTGGCCCAGACTCGGCGTCATGCGAGAGCTCGCGGGGTGTACCGCGGTGGTCACCGGGGCGGCGAGCGGGATCGGGCTGGCGATGGCCCGCCGCTTCGCAGCCGAGGGCATGTCGGTGGTGATGGCCGACGTCGAGGCGGCTGCGCTCGACGAAGCGGTGGCGAATCTGCCCAGCGCCGCCGAGCCCGTGCTCAGCCGCGTGTGCGACGTTCGCGACCCGGCTGCTGTGGCCGCGCTGGCCGAAGCTGCCGAAGCCATGTTCGGCCCCGTGCACGTGCTGTGCAACAACGCGGGCGTTGCGGCTTCGGGACTCACGTGGGAGCAGTCGGTCGCCGATTTCGAGTGGGTGCTCGGGGTGAACCTGTGGGGCGTCATCAACGGCATGCACGCCTTCGTACCCCGGATGCTCAGCGGCGGGCACGAGGGTCACGTGGTGAACACGGCGTCGATGACCGGTATCGCGCCCGGCCCCGCGGTCGGCGCGTACGGCGCATCCAAGGCCGGCGTCATCGCGCTCACCGAATCGCTCCAGCACGACTTCGCCGCAGCCGGGTCACGGTTGCGGGCCCACGTGCTCGTGCCCAGCTTCACCGCCAGTCGCATCCTCGAGTCGGCGCGCAACCGTCCGGGAGCAGCACCCGGGCCCGAGTCCACCGGGCGCGATGACCTCGGGCCCGATGACGCCGTGCGGGTCGCTGCGTTGGCGTCGATGGCCCAGGCCCAGTCGGCCGAGCACGTCGCCGCCGTGGTCGTCGACGGTCTTCGTCACGATCGATTCTGGCTCATTCCCGATCCGCGGGCGATGGCCCGGGTCGAGCGCCGACACCGGGAGATGCGAGCCGACGCGGCCGCGGTCTCCATCGAAGCGATCTGAGGAGCCGAGCATGCATCGTCGAGACGTTCCGGTGATCGTCGAGGTGGCGCTCAACGGCGCCACCAAGCGTGAGCGGACCCCGCATGTGCCCATCGCGCCCGCCGAGGTTGCCGCCGATGCGCTGGCCTGTCTCGAAGCGGGAGCGTCGATCGTGCACCAGCACGACGAGCACGGCGACCCCGAGGGCATGGCCGCCGACAGCCTCGCGGCGTATCGCGAGATCCTCGGTGTTCGCCCCGATGCCCTCTGTTATCCGACCACCAGTTGGGGCGGACCCATCGAGCGACGCTGGAGCCACCACTTCACGCTGCACGAGGCCGGGGTGCTGAGGGTGGCGTTCGTCGATCCCGGGTCGGTCAACCTGGGAGGTGCCGACGCCGACGGCATGCCCATCCCGTCGGAGTTCGTGTACACCAACACGTTCCGCGACATCGTGTGGAAGTTCGACCAGTGCCGGACGCTCGGCTTGGGCCCGTCGATGGCGATCTTCGAGCCCGGCTTTCTCCGCGTGGCGTTGGCGTACGAGGCTGCCGGGGCCATGCCGGCGGGGGCGTTCGTGAAGCTGTACTTCGGCGGGGGCGTGGGCTACCTCGGGGGGACGGGCGGGCTCTCGTTCGGGCTCCCCCCGACCCGCCCGTCGCTCGACGCGTACCTGGCCATGCTCGACGGCTCGCGGTTGCCGTGGGCCGTTGCCGTGCTCGGCGGAGACGTCGTCGAGTCGGGGATGGCCGGCTGGGCGCTGGCCGAGGGCGGTCATCTCCGGGTGGGGTTGGAGGACTTCGCGGGTGGTCCCGGGCGCACGCCGGGCAACCGCGAGCTGGTCGAGCAGGCCGTGGCGCTGTGCCGCGAGGCCGGCCGTCCCGTGGCCACACCCGACGAGGCTGCGGCCATCCTCGGGCTCCCCGCACGCTCGGCTTCGTCGCCCGGCACACCAGGCTGAGCCCTGCGCCGCGAGCCGCCGATCGATCGTCAGGTCACGGGGTTGAGGGGACGATCGCCAGCGAGGACGGCCACCACGTTGGCGCAGGCCATCCGCGCCATCAGGGTCCGGGTCTCGACCGATGCCGAGCCGATGTGCGGGAGCAGCACGGTGCGCGGGGCGGCGAGCAGCCTGGGGTGCACCACCGGCTCGTGCTCGTACACGTCGAGCCCGGCGGCGAAGAGCCTCCCCTCCTCGAGCGCCACCGCCAGCGCCTCCTCGTCGACGACCTGGCCCCGGGCGGTGTTCACGAGCACCGCCGTGGGCTTCATGCGTCGGAGCCGATCGGCGTCGATGAGGTGACGGGTCTCCGGTCCGAGGGGAATGTGCAGGCTCACGACGTCGGACTGTTCCAGCAGCACGTCGAGGTCGGCCACGTAGCCCGGCTCACCGGTGGGTTGACGGGCGTGGTGGAGCACGTTCATCCCGAAACCCTCGGCCCGGCGGGCGACCGCTCGGCCGATCCGGCCGTGGCCGACGATCCCGAGCGTGGCCCCCGAGACGTCGCGGCCGAGGTACCCGAGGATCGACCAGCTCTCCCAACGACCACCCCGCAGATCGGCCTCGGCGGTCGAGCACAATCGCGACGCCGCCAGGATCAGCATGAACGCCAGGTCGGCGGTGGTCTCGGTGAGCACACCCGGCGTGTTGGTGATCGTGATGCCGTGGGCTCTGGCCGCCGCCACATCGATGTTGTCGTAGCCGACAGCCACGTTGGCGACCACGCGGAGCCGGCCGCCTCGGGCTCCCGCGACGAGCACGTCGGCGTCGACCCGGTCGGTGAGGAGAACCACGAGCCCATCGTGCTCGGCGGCCGCCTGGGCCAGCTCGGCCCCGGTGAGGGGATCGTCGACGGGGCGAACCACGGGCTCGATCCCCGCCGCCAGCAAGGGGTCGAGGCCCCCGTCGGGCACGTGACGGGTGACGAGAACCGACGGCATGGGAGCTCTCCTCGTTCGGCGGCGCGAGATCGAGCCGGGCGCCTCGATCTGCTCCGGACACTAACCTCAGTCGGAATGGGCCAGGGCGGTGCGACGACCTGTACCCGAGTTCCAGGCCCCGCCCTTCGAGGCTCGTGATCCCATGGATTCCGTGACTGCACCCGACGCTGGCCCCCACACCAATCTCGGCGCGGATCCCGGGAGCGACGCTCGACGAGGCCCCGGCGGGCCTGCGTCGCGCGATTCGAACCCACGCCACGACGGTGCCGTCAACGGTGCGCAGGCCGAGCGACGCCAGCGGATCCTCGACGCGGCCATCGTCCTTGCCCGCACCGGTGGCTACGACGCCGTGCAGATGCGTGAGGTCGCCGCCTCGGCGGAGGTCGCGCTCGGCACGCTCTACCGCTACTTCCCGTCCAAGGAGCATCTGCTCGTCTCGGTGCTGCACGACCGCGTCCAGGCAATGACGGTGTTTCGCGCGCAGCCGCCGCTGGTCGGCGACGATCCTCACGACCGGGTCGTCGAGCTGCTCCGCTGGGCGACCCGGGCGCTGCAGACCGAGCCGCTCCTGACGGCCGCCACCTTGCAGGCGTTCGTGTCACCCGAGCCGTCGTTGGCCGAGGTCGTCCGAGCTACACGCGACGCGACGACAGGGGCCATCGTGCAGGCCCTTCGCGGCGGACCGGGAAGCGCGGCCGACGCCAACGTGGCCCGGTACCTCCAGTACCTGTGGATGTCGTGCCTGACCTCGTGGATCAACGGTGCCTCCACAGCGGTCGAGGCTCTCGACGAGCTCGAGGAAGCAGCGCGGATGCTGCTCGCCGGGGCCTCGACCCGGGATCCCGACGCCTGAGTGTCGGGCTGGTAGGGCCCCTGCTCAGGGGGTCTCCCTCATGGGGGGCGCCGTCTGGGGCCCTCGCTGGACTTGGCACAATGGGAGGGTGAGCGTCTTGGGGGTGCGCGGTCTCATCGTCGTCGTGGCCGCGCTCACGCTCTCGGGCGTGGCCTGCTCCGACCCCGATGACGGCTCATCGTCTTCGGCGTCGTCATCGGCATCGACGAAGCCGGGCTCGGCCGCCGAGATCGGGATCAGCGTCGGCTCAGGTGGGCCGGCCGGTACCGCGGCCTCGACCGCGGCCTCGACCGCGGCCTCGACCGAGCCGACCGAGCCGACCGATACCGCGGGTGCTCCCGGCCCGGTCGATGACGCCACCTCGGGTGTGCCGTGCGCTGCGACCAACGCGACGCCAGATGGCGAAGC
>VFJJ01000046.1 GCA_009886115.1 Actinomycetota bacterium
GCCGCCTGTTCATGTGGCATCTGGCCGAGGAGGTCGAGCACAAGAACGTGGCGTTCGACGTGTTCGAGGCGACCGACGGATCCCGCCGCCGCTACACGCTGGCCATGCTCATGTCCTTGGCGCTGCTGGGATTCTTCACCTTCAGCTCCGCGCTGGTGATGCTCTGGCGCGACCGCAGGCTCTGGAACCCGATGACCCATCTCCGTCTGATCTGGCTCGCCGTCAGCGCAACGTTCGACGTGCTCCCCGACGTGTTCCTCTCGTGCCTGCCGCGCCATCACCCGTCGCAGGTGAGCGATCCAACCGCGTACCGCTCGTGGCTCCTCACCTACGACGTTCCCTGAACTGTCACCGATGGGTCGACGGTCGACCCTGTCGACTCAGGCGGTCACAGCCGCCGGGTCGAGCTGGCCCAGCGCCTGGTGCATGCGAGCCAGGGTGAGGTCGTCGAGGTTGGTGTGGACGAGGCGCGCACCCCGGAACCGTTCGACCTCGACGACGAGTGCGTCGCGGTCGAGGTGCGTGACGAGCAGCGCCAGCGTCGCGGTGCCGGGCGTGGTCGAGCTGCGGAACCACTCGACCCACTCGTCGGGAATCCCCAGGTCGATGGCCTTGGCGGTGACGACACCGGCTCCGGCGCCCACTGCGGCGCCGGCGATCCAGCCCACCGGACCAGCGACCAGGAGCCCGATCAGGCTCACCCACAACGCCCCTGAGAGCGCGGTTCGCTTCGGCTGCGGATCCACGGTCTCGTGGACCTTGGTCTTGCCCTCAGCATCGCGAACGACGATGACGGCATCCTTCAACACGAGCTGCTGACTCGCGGCCATCCGCTTCGTCGCCGTCAGGAACTCGTTCGCACGGAAGGCATCGTCGAACGAGATCCCCACCAGCGTCTCGGGGACGCTCTCGACGGGGTGATCGCTGCTGGTAGCTATCGTGGAAGCGTTGGCGTTCATGATGCTGATCCTCCTGGATCACGTCGGCGTCGCCAGGTCCCTGGCGGTCAGCCTCGTCCTCTACTGGGCTCGACTTTCAAGCGAACCTCGTTACACGAATCTATACTACTGAAACTCTCTTCGTATGTCAACGGGGAACGCCAGGCCCCGTCAGGATCTCAAGCCCCTGCCCAAAGGACCAGCCCCGTGAAACTCCTCGAACGGTTCCGTCACGTCATCGCCATCGCTTCGATCGTCTTGGTCGTCACCACGGTCGCCACCCTCGCGTGGTCCGTGGCCTTGACCGTGCAGCTGGTCGACGACCTGCTGAGCGGAGGCTGGAGGTCGAGCGCGCTCGTCGCCGATCTGCTGGCCATCATCGACCTGCTCCTGATCGCGACGGTCCAGGTGATCGTGGCCGTTGGGCTGTGGGAGCTCTTCATCGGCAGGCTCGATCTTCCCGAGGGCCTGCGCGTCGGATCGCTAAACGAGCTGAAGACGGTGCTGGCCGAGCTGATCGTGCTGGTGATCGCGATCAAGTTCGTCGAGAAGCTGATCAACTCCAGCGACGCACTCGACGTTCTGTACTATGCGGCCGGCGTGTCGCTCGTGGGTCTGACGCTGGTGGCCTCGTCACTGGGCAAGAAGGGCCCCGGTCCCGGCGATCAGTGAGCGCAGGCGCGGGCGCAGGCCGAGAAGCAGGCGTCCGGGTCAGGCCAGGAGTCGGGCCATCTCGAGATACAGCGGGATGCCGATCAAGAGGTTGAACGGGAAGGTGATCGCGAGCGCGGCCGTGAGCGAGTAGGCGGGATTGGCCTCGGGCAGCGCAATGCTCACCGCAGCCGGCGCAGCGATGTACGACGCGCTGGCAGCCATGGCCCCGAGGGTGGCGGCACCACCGATCGACAGACCGGCGGCGGCGCCCGCGGCCACGCCGACGAAGCCGAACACCGGGGGTGCGACCAGGGCCAGGCCGATGAGGTAGGGCCCGGCCTGCCTGATCGACTTCAGGTGCATGCCCGCCAAGGCGCCGAGGTCGAGCAGGAACAGGGTGAGGATTCCCTTGAAGGGAGCGTCGAAGAGCGGCGCGACCTGCTCGTAGCCCGAGGCGCCGCCCAGGAGCCCGATCAACACCCCGCCAGCGAGCAGCACGATCGATCGTCCGAGGAGCACCTCCCCCACGGCGGCCCTCATCGTCGAACGGCCACCCAGGTAGGCCACCAGCACCAGCGGTACGACGATCCCGGGGATCTCCATGATCGCCAGAAGAGCCGGGAGGAATCCCTCGGCTGCGTGTCCTGCGGTGGCGACGAACCCCGCGGCCGCGGTGAACGTCACCGCGGAGACCGACCCGTAGTGCGCTGCGATCCCGCCGGAATCCACCACGGAGAAGCGGTTCCGCCACCTGAGCGCCGCGAAGACGACCAGGGGCGAGACTGCACCGATGGCGAGCGCGGCGACCAGCGGCCAGGCCAGGTCGCCGACCGACGCTGCCGCCAGCTCCTTGCCTCCCTTCAGGCCGATCGCCAGCAACAGGTACGTGGACAGCAGGCTCGAGGCCGCGGCGGGCAGGCGCACATCACTCCGCGCCGTCGCCGCGACCGCCCCGAGAACGAATGCCAGGACGGGCGGGGACGTGAGGTTCGCGTGGACGAGGTCGAGTGATGTGACCGCGACCATGCCGATCACGGGTTCGTGCTCATCATACGAGTTGTCATTCGTGTATCTTACTTCCGGTGCACTTGACATGCGAACTAAGATTCGGTAGTATTATTTCGTGAGGTGAAGGCCGGTCGAAGGCCTTCGTGGCCCGGACACGCAGCGTGTCCCGGATGAGATGGAGAGACGACATGACAGGCATCGACTCGGCGCACGAGACACGGTTCACGAACCGGGAGTGGTTGGAGGGAAACCTCGAATCGGCGTTGGAAGCGATCACCGCGCGGCAGCTCATGACTCCAGCGCCCCTCATGTGGCCATCGTCGATGTCCGTCGCCGAGTTCAGTGCTCAGGAACTCCCCAGGGTCAGCTGGTCGAGCTTCCCCACGTTCGATGACCGGGGCGAGATCGATGGCCTCGTGGTCATCGACCGCGGCATCGACCTCACGCTCTTGTCGGTGGCCGGCCTCGTCCTGCGAGATATCGCGATCCCTCGAGAGCGAGTGGCCACCGCTCGGCTCGAAACGAACGCCTTCGAGCTCCTGTCGATCCCTCGGACGAGCTGTGCCGGGCGGATCCTGGTGCTGGGCTGGTCCTCGAGGCCAGGCGTCAGCGACCCGCTCATCGGGATCATCACACCCACGGACCTGGAACGTGGTCTGCGCTCGATGGAGATCAAGCTCCGGTGACGATCGACGCCGTGTCCCGGGACGACGACGGTGGGGCGCTCACGACACGACACCCCGCTGGAGCGCTGGCCTACTAACACTAGGCCCCCTGCAGTGGCTCGTCTGCCTCGCCCTGGCCGCCAGCGTCCTCGTCGTCGAAGAGCTCCGCAAGCTCGTCCAGCGCATCATCCAGAACCGGGAGACAGCATGAAATGCCCCAGCTGCAGCGACGTCACGTTGCTCTTGAGCGCCCGTGATGGCGTCGAGATCGACTATTGCCCGCAGTGCCGAGGTGTGTGGCTCGATCGAGGCGAGCTCGACAAGATCATCGAGCGGGCCGAGCCTCAACGGGATCCCGCGCTCGCTGCCGTATCGACCGGACGCGAGGGCTCCCCAGCACGAGGCGACCGCGATCGGGGGCGTGACGACGATGATGATGACGACGACGACCGTCGAGGACCCTTCGGCAAGAAGCGCAAGAAGAAGGGATTTCTGTCGGAGATGTTCGAGATCGGCGGGTGACCGGTCGACGATCGGTCCCGATCGGTCCTGGGGAGATCGACCGCAGACCTATTCGGCCCCGACGGCTCGCAGGATGTCGAGCTTTCCTTCGGGCACGGGGCACCGGCCTGGGGCTCACGAGCGCGCGGCAACGGCGAGACCGGCATGCCATCCCGGGGCACGACCGCCGGGAGGCAGCGCGAGCAGGGCCACGTCGACGCCAGCGCCGTGCAGGAGCCAGGAGATGAGGGAGTTCGAGTTCCACATCTCGCCGACGTCGAGCTCGTCTCGTCCCCACACCGGCGTGGGCACCGACGGCACGAGCTCGAGAATCCGTCGGGCGCGGGCGAGGTCGATCTCGACGTCGATGGTGGCCACGGCGTGGCGGGCATCGGGAATGACGCCGTCGCGCCAGCGCCTGACCTCGTAGCGGAACACGCGGAATCGCCCGGCCCACCTCGTCCCGACTGTGCCCTCGGCCACGACGCCGCGACGGGCTCCGTGACCGTCGGGGATCGGAGCCATCTCGATCGCGAAGCACCCCTCCGGGACCGTGACCGTGAGGGCCGAGTGGTAGAGGTCGCACGTCCGACGGCGTTGGAGCAGCGCCGACACGGCCTCGAACACCCGCCCGCTGACCCGCACGACGTGCTGGCCAGCCCCGAGGGGAATCCAGGCGAGGACCACACACAGGACCTTGGGCCCACGACGCAGGTCCCAAGGACACTTGGTGGCGCCAGGCTCCGGTTCCAGTACCGGGACCTGACGAGGTGCTCGTACGCATCGAGGCGAGCGGCCTGTGTCACACCGACATCCACGCTGCGCGTGGCGAATGGCCCGTGAAACCCCAACCGCCGTTCGTGCCCGGTCACGAGGGCGTCGGGATCGTCGAGCGGGTCGGATCGAACGCCAGCAGGATCTCCGTGGGCGACCGGGTCGCGGTGCCGTGGCTGGGTTGGGCCTGCGGTGTCTGCCATCACTGCGTCTCGGGGTGGGAGACGTTGTGCCTCCAGCAGCGCAACACCGGCTAGTCGATCGACGGCAGCTTCGCCGAGTACGCCGTGGCCTCGGCCGCGTTCGTGGGACCGGTCCCGGCCGGCATCGACCCGCTCGACGCGGCCCCACGCCCTGCGCTCGAGAGGTCACGACCTACAAGGCCGTCAAGGTCTCCGGAGCCCGCTCGTCGGATCTCGTCGCGGTCTTCGGCATCGGCGGGTTGGGCCATCTCGCGGTGCAGTATGCGCGCATCGCCGGAGCCACGGTCGTGGCCGTCGATGTCACCGCCGAGAAGCTCGACCAGGCGAAGAGGCTCGGCGCCGCATACACGATCGACGCCAGTCAGGACGACCCGGTCAGCGCGATCCTCGCGCTCGGCGGAGCCGACAAGGCGATCGCGACCGCGGCCTCCCGTGGACCGTTCAGCGCGGCCTACCGGTGCCTGCGCCGAGGCGGTCATCTGGTCTACGTCGGGCTCCCGGCCGAGAACACCGTCGAGCTGCCGATCTTCAAGACCGTGCTGAACGGCATCACGATCACCGGCTCCATCGTCGGGACCCGGACCCCCGCCGAAAGCGGAACTGCGCACAGGAACAGGCGGTGATCAACCGCCGCGCCGGTCGGCCCGGGGTCGGCGACCGTGGTAGGCATCGAGCAGGAGCTCGCGGATCGAGTCGGCGTCCGGTCGGCGGATGTTCGCCGAAGCCTCGTCGACGACGGCTGCGACCGCCCGGTCGATCCCCTCCTCGGGCATTCCCAGCGCCGCGAGCGATGCGGGCGCATCGATCGTCCGAGCCAGGTCGAACACCACCTCGGCTGGATCGCCGCCCAACACCGCGCCGAGCCGGCCATAGACCCCGGAGATCGCCGGAGCGTTGTACGCCAAGGCATGGGGGAGCACGACGGCGTTCATCCCTCCGTGGTCGAGGTTGAACAGGCCGCCGAGAACGTGACAGGTCTTGTGGTGCAGCGCTGTCCCGCTGACGGCCAGCGCACATGCCGCCAGGTACGTCCCGTAGAACGCCTCGGTGCGGGCCTCGAGATCGGCTGGAGCGGCGACGACCCGGGGCAGTGCTCCGCACAGCACCCGGGCCGCCTCGAGGGCGAGCAACGAGATCACCGGGTTGGCTCCTGGCGCGTACAGCGCCTCGACCGCGTGGGCGAGCGCGTTCATCCCGCTGGGACCGGCCACGCGCGGCGGCAGGGTCAGGGTGAGCTCGGGGTCGTAGATGACGACGCGGGGTTGCACGGCCGGATCGTTGCCCGTGAGCTTGCGAGCGCCGGTTGTCAGGCCCCAGATGGGTGTCATCTCCGATCCGGCGTACGTGGTGGGAATCGCGATCTGAGGCAGTCGCTCGGTGAGGGCGATCGCCTTGCCGAACCCGGTGGCCGACCCTCCGCCCACGGTGATCGTGCAGTCAGCGTCCAGGTCGCGAGCCTGGCGTCGCGCCTGCTCGGCCCGATCGACGGGAACGTGCTGTGCGATGTCGTCGAACCGGCCGACGACCCGAGACCCCAAGGCTCCGATCAGCTCCGCCACGGGAGCGGACTCCGCCCGGCCGGCGATCAGCAGAGCCCGTGACGCGCCCAGTCGATCGAGCTCGCCCCCGACGCCCCGCCTGCTCCCCGCGCCGAAGACCACGCGACCGGCGAGCGCGTCGTAGCTGAAGTCGAGTGGTGCGGGCACGTGGCCTCCCGAGCACCGAGGAGATCCGCACGGTGCGACGAGACGATCCCACGTTCGAGGGCGCCGAGACGAACGTGTTCACGCAACGTCGCGCTCTGCGACGCCCGCTCGCTCGCTCCGCCCTCGCTGCGACTGCATCCACGAACGGTCATTGCGACCAATCACGTCGGACAGGTATCCACATTCACACGAGGAGATCCTCACATGCATCGCTCAATCATCCGGCTCGTGGCCGGAGTCGCCGTTCTGGGTCTGGTCATGGCCGCATGCGGAGATGACGACGACGCGTCGTCGACGCCCGAGCTCACTGCCACCACGCTCCCGAGCACCACCGCATCGACAGCGGCTGCGGCGACGTCTGACATCGTCGACACCGCTGTGGCTGCCGGCAACTTCACGACGCTGGCGACAGCGCTGGAAGCGGCTGGCTTGATCGAGACGCTCAAGGGTGAAGGCCCGTTCACGGTGTTCGCACCGACGGACGAGGCATTCGCCAAGGTCCCGCAGGCCACGCTCGACGCGCTGCTCGCCGATCCCGAAGCACTCGCCGCTGTGCTGACCTATCACGTCGTTGCCGGTGAGCTCGACGCCGCCGCAGTCACCGCGGTCGACTCGTTGACCACGGTCCAAGGCTCGGACGTCGAGATCGTCGTCGAAGGCGGCACCGCCAAGATCGGCGGCGCCACCATCACAGCCACCGACATCAAGGCCAGCAACGGCATCATCCACGTCATCGACACCGTCCTGCTCCCGCCGGACGCATGATCCACCGGGCAGGTTCTGTGCTGCCGTCTCGGCACTGACCCGACCCATGCCGTACCAAGCACGATGATCGACGCGCCCAGGGTGAAGGACCTCGACCCTGGGCGCGTCGTCGTTCGCGTCATGCGCCCGTCGGTCGTACTAGACGATGTCTCTTTCACGGGGGGTTGTGGGTGCTCTCCCCAATCGATCTGATCCCCGAGGACGACCGACTTCTCCTCCTCTAGGGACAGGGCTTCTACGGGTACGCCAAGGCGTTTGCCGAGCTGCAGGCTGAACACGATCGCGGCGACCAGCATGGTAACGATGATGGCGAGCGACAGGTAGGCGAACTGAGAGTTCCTTACTTGGAGCCGGCTCGCCAGCTGAAGCCGAAGCCGAAGTGCTCGTCGCACTGCTTGTGGCCGGGAAAGTAGCGCTCCTCGTTGGTGACCACGACCTCGTCACCGATGCGGCGGATGCTGCACGCGGCGACGAAACCGAGACCGCGCTCAGGGGAGGCCAGTCGCATGAAGACTTCCTGGTCCTCGTCGATGATCGTGAGGCGGCCGCCGACGGCGGTGAAGTCGGAGGCACCTTCGTAGATCATGGCGAAGACGACGACGAGGTCGATGAGGTCGGTGCGCTCGATGTAGAGATTCTCGCCGTCGGCATCGAAGCCCGAGCGGTCGTCCTTGTCGAGCAGGATGTAGGGGGCCTCGGTGCGCGAGCCGAAGCGTCCCCCCAGCGGTTGGATCACACCGGCAGTCCCGTCGAGCAGGCGCCACATGCAGCCCAGGTCGAGGTCGGGTGCACCCGAGCCTTCCTTGCGCCCGAAGAGACTTTTCTTGGCTGGCTTGGCGGCGCCGCCGGCGTTGGGGTTGTCCCAGTTGAGGTTGACGTGGATCTTCTGGAATCCTGTCCCTCCCTTGGCCAACGACACGCGGGCCGTTGAACCGCGCTTGTCGAGCGTGACCTTCGACAGCGAGAGCTTGGGCCCCACAGCAGGAGCGGGCGCCGGGGCCGGAGGGGCCGCCGGCCGGATGGGGGCCGGCGCGGCCTGAGGGACGGGAGCGGGGACCGGAGGAGGTGCCGCAGGGGGAGCCGCCATCGGGGCGTCGGACTCGCTTCCCCCGAAGTGGGTGAGCAGCGCGTTCAGCCCCCCGGTGAAGCCGGCGCCCACGGCGGCGAAGCGCCACACGTCCTTTCGGTAGATCTCGGCGACCATCAGGGCCTTCTCCTGGGTGAAGTCGGTGCCGGTGAAGGGGAATCGGGCTACCTCGGTCCCGCCGGCGACGATCCGGAGGTGACCCCGGGTGATCTGCGACATGGTGGCGGCGCCGTCGATCGTGGCGGTGAACACCAGCTTGTCGATGGATGAAGGAATGCGGTCGAGATCGACGCCGAAGGTCTGGCGATCGCCGTCGGCCGCGCCTTGCAGGGCGATCGCGCCCTCCGGCGACGATGTCTGGTTGAAGAACACGAAGTATCGATCATCGGAAAGCTGCCCGGCCGCGTCGATCCCGAAGCATGAGATGTCGATGTCGGAGTTGCCGCCAGCCTGGATGTCGATTCCCACCACGAGGCTGGTGGCCGACGTGAGGTCGCTCAGCTTCGATTTCTGACCACGGGAGAACTTGACCATGGAACACCTCCGGAGATATCGGGGACAATCGGACAGAATCGAGTAGGGCGGCCGAGGTAGCGGTCTGGCTGCAGGGAGCGGACCGGTGCGTCACTCAGCGGTTGAAGACGAGCGGGCCCGGCCGACGGCACGGACGGCCCATGACACCGGAAGCACCGTGGCGCCGACGAGCACGCACTTCATGAAGTCGCCGGCGGTCAGCCCGTCGGTGGAGAACACCTCGCCGCCGAACTCCACGATCAGCGTTTGGAGCACGATCACGATGCCGACGATGCTCAGGAATGTTGTGCTCTTGAACAGGCCCTTGAACGGGTTGCGGTGGAATCGTACGGACCGGCAGTTGAACCAGTTGAAGATCTGCAGCCACACGAAGGTGTTGAACACGACCGTGTTGCGATAGAGGTCGTTGGCGTCGCTGTCGGCGAAGACGTGCTTGTCGATCACGAGTCCGGTGGTGAGGACGATCGCCAGC
>VFJJ01000224.1 GCA_009886115.1 Actinomycetota bacterium
CGCGGTTGTCGGGCACGGGTCGTAAGTTGCGCCGGTTCCGGCCGCTCATCGCGGTGAAGGAGGTGGGGACGTGGATCGTGTCGGTCGCAGCGGCGCGCCTGATCGCGCGGCGAGTGGGGCCCCAGCGAGCCTGCACGATGCGATACGAAGATTTCGTCGCCCACCCGGAGCGCGAGATGCGGACGATCCTGGGGTGGATGGGGGAAGGGGATGTGGAGCCCCCGGCGGTCGAGGGAAGGTCCATCCGGCTCGAGCCGGTTCACCAGGTCTCGGGCAACCGGGTACGGACTCGTCACGGCGATGTCGAGCTCCGCCACGATCTGCGGTGGACGACCGATCTCGGTGCGCCCTCCCGCTGGCTCATCGGGGTGGGGACCGCACCCATGCGCCGACGCTACGGGTATCTCTCCAGGCGGGCGACGGTTCGCGCCGCGTCTGACGGCGGGTCGGGCTGAACGTCGCCAGCTCGCCGCCACGCTGCCGATAGGCTGACCGGGCTGCGATGCTGCGCCTGGGAGGGATGCCGGAGCGGCCGAACGGAGCGGTCTTGAAAACCGCCGGACGAGAGTCCCGTGGGTTCAAATCCCACTCCCTCCGCCAGTCGCCGGGTCAGGCGCCGAGGAACCCCGAGAGGGTCTCGACCTCGCGTGCGGTCTCTTCCAGCACCGACTTGACCGAGGCATCGATGCCCACGAGGGCCAGGCCCTCGGTCACCGTGGTGAACGGCTCGTCGATGGGAGGCTCACCGGCCAGGGCCACAGCCAGGGATTCGCCGGCGACGATCATCCGACCGAGCTCGCTCCCGCCACCGTCGGGCTCGTGGTGTCGGAACACCGCAGCCACGAAGTCGGCCGGGAACTGGAGAGCGTCGAGGGCCAGTGAGGCCATCTGGGGATGGTGGGTCCCCAGTTCCTTGCGCTCGGCGTCGAGGTACGAGATGTGCTCACGCTCGGCCCGCAGCTTCACCCGTCCGACGGCGTGGGGCGCGTGACGGAACAGCAGGGCCTTGCCGATGTCGTGCAACAGCCCGGCGGAGAAGGCCTCTCCGGGCTGCACGCCGAGGTGACGGGCGACGACCGATGCTCCCGCGGCCGTGGCCATGGAGTGGGCCCAGAAGTCCTTGGGCAACGGATGCTTCTGGTCGGCGAACAGGCCGAACGCCGCGCTCGCCGCAATGGCGCGGACCGTGGCGAAACCGATGATCGTGACCGCCCGCCAGGCGCTACCGACCCGACGCGAGAGTCCGTAGTAGGGCGTGTTCGCGAGGCGGATCACCCGCATCGACAACGCGGGGTCGGTCTCGATGAGTTGGCCCAGCTCCCGAGCCGAGGCATCCGGATCGTCGAGGACCCGCAGCAGACGAGCGGCGACCGGCGATGCGATCGGGAGCTCGGTCAGGCCTGCGATGCCGATGGTCTGTTGCACGAGGGACCTCTGCACTCTCCACGTGCCTGCGCACGCGCCGTCCGGACAAGGGTGTCGGCCCGTCGGGCGGCAGTCTTGAGCTGATCGGATCTCAGGTCGGACGATTTGGGCGCTGCGGCGCCGGCGGGGCGGGGGCTGCGGGCCGGGCTGGGAACGCTGGGCGTGGCGGTGCGGGTGCGGGGGTGGTTCCGGTCTGGGGCCTCGCAGGGAATGCGGGCCGGGCCGGGGCCGGGGTGGGGGGCGGTGCGGGCCGTGTTGAAGGCGCGGGTGCGGCAGGCGTCGGCAGCTGCGGCCTCGCCATGGCGGCCACGGTTGCGCTCGGGGCCGGCGTAGCCGTCGCGCCCACCGTCACCGGCTGGTTCCGAGACCCCGAGACCGGAGCCGCGCCGCGCAGCTTGTAGACGGCCGATTTCCCCAGCTGGACCCGCTCGAAACCCTCGTCGAGGTTGATGGTGGTCTCCGAGGCCCCGAGCATGAGATACCCGTCGGGCCTGAGCAGCTTCTTGATCTTGGCCAGGATCTGGCGCTTGGTCTCGGTGTCGAAGTAGATGAGGACGTTGCGGATGAACACGATGTCGAGCGGCGGGAAGCTGGGCCAGGCCTCGATCAGGTTCATGGTCTGGAACCGGACCGCGTTGCGGACCTCGGGCTTGATGACCCAGTCGGCGCCGTCGCGTGTGAAGTACTTCACGAGCAGCTGGGCCGGAAGACCCCGGTTCACCTCGAGCTGGGAGTAGCGACCCGACTGACAGCGTTCGACCATCTCCTTGGAGAGATCGGTGGCGTCGAAGGTCATCCGCCAGTTCTCGAGCTCGGGGAAGTTCGCCTTCAGCATCATGATGAAGCTGAACGGCTCCTGGCCGCTCGATGATGCGGCGCACCAGATGCTCAACGACTGCTCGCGAGCGCGTCGCTGGATCAGGTCGGGGATGATGGTGGTCTTGAGCGATTCGAACGGGTGGATGTCGCGATAGAACGATGTCTCGTTCGTCGTCATCGCGTCCTTGACGAGCTCGCGGAGAGGGTCGTTGGGGCGGTTGCGGAGCACCCGGACCAGCTCGCTCAACCCGCCGGTGAGGCCAGCGTCCCGAGCCACCGGGGCGAGGCGGGTCTCGACGAGGTATTCCTTGCCCGGCTCGAGCACGATGCCGGCATCCCTGCGGACCATCTGCCGCAGGAAGTCGAAATCGGCTTGTGTCAGAGGGGTCGCGGCACTCATGTTCGGGCCTCTGGGCTCGACATGGCTTGGCTGGATGTGGGTGCCCGGCGGCTCGTCATCGTGAGACGTTCGAGCGCTTCGTGGATGGAGTGCAGCGGAAGGACCTCGTCGGCGAGCTTGGCCTTCACGACGAAGCCCGGCATGCCCCACACGACGCTGGTGGCCTCGTCCTGGGCCAGGACGCGGCCGCCGACGGAGTGGACCGCCTCGGTACCGTGGAAGCCGTCGCTTCCCATCCCCGTGAGGATGACCGCGAGGACCCCGGCGCCGAAGACCTGGCTGACCGAGCGGAACAAGGGGTCGACGGCCGGCCGGCACGAGTTCTCGGGCGGGTCCTGGTTCATGGCCAGCTTGACCGACGCACCCTCGCGTCTCACGGTCATGTGGTACTCGCCAGGGGCGACGTACACGGTCCCGGGATGGATCGCCATGCCCGGGGCGGCCTCGACGACCTTCACCTTCGATCGGGTGTCGAGCCGCTCGGCCAGGAGCCGGGTGAAGACCGGGGGCATGTGCTGCACGATCAGGATGGGCACCGGGAAGTTCCCCGGCAGCGCCGGGATCAGCTCGCCCAGGGCGTTGGGTCCGCCGGTCGAAACCCCGATGACCACGATCTCGACGGGTGAGACTCGTCGTGTCGTGGTCCGATTCGCCCCGGTCGGAGCCGCTCCGGTCCGAGCAGATGCCGCACCACCCGGCAGAGCCGAGACCCGAGCTCCGGGGAGCGGACGGGTCGATGTCGGCGACCCGGGCCGTCCACCGACCGCACGCCCCGTCACCGGATGCGACGGTGGCTGTGCGCCGCCGGCGGCGCCGGAGCCCTTGGGGACGCCAGCGCAGAGGGCTTTGATCTTCGGGATGAGGTCTTGGCGGACCTTCTCCATGCTCTCGGTGATCTTGCCGGTGTTCGAGGGCTTGGTGACGTAGTCGCTCGCACCCCGCGAGAGCGCCTCGAGCGTCGACGACGCTCCACGTTCGGTCAACGTCGAGAACATGATCACCGGAAGCCGCGGGTGCGACTTGCGGATGTGGGTCAGGGTCTCGATGCCGTTCATCTCCGGCATCTCGATGTCCAGGGTGATCAGATCGGGGTGGCACTTCTCGAGCATGGCGAGCGCCAGCTTGCCGTTGGCGGCCGTTCCCACCACCTCGATGTCCGGATCGGATCCCAGGACCTTGACCACCAGACTGCGCACAACGACCGCATCATCGACGACCAGCACCTTGATCTTGCTCATCGCCTCAACTCGTCTCGTCGGAAGGGGGTGGTCGTCGACCGTCGACCGGAGGGCTGGTGCCAGTCCCGTCGGCGCCCACCGGTTGCCGGCGCCCAGGAGATCTGTGGTCGATTCCGCCACAGCATCGGGCGTTTCGGCGCCCGGCTTGAGAGGTCTCCGCCGGACAGAAACCGATCAAGCTCGCCCCGATCGCGTCCGACACTCAGCCGATGGAGAACTGCTCCAGGCGACCATCGTCTCCCCTCGGGACCGGTCGTCACATGGCGAGGACAGGAGCGACCCTTGCGTGCACTGGTGGTCGACGACTCTCGAGCGATTCGGGCCGTGCTCAAGAGAATGCTGGGTGAGCTCGGATTCCAGACGGCCGAAGCCGGCGACGGCCGTCAGGCCCTCGACGTGCTCGAGGAGGCGGGTCAGTTCGACATCGTGCTCGTCGACTGGAACATGCCCGAGATGAACGGGCTGGAGCTGGTCAAGGCGGTGCGGACGCTGTCGAGCTTCGACGCCATGCCCATGCTGATGGTCACGACCGAGAGCGAGATGGAGCGGGTCATCGAAGCGCTCACCGCCGGCGCCAGCGACTACCTGATGAAGCCCTTCACCAAGGACGCCCTGCTTTCGAAGCTGGAGATCCTCGGGGTGGTTGGCTGATGGGTCTCACAGGTGACCTTGAGCGGGTGCAGTGCCTCGACAGCACACAGCTGCTCGACGTGTGCACCTCGGTCTGGAACGACATGCTGTCCCTGATCGTCGAGCCCGCCCCGCCGTCGTTCGGCCCGGCCCGCAACGGCTCGCTCATCGGGTGCGTCCAGATCCTCGGTGGGTGGGAGGGCGTCCTGACGCTCCAGACCTCGCCACGCTTCGCCCGGTTGGCCGCCGCGGTGATGTTCGACATCGAGCCCGCCGCCGTGGCCCCTGACGAGATCATGGACACGCTCGGCGAGCTCACGAACATGCTGGGCGGTACCGCCAAGGCCCTCCTCCCCGGGCCCTCGATGTTGTCGCTGCCGACCGTGGCCGAGGGTGATTCGTACAGCATGACGTTCCCGGGAGCCGAGATCGTCGCCCGGGTCGATGCATCGTGTGCCGGTGAGCCGCTCGTCGTGGCGCTGCTCACCCGACGCAGCTGATCCGTCACGCCAGCCCCTGGCGTGGGCAGACTTGCCGGCGATGGACGTCCATCTGGTCGACGGCACCTACGAGCTCTTCCGCTACTTTTACGCCCTCCCGTCGCACGTGACGGCGTCGGGCCGAGAGGTCGGGGCGGTGCGCGGCGTGTTGGGCACGGTCCTCCAGATGCTCGAGGAAGGCGCCACCCACGTCGGTGTCGCCACCGACCACGTGATCGAGTCGTTCCGCAACGAGCTCTGGGCGGGCTACAAGACCGGAGCCGGTATCGACCCGGCGCTCTGGTCGCAGTTCGGCCTCGTCGAGGACGCGCTGGTCGCCATGGGTGTGGTCGTGTGGCCCATGGTCGAGTTCGAGGCCGATGACGCGCTCGCGGCCGCAGCGGCCCAGGCGGGCGCCGATCCCCGAGTCGATCGGGTGGTCATCTGCACACCCGACAAGGATCTCGGGCAATGCATCGAAGGGACCCGGATCGTCCAGCTCGATCGGCGCAAGAACACCGTGATCGACGAGGCCGGCGTCTGGGAGCGCTTCGGGGTCGGGCCGGCTTCGATCGCCGACTACCTGGGCCTCGTCGGCGACAGCGCCGACGGTTTCCCCGGTCTGTCCGGGTGGGGCGCCAAGTCGGCGGCGACGGTCCTGGCCCGGTACGGCCACATCGAGGACATTCCCGACCTCGCGTTGCACTGGGACGTCGAGGTGCGGGGCGCGGTGAAGCTGGCCACGACCTTGGCCCAACAGCGTGAGCTCGCCGTGCTCTTCCGGTACATCGCGACCGTTCGTACCGACGCACCCGTCCCCGAGACCGTCGACGACCTCCGGTGGCGAGGTCCCCACGCCGAGTTCGCGGCCCTGTGTGCCACGCTCGACGCGCCTCGCCTGGCCGAGCGGGCCTCGAGGCTCGCCGGTCCTCGACGAACCTGAGTCACCTGCCTCCGACGCACAGCGTCCTGGGGTAGTCGGGCACGGTGACGCTTCGCGATCCGACCGGGCAGACCGCGCCCAGCGACTGGTCGACCGTGGCGCGGATCCTTGCCGTTTGGCGATCGCTGCAGTCGACGACGCCGACCCGGGACGCGTCGATGACGAGGCACCGACCGACGGGTGAGACCCCGGTCGACAGCGGCTCGACACGGTCGAAGGTCGCGATGGGCTGCGGGCCGGCATGGGCGCTCACCACGACGAGTGCGACGATCACGAGCGCGATCACCCCGACGATGCAGCGGTGGACCCAGCGAGGGACCGACAGCACCCCCGAGTCGACCCACTCGTCGTCGTCGTCATCGTTCGCGTCGATCTCGAATCTGTCGTCGTCGCTCCAGCCCGTCTCGGGCTCTTCACCGGAGAACCGTGCGGGATGATCGTTGGCCGCGCGGAGACGCTCGGCGGCCGTGCGACGGTCGACCGCCAGGCGTTCGTCGTACATCGCCCGGCTCTCGGGGTTGCCCAGCACCGACCACGCCGCGTTCAGCTCTTGCATCGAGCGCTCGGCGCGGGCCTGGTCGGCCGAGCCGGACGTCGCATGCGCATCGGGATGGCACAACCGCGCCCGCGCCCGGTAGGCGCGCCGCAGTTCGTCGTGGCCGGCCGTTTCCGGCGTGCCGAGCACCTCGTACCACGACGGCATCAGGCACGAGTGTGACGCACCCGGAGATGGTTCGCCCGCTCGCTACCGTGAACACCGATGCAAACGACACCCGACCGACCGCTCGAGCCTTCCGCCGATCTCGCCATCGGCGCCTTCACCGACGTGGGGCCGTGGGTCGTCGATCCTGCCCGGTGTGCCTGGCTCGAGGGCGTCTCCGAGGAACGGGCGCGGCTGCGCCGCGAGCTCCCTGCCCTGCTGCGCCCACCCCGGGTGCCGCCCCTGGGCCCGATCGTGGGAGCCGTCGGCCACGTCGGACGGGCCCTGATCCCCTGGTATCTCGATGATCGTCGCCGGGGCCGTGAGCGTTCTCGGGCCGGTCTCTCGAGACGTCTGCGACAGGCGTTCGAGCGCCTCGGAACCACGTACATCAAGCTGGGTCAGATCGTCTCCTCGGGCGAAGGCCTGTTCCCCGAGGAGCTCGTGTCCCAGTTCAAGCTGCTGCGCGACCAGGTACCGCCGGAGCCGTTCGATGCTGTGCGGCGGGTCGTCGAGGAGGACCTGGGCCGATCGCTGGAAGCGACGTTCTCGTCCTTCGATCGGGTGGCGCTGGCGTCGGCCTCGATCGCCCAGGTGCACGCGGCCACGCTCCTCACCGGTGAGGACGTGGTGGTCAAGGTCCAACGCCCGCAGGTGTCGCGGCGGGTGCGCCGCGACATCGGGGCCCTGGCCTGGCTGGCGCCGCACCTCGTCGGCCGCATCCCGGTGGCTGCTCTGGCGAACCCTCCGGCGCTGGTGGAGCTGTTCGCCGAGACGATCGTCGAGGAGCTCGACTTCCGTCTCGAGGCCGAGAACATGCTCGACGTCGCCCGGGTGCTCGCGGTCACGAACCAGCGGACGATGGTCGTCCCGCGCCCCCATCCGACGCTCGTCACCAAGCGGGTGCTGGTGATGGAACGTCTGTCGGGATTCGCATACGACGATGTCGACGCCATGCGGGCGGCGGGCATCGACACCCACGCGCTCGTGCGGGCCGGGCTCATCTCGTTCATGGAAGGCGCCATGCTCTACGGCGTCTTCCATGGCGACCTGCACGGCGGCAACCTGTTCGTCATGCCCGACGGCCGAACAGCGCTGCTCGACTTCGGCATCACGGGCCGGCTCGACGAGTCGCGCCGCCTCGCGTTCCTCCGGCTGCTCGTCACCGGGACGGCCGGCGACATGCGCAGCCAGCTCGGGGCCCTCCGAGACCTCGGCGCGTTCCCGGCCGACACCGATCTCGACGCGGTCATCGTCGACCTGGGGCTCGACCAGCCGGTGATCGACCCAACCACGCTCACGGCCGACCAGCTCACGGGCGAGCTCAAGGAGCTCACGAAGAAGCTGTTGGGCTACGGCGCCCGGATGCCCAAGGAGCTGATGCTCTTCGTGAAGAACATGGTGTTCCTCGACGGCGCCATCGCGCGGCTGGCGCCCGATCTCGACCTGCTCGCCGAGATCGTCAACGTCCACTTGTACTTTGCGCAGACCCATGGGGAGCGGATCGTGCGCGAAGCCGGTCTCGACCCCACGCTCGCCGGGACCGTCGACATCGACTACGTCAAGGCGTCGATGGGGCTCACCGCTGACGTGCAGACGTTGACCTACCACGACGTGCGGGAACGGCGCGACGTCATCAAGCGCCGCATGGAGGAGGCCCGGGCCCGCTCGAGCCGCAAGGCGTCCCGATCCGGACGTGCCCGCCGACGTGCGTGGTCCAACCTCCGCCGTCCAGGCCGGCGCGCTCGTTAGCATCCGCACAATGCAGGCAGCTTCCTAAGCCGGTCAACCCGTCAGCCGTGCTGTTCCCCACGATCCGGTTCGCCGTCTTCTTCGGTGCGGTGCTGGGCATCGGCTGGCTCCTCGCCCGCTGGCCCCCGTGGTGGAAGCGGTTCGTGCTCGTGGCGAGCTACGTCTTCTACGCCGGGTGGAACTGGCGGTTCGTCGGTCTCGTCGTCGCCTCCACGCTGTTGAACCAGGCGATGGCCACCCGCATTCATCGGGCAGCCACCCGCGCCGCGGCCAAGGGTCTCCTGGTCGTCGCGGTCGTGGCCAACCTGGGCCTGCTCGGGTACTTCAAGTACTACGGCTTCTTCGCGTCGTCGCTCGTGAACCTGTTCCGAGACTGGGGGATCGAGCTCTCGCTGCCGGTCGTGCAGGTGATCCTCCCGGTCGGGATCTCGTTCTTCACGTTCCACGCCATCAGCTATGTGGTCGACGTGTACCGGGGCACCCTGGCGCCGGCCCGGTTGATCGACTTCGCCGTCTACATCGCCTTCTTCCCGCACCTGGTCGCCGGACCCATCGTCAGGGCGTCGGAGTTGCTCCCCCAACTGCGCCACCGGCTCGACCGCACCGGGGTCGAGACCAGCCGCGCCGCGTTCCTCATCGTCGCCGGCCTGTTCAAGAAGGTCGTGCTGGCGAGCTATCTGTCGGATCACATCGTCGACCGGGTCTTCGCCAACCCCGAGCTGTACTCGGCGGCAGAGGTGCTCTTCGCCGTCTACGCGTATGCGATCCAGATCTACGCCGACTTCTCGGGCTACACCGACATCGCCATCGGCTGTGCGCTCCTCATGGGAATCCGCTTCCCCGACAACTTCAACGCTCCCTACGCGGCCGTGTCGATCCAGGACTTCTGGCGCCGCTGGCACATGACGCTCTCGCGCTGGCTGCGCGACTACCTCTACATCCCCCTTGGCGGGTCGCGCCGGGGCCGGGCCCGTACCTCGCTGAACCTGGTGCTCACCATGGTCTTGGGCGGCCTCTGGCACGGCGCCGACTGGCGGTTCGTCGTCTGGGGCGGGCTGCACGGCGGTGGCCAGGTCGTCGAGACCGCCGTTCGGTCGCGCCGGACCCGGGGACGGTTCCGGCGGCGCGAACGGCTCGGGATCGGCACGGCCGCTGGCGGCGACGGTGGCCGACCGGGCGACGAGAGCGACTCGCTGCGCCGGTTGGCGTTGCTGAACAAGGGCCTCCCCGACTCCATGTCCCGTGAGGCCCAGGTGACCGTGCTCTCCCGGGTCGAGACGGCCGCCCGCCGGCGCGAGGAACGCCGGCTCGTCCGGGCCGAGCGCGGCCCGACCGCGGCCGGGCGTTGGATCGGCCGTATCGCCACGTTCCACTTCGTGTGCCTGGGGTGGATCTTCTTCCGGGCCGAGTCGGTCGACCGGGGCTGGGACATGTGTCGCCGCCTCGTCGACGGCGGCTGGGGCTCGGCTCCCCTCGTGACGCCCCTCCTGGTTGTCGCCATCGCCGGTGCGCTCGTCTCCCAGCACGTCCCAGCGGTGATCATGACGGCGCTGCAGGAGCGCTTCTCCCGCCTGGTCCCTGCCCTCCAGGGCGCCCTCGTCGGCTGCGCCTTCCTCGTCATCGACGTCCTCGGCCCCACCGGCGTCGCCCCCTTCATCTACTTCCAGTTCTGATCCTCCACGTTCCGGCGCCTGGGCTGTCGTGCAGGCACGGGCCTCGGTGCTCAGTGACCGGTGAGCACTGGACCGTCCCGATGATCGCCCGCATTCGCTTCGTCGATCTCGGCTGATCCCAGGGCGTTGCCCGTTGCCCACGTGCATGCGGTGCCCGCGAAAAGTGCAATATCGGACTATCGCGATGACCACACGAAGCTGCCCCTGCGGACGTGGCTGACCGTGGCCTGGATGATGACCGAGAACAGCGCCGGAGCGTCGGCGACCGCGGTACAGCGTGCGCTCGGCGTCAGCTACGGGGCGGCCTGGCACCTGCTCCACAAGCTGCGATCGGTCATGGCGCACGAGGCCAGCGCGGCTCTCGGTCGTGCTGTGGAGGTCGAGCACTCGCACACGACCCTTCCCCGCGTGCGCCGGGTCGCCTCGGCCCTCGACCGGTGGCTGCTCGAGACCCACCAACGAACGATCGCCGACGAGCACCTCCCGTTCTATCTCGACGAGTTCGTCTTCCGCATCGATCACGGCTCGGGCGGCTCTCCCGGTGAGCTCTTCCATGAGCTCATGACGCGAGCCCTGGCTGGCGAGCCCGTCCGCCGTCTCGATGTCATCGGCGGGCGACCGTGATACGGCCGCCCGCCGCATCATCGTCGCGATCGTCCAGTTCGGCGTGAATTCCACAGGTGCCGCAGTTCGATGGGCACTGCGACGGTCGACGGGCAACGCCACGTCGGAGCACCACGGGGTTCGGTGATCGCAGCAGCCGGCTCATCTGATCGACAATGGGTGGGCACCGCTCGATCGTCGCGATGACAGGATGCACGCGTGCCGAACACTCCGCCGCCGACGCCGCCGACTCCGATGCAGTCGTCGTCAGCGCAGCCGATGCCGGAACCTCGTGCCCGCTCCGCCGGGGGACGGCGCATGTCGGCTCGCCAGACGTGTGCCGCGGTGGGCGTGTGCCTGTTGGTGGTGTCGTTGCTGTCGGCCGGGCAGATGGTCGAGTCGGCTCGGCGCATGGAGTTGGGCTCTCGTCGCGATCTGGCGCTGAGCGTGGCCACGAAGTTCGACCGGGTCAGCCACTTCCTGTCGCTCAATCGGCCCCGGGACTGGGCCAACGACGCGCTCGACCGCGACGTGGGCTTCGAGCCGGTCGTCGTGGGCCCGACACCGACGATCGACCCGGACGCCACGGCGAGCACGTCGACGACCACGATGCCAACGCCGCAGAGCACGACCGAGCCCACGCTGCTCCTCGAGGTGACGACGCCCCTGACGCCACCGGAGCGCGAGCCCACGTCGCCGGGGCGCGGCGACCCCACACGACCCGGGACGACCGCGACGGTGTCCACGCCGCCGCCGAACCAGGTTGGGCGCCGCACGCCGAGCGCCGAGGCCCCGCTCGTGATGTATGTCGGCGGCGACTCGATGGCCCGCGAGCTGGGCGAGTCGCTGCTGGCGCTGGTGGGTGCGTCGGGCGTCGTCGACACCGACCTCGAGTACCGGGTCTCGACGGGCCTGTCGCGGCCCGACTTCTTCGACTGGCCCGCCCGGCTCCAGGAGGAGGTCACCGATCGCCCCATGGAGGTGGCCGTCGTGCTCTTCGGTGCCAACGACGGCCAGAACCTCGAAGCGTTGGGCACGGTCTTGCCGTTCGGGACCCCGGAGTGGATCGCCGAGTACCACCGCCGGGTCGCCGCCGCGATGGACGTCCTCTACGCGCCTGGCCGCGACGTGGTGTGGGTCGGCATGCCGATCTGCCGTTCGGCGAGCTACTCCGAGAAGCTCAGGATCATGAACCAGGTCTATGCGGACGAGGCGGCCAAGCGGCCGTGGGTGCGATTCGTCGACACCTACACCATGTTCTCCGACACCGACGGCGCCTACGCCGACTACCTGCCCGGCGCGGGTCACGAGCTCACCCTCATGCGCCAAGGCGACGGGATCCACTGGTCGCGCCAGGGTGGCGACCGGGTCGCACAGGCCGTCTTCGACCTCGTCGACGCGACCTGGAACCTCCCCGGCTAACCGCAAGGAGCACGCCATGTGCGGTCGGTACACCTCGGCGACCCCGCCGACCATGCTCGCTGAGCACTTCAAGGTCGAGAGCCTTCGAGGCGACGACCTGGGCGAGAACTACAACGTCGCGCCGACCAGCCGCGTCTACGCGGTGGCCCAGCACGAGGGCGAACGGACGCTCGGGACGTTCCGATGGGGGTTGGTGCCGCCCTGGGCCAAGGACCCGTCGATCGGCTCGAAGATGATCAACGCCAGGGCCGAGACGGTCGCAACCAAGAACTCGTTCCGCAACGCGTTCAAGCACAAGCGCTGCATCGTTCCGGCCGACGGGTTCTACGAGTGGCAGGTGATCACTGACCGCGGCGATCACGCACGGAAGCCAACGAAGCAGCCGGTGTGGATCCACCGGGTCGACGGTCAGCCGCTGGCGTTCGCCGGCCTCTGGGAGCTGTGGCGTCCACGGGCTCCATCGACGCTGGCATCGACGCTGGCATCGTCGGCGGTCGAGGGTTCCGACGCGGTCGCCCCTTCCGTCGCCGAACCGGCTAACGAGCCCCTGCGCACCTGCACCATCCTCACGACCTCGGCCAACGACCGCTTGAGCCCGGTCCACGACCGGATGCCGGTGATCCTCCCCGAGTCGGCGTGGGAGCGTTGGCTCGACGCTGGATTCGGCGCCGACCCCGACGAGCTCGATGTCCTGCAAGGCTTGCTGATTCCCGCGGCGAACGACGTCGTCACCTTCCACCCGGTGAGCACGGCCGTGAACAACGTCCGCAACCGCGGGCCCGAGCTGATTCGCCGGTTCGACCCCGAGACGGGTGAGCTCGCGCTGACCTGAGCGGCAGCCTTCGGGAACCGCAGCGTGAGCACGTGGCGGAAGTACTGGGCCGCGACCGCGAGGCTGGCCTTCGACTCGCCGGAATGGCGGTCTTCGAACACGAACGGGATCTCGGCGACGCGCAAGCCTGGTGAGCGCACGAGGATCTCGAGCAGGATCTTGAACCCGTCGGGACGCAGGTCGTCGATGCTGATCGCCTTGCGGCGCATGATGAAGAAGCCGCTCATGGGGTCGGTCACGTCAACGAGCCGACCGGGGAACGCGAGCCGGGCCACGTTGGTCATCAGCCGCGAGATCGCGGTACGGGCGAGGTCGAGGCCCTGGGACGAGCCCTCGGCGCAGTACCGCGACGCCACCACGAGGTCGATCTCCCGGCCCGCCGCCCGGGCCCGTTCGAACAGGGCGGGGACGAGCTCGGGAGGATGCTGCAGATCGCCGTCGATCACGCAGACCCAGTCGGCCCCGGTCACCTTCAGCCCGTCGACGACCGCTCCGCCGAGCCCGCCCCAGCGCTCGCCGGGCCGCCGGTGGACGCACCAGATCTCGCCGTCCCATGCCGAGCGCACGGCCTCGACCGCCGCCGGCGTGTCGTCGTCGGAGTCGTCGACGAACAGCGCCTCGCACGCAACGCCGTCGTCGCGCACGACCTCGAGCGCCCGATCGAGGCGCTCGATCAGGGCCGCGACGTTGCCTGCCTCGTTGCGGGTCGGGACGATGACCGCCAGCGTGAGCCGCCGGGTCGGAAGCGGCGGGATGCCGGGCCGAGCTGGCGGCGTCGCCGTTATCATCCGGGTCACGGCATCGGTGGCCTCGACCATGGCGGCGAGGCTCGCTTCGGCGATGTGGTGTTCGGTGGCCATGATCCCGTCCGTGGGTGCGCAGCGTGAGTTGCGCATCACCATCGTCGGCCGGAGCGCCCGAGAATTAACGGCTGGACTGGTGCCATACTGCCGAGCATGTCGACCCAGGGCCTCAACTTCGCCGACTTGTGGGAGCACATCGCTGACGCCGTGCCCGACGAGCCGGCAACCGTCCACGGTTCGCGGCGACGCACCTGGCGGGAGCTCGACGACCGATCGTCGCGCCTGGCCCGGGTGCTTCGAGACCACGGCCTGGGCCCGGGCTCGAAGGTCGCGTGCTACCTCCACAACTCCGATGCCTACATCGAGGCGCTCTTCGCCACGTTCAAGCTTCGGGGCGTGCCGGTGAACGTCAACTACCGCTACGTCGAAGGTGAGCTCGCCTACCTGCTCGACAACAGCGATGCCGAGGCGATCGTCTTCGATGCCCACCTCACCGAACGGGTGTCGGGCGCCAGGAGCGGCGCCCCCATGCTGAAGGTGGCCCTGTCGGTGGCGGCCACGACCGACCCGGCCACCAACCCCGCCCCCGGGGATCCCGTCGGGGCAACCTCCGGGGACGACGTGCACGGGCTCCCCGGTTGGGCGCTCGATCACGACGGCGCCATCGAGGCCGCCGATCCAATGCCGCGCATCCACCGGTCGGACGAGGATCAGCTCTTCCTCTACACCGGCGGCACGACCGGGATGCCCAAGGGCGTCATGTGGCGTCAACGCGAGCTCCTGGAGCTCTTCCTGCCGCTCGTGGCCCTGTACGGAGCCTCGCCGCCCGCCACCAACGAGGGTGCAGGCGAGATGGCCCGGTTCCTGCGCGAGACCGCCAACGTGCCCCGCCATCTCCCGGCCGCCCCCCTCATGCACGGAACGGGGCAGTTCTCGACGTTGCAGCATCTCTCGTTCTCGGGATCGATCGTCACGCTCACGCCGCGCCACTTCGATCCCGACCATCTCTGGCAGATCGTGCAGGCCGAGCGGGTGCGCACGATCGCCATCGTCGGCGACGCTTTCGCGCAACCCATGCTCAACGCCCTCGACGCGGCCGCGGAGCGGGGCGAGCCCTACGACCTCTCGTCGCTCTACATCCTCATCAGCTCGGGTGTCATGTGGAGCGCACCGGTCAAGCAGGGTCTGCAGCGCCACGGCTCGATGATCCTCTTCGACAGCTTGGGATCGAGCGAGGGCATGGGCTTCGGCACAGCCGTCGTCGCCCCCGGCCAGGACGCCCCGACCGCCCGGTTCGCCGTGGGCGACCAGGCTTGCGTGCTCGCCGCCGACGGTCGACGGATCGAGCCCGGCTCGGGCGAGGTCGGCGTGCTCGCCGTTGCCGGCCCGCTCCCGCTCGGCTACTACAAGGATCCCGACAAGTCCGCCCGGACCTTCCCCGAGTTGGGCGGCGTCCGGTACTCGATCCCCGGTGACTACGCGACCCCCGAGGCCGACGGTTCGATCACCTTGCTCGGCCGGGGCTCGGTGTGTATCAACAGCGGGGGCGAGAAGGTGTATCCCGAGGAGGTCGAGGAGGCCCTGAAGGAGCACCCGGCGGTGCTCGACTGCACGGTCGTGGGGGTCCCCGACGAACGGTTCGGCCAGGCGATCGCCGCGGTGATCTCGTTCGTGCCCCCGTCGGCCGGCGAGCGGCCGTCCGACGACGAGATCCTGGCCTCGGTCAGGTCCAGGCTTGCGGGCTACAAGCGTCCCCGGCATCTGGTGACGGTGCCCGCGGTGCGCCGAGGTCCCAACGGCAAGGCCGACTACGCCTGGGCCACGCAGGTGGCGCTCGCTGCGCTGGCCGCTCCCGAAGGAGCCCTCACGTGACCCGTGAGCAGCTGCCCATGTTCCCGCTCGGGAGCCCGCTCGTGCCGGGCATGGGGCTGCCCCTGCGGATCTTCGAGCCCCGCTACCGGGCCATGATCGTGGAGGTGCTCGTAGGTTCGGGTGAGTTCGGCGTCGTGCTCATCGAGCGGGGCTTCGAGGTGGGCGGCGGCGACGTCCGATTCGATGTGGGCACCATCGCTCGGATCGTGCGGGCCGGCGAGTCGCCCGACGGGCAGTTCTCGCTCGAGACCGTGGGTACCGAACGGATCCAGGTTCACCAATGGCTGCCTGACGATCCGTACCCTCAGGCGATGGTCGAGCGCCTCGCCGATCCGCCACCGGGGGCCGATGCCGCTGCGGCCCGCGACGAGCTCGACCGGCTGCTGCGACGGGTGCTGGCCCTGCGATCCGAGCTCGGGCAACCATCGCCTGGCGTCGAGTTGCACGGCGATCCGGCCGTGGCGTCGTGGCACGCCGCGCTCGTCGCCGGCCTCGGCCCGCTCGACGTCCAGCGGCTCCTGGGTCTGCTCGGGCCCGACGAGCGTCTGGCTGTGGTGTCTGAGAACCTCGCGGAGCTCGCCGAGGTGCTGGAGATGACACTGCGAGCCGGCTGAGCGATCGCGGCTGGTAGGTTGCCAGCATGGATCCGGAGCACATCAACCAGGGCGCCGCCGTCCACGAGACCGCCGGCCACGAGACCGCCGTCCACGACGCCGATGCGTCCGGCGACCTCGACGCGCAGGTCTCGGAGCTCGAGGCCGCCGTGGCCGCCATCGAGGCCGAGCTGCACGCCGTCGAGACCGACTGACGGGCCCGGCGTGGCTCGCCTGCTCCTGTTCGCCCAGGCCCGTGAGATCGCCGGACGATCATCCGACTCCGTGGCCGGTTCCACCGTGGCTGAGGTGCTCGCAGCGGCCGTTGCGGCCTACGGCGACGAGTTCGCCGCGCTGCTGGAGTGCTGCCGGGTGTGGGTGAACGGCGACGAGCCGCCCGAGGGTCTCGCCAGCATGGTGGGCGAAGCCGACGAGGTGGCCATCATCCCCCCGGTCAGCGGCGGCTGACCGGGGTTACAACCGGGAGCCCAGAGCCCTAGAGCCTCAGCCGAGGACGATCGCGTTCAGGATGATGAACACGACCAGCAGGACGCCGCCGGCGATCAGCGTGTCCTTGTGGGTCTCGAGCATCTTCTTGGTGGGCCCGGGGCCCGTGCCCTGAATGAGCCCGAGGGCGTTGGCTTCGAAGGCGCCGACGATCACGACCGTGAGAATGAACCAGATGGCCCTCGCCCCGCCGCCCGGCTGTCCCCCGGTGTAGTTCCCGTGACCGGCGGCCACCATGAAGAAGAGCATCGTGATCGAGAGCAGGGTGTTGGTGCGCGACGCCAGCAAGGCCTTGCGACCTGCGGGACCGGCTGCGGGATCGGGTTCCTGCCCGCTGGCGACACGCTCGGCGTTGGCGATCACGACCTGCTGGTTGGGCCAGATCACCATCCACACGTTGTAGAACATCACCAACGCCATGATGATGCCTGCGAGCAACGCGCTCCCCTGGGCACGCTTCCAGTAGATACCCTGGTCGGGCACCGTGGCGATGATCAAGACACCAAAGGCCACCGTGGCCACCGCGGCCCAACGGAACCACCAGAGGGCCTTGACCGCGAGCTTGCGGATGGCGTCGGTTCGGGCCGGGGCCTCCATCTGGGCGAAGGCCGGCACCTGGACGAGGTTGAAGTAGTACAGCAACCCGATCCACGCGATACCGGACAAGATGTGCCCGTAGCGGAACAGCACGCTGTACAACCCGAACTTGTTGAAGAGATCCATGCACTCCCCCTGGTGAGACCCTGGAAACTGGCGGCACACTATCGCCGTCTCGCT
Organism: Actinomycetota bacterium; assembly: GCA_009886115.1. Taxonomy (GTDB): domain Bacteria; phylum Actinomycetota; class Acidimicrobiia; order IMCC26256; family VFJJ01; genus VFJJ01. The sequence continues at coordinate 17,469 of VFJJ01000224.1, forward strand.
CGTCGCGCACGGTTTGGTCAGTGGCCCCGCGTTGTCGGGGAGGCCCGGGCGGGCTACGGTGTTCGAACGCCGGTCCACGGACCGGCTTTCGCATGCCGAAGCACCGAAGCACCGAAGCACCGAAGCACCGCAGCACCGGAACACCTATGACGAACCTCCGACGTTCCTTTCGCTCGGTCGCCGTCGTCCTCGCCGTGGTGCTCCTGGGAGCGCTACCTGCCGATGCGGGGACGAAGGAAGACTTCGAGGCCGCGCAGGCCCAGGTCGCCGCGCTACGTGACGAGGCAGCCGCGGCCAACCAGCGGGTGCAGGACGCCTACGCCCGCCGGGACGAGCTCCAGGACCAGGTCGACGCCCTCAAGGCCGACATCGCGGCCACCCAGCAGCGCGTCGACGAGCTCCAGGACCGGGCCGACGAACGGGCCGTCACGGCGTACGTGAGCGGCGCGCTCTCGGGGGTCGCCGCGCTCGACGTCGACTCGATCATGGACTCAGCCCGCCGCACGACCCTGCTCGGGAACCTGGCCTCCGACGACGCCAACGTGCTCGACGCCCTCACGGTGGCCAACGACGATCGGGAGGCCCAGGAGCGGGCGCTCGAGGCGCTCGAGCGCGAGCAGGTCGACATCGCGGCGACGCTCGAGACCGAGGTGGCCGACGCCCTGGCCGCGCTGGTCGAGGCCCAGGCCCTCGAAGCCGAGATCGAGCAGAAGTACGAGGCCGAGCTGGCCGCCTACCGAGCCGCTGTCGAGAAGCGCCTTCGGGAGGAGGAAGCCAAGCGTGCCGCCGAGGCCGCGGCCCGTGAGCAGGCCCGCCGGGCGGCCCAGCGGGCTGAACGCCAGCGGCTGGCCGACGAGAAGGCCGCCAGCGACGCCACCAGCACGACCACCACGACCGTCCCCCCGACGGGTCCCGACGGCAGCACGGTCCCGCCCACCACGGTGCCCGCGGGCCCGACGCCGGGCACCGGCACCGGTGGAGGAAGCGCCACGGGCACCACGACCGGCGGGGACTGGTTGCCGACCACCGCATGGTCGTGCCCGCAACCGGGTTCGGCCTTCTTCAACTCGTGGGGCGCACCCCGCTCGGGCGGGCGTCGACACCAGGGTGTCGACCTGATGATCCCCGAAGGCAGCGTCGTCATCGCGGTGGTCGGAGGATCGGTGAGCCACAGGAACGGCGGTCTCGCCGGTGTCGGGGCGTGGCTGAACGGCGACGACGGCAACACCTACTTCTACGCCCACCTCCTCGAGGACTCGGTCACCGACGGCCGGGTCGAGCGCGGCGCGGCGTTCGCCAAGTCGTCCGACAGCGGCAACGCCCGGGGTGTGCCCCACACCCACTTCGAGATCCACCCCGGCGGCGGCAAGCCCGTCAACCCCCACCCCGCTGTCGCCGCCTACTGCTAGCTGCCCGCTCCTCGTGGGGCGCGGCGGTCCCGTGTCGCGGCCGCCCGGGCGGCAGCGACGTACCGGGTGAGCGGGCCCCGAAGTGTGGTTCGTGGGGGGTGCCGGGACCGGTAACGTGGGAGCACCTGTCCGGCTGCCCGGAGTTCGCTGATGCCGATCACCCGTCTCGAACGTATCCGTGAACCCGACTACCTCGTCGATCTCGACGCCCGGTCCACCGACGACCTGCGGCGCATGCGCGACGACTGCGTCGAGCTCGAGACCGAGGCCAGCTACCTGCGCCGCATGGCCCAGGGGCGTATCGACATCCTCCGATCGGAGCAGACCCGCCGTGAGGCCGGCGAGGGCGGTTCGCTCGACGGGCTGATCAACGATCTGCCCCGCATCCTGGCGGGAGACGCGCCCCGAACGGATGCGACCCACAGCCGCATCCCGGCGCTCCTGGGCCCGCCCGAGACCGAGGAGCTCCGGGGACTGTTCCCCGAGCTGAACGGCGACGCGACCCTGGCCGACGTGCCCGCCATGTCCGATCCCGATCTCGCGGGGGCGCTCGATCGGTTCGGCGAGGCCGAACGAGCGGTCTCGACCATCCGTCGTGAGCTCCACACCGTCATCGACGCCATCGAGGCCCAGCTCACCAAGCGCATCCGGGCCGGCGTCGAGTAGCGCCGAAAGGGCTGTTCACCGAGCCCGCCGAGTGAAGCGCAACGAGCGATTGGCCCCGAAAGTCGGGAATCGAACAGGCCCATCCCCGGTTGCGCCGAAAGGCCGCCCGGGATCGGACGGGCCTGCCTCGCTAGCATCCGACGGATTATGCCCGTGAGTCGACTCGCCATCGTGAGCTTCCACACCTCGCCGCTGGCCCAACCGGGCATCGGTGACGGTGGCGGCATGAACGTCTACGTGGATTCCCTCGCCCGAGGGCTGGCGCGTGCCGGCGTCCATTGCGACGTGCTCACCCGGGCCGAGGGGCCGGGCCGGGAACCGGTCGTCGAGGTCGAGCCGGGCTACGTGGTCCGCCACCTGCGGGCGGGTCCCCCTCGCCCCGTGCCCAAAGAAGAGCTGGTCGGCCTGGTCCCCGAGTTCACCGACCGGATGGTCGAGCTGTACCGCGACGTCCGCCTGCGCCCCGATCTGCTGCACGGCAACTACTGGCTCTCGGGCCTGGCATCGCACCGGGCCAAGCACGAGCTCGACCTGCCCATGGTGGCGACGTTCCACACGCTGGCCCGGGTCAAGGCCGAGACCGCCGCATCCGACGAGCCCGAGCTCCGGGCCCGCAGCGAGTCCGAGATCGTCCGCTGCAGCGACCTGATCCTGGCCTCGACCCCCGAGGAGGCCGACCAGCTGGCTTCGCTGTACGACGCCGATCGGAATCGCATCGAGATCGTTCCGCCCGGGGTCGACCATCACGTCTTCCGGCCCGGTGATCGTCGGGCGGCCCGGTCGAAGCTGGGGTTGGACGGGCGCAACGTGGTCTTGTTCGTCGGTCGCATCCAGCCGCTCAAGGGCCTCGAGCTGGCCGTCCGGGCCTTCGCCCAGATCGCACGCGACGACCCGACCGCCGTGCTGGTCGTCATCGGTGGCCCGAGCGGCACCGATGGTCCGGCCGAGCTGGCCCGGGCCGAGGCCGTCGTCACCGAGCACGGGCTCGCGTCCCGGGTCCACTTCCATCCTCCGCAGCCCCACGAGCGCCTCGTCACCTGGTACCGGGCCGCTGACGTGTGCCTGGTCCCTTCCCGGGCCGAGTCGTTCGGGCTGGTCGCGCTGGAGGCGGCCGCCTGCGGCACCCCGGTGGTCGCCGCCGCGGTCGGCGGCCTGCGGTCGATCATCCACGACGGGCTCACCGGTGTGTTGGTCGACGGTCGCGACCCGGCCGACTTTGCCGAGCCGATCGTACGCCTCCTGTGCGAACCCGAGCGGCGCATCGAGATGGGACTCAGCGCCGCAGCCTCGGCCCGGCAGTACTCCTGGGACATGACGGCCGTGCGGCTGCGCAGGCTCTACGCCGACGTGATCGCCCGAACCCCGGTCCGCTGCTTCTGAGCGAGGGGCGCATCGAGATTTGACCGGAAATGACCGTTTCCGTGCACCGGATGGGGGCCCCGGGCCCGATCGGTCCGAGGCGCCGTCGGAGCGAGGTCTGCGATGGTGCGCACGGTGTGCCACGGGGACTACCGTCTAGGCAACAGCGGTTGGTTGGGCGTTGTCACGAGGCCATCAGGTCAGGGCTTGTGAGCGTGTTCACGAGCGCCCGGGTCCCCGACCGCAGCGGCGAAGCGATGGACACAGTCTCACCGAGGACACAGAGCACCGAGGACACAGAGCACCGAGGACACAGAGCACCGAGAGGGAGGGCGACTCCATGGGGCGATACGAGCGAGAGAGCGCCGGGGCGGGTAGCTCTCGATGAGCCCCGTCCTCGCCATCTCGATCACGTGGGACACCATCAATCCCGTGCAATGGTCGGGGCCGGCCACCCGCTTGAACGTCTCGATCATCCTCCTCGTGCTCTTCGTGGCCGCCTTCATGGGCATCATCAAGCGCAAGCCCAAGCCCGAGA
>VFJJ01000154.1 GCA_009886115.1 Actinomycetota bacterium
CACACGCACTGGGATCGCGAGTGGTACCTGCCGTTCCAGACGTACCGCTTGAGGCTCGTACGGATGCTCGACGAGCTCCTCCCGGCGCTCGTCGGCGACGCGTCGTACCGAAGGTTCCTCCTCGACGGGCAGACGGTGGCCGTCGACGACTACCTCGACGTGCGGCCCGAGATGGCGACGACGATCGCCGCCCTGGTGGCCGAGCGGCGACTCGCCGTCGGCCCCTGGGCCGTGCTCATGGACGAGTTCATGGTCTCGGCCGAGACGATCGTCCGCAACCTGCAGCGCGGGATCCACCGAGCCGCCGAGCTCGGGGCCTCGATGCCCGTCGGGTACCTCCCCGACATGTTCGGCCACGTGGCCCAGATGCCGCAGATCCTGCGCCAGGCCGGTCTGGAGCATGCCGTCGTGTGGCGCGGCGTACCGTCGGCCGTCGACCGCACGGCGTTCTGGTGGAGCGCTCCCGACGGCTCGCGCGTCCGGGCCGAGTTCCTCTACGGCTCCTACGCCAATGCTGCTGTGATCACGGGCGATCCGGCCGGCCTGGCCTCGCTGGCGGAGTCGTACGTCGAGGAGCTCGGCTCGTACCGGATCCCGGGAGCCGGTGTGCTGTTGATGCACGGGGGCGACCATCGCGCGCCGTTCACCGGTTTGGGGGCGGTGGTGGCCGAGGCCAATGCGCTCCAGGGCCGGTTCCACTTCCGCATCTGCGGGCTCGACGAGTACCTCCCCACCCAGCCCGTCGACGGGTTGCCGCTCTGGACCGGCGAGCTGCGATCGGGCCATGCCACCAACCTGCTGATGGGCGTGGCCTCCAACCGTGTCGATGTGCACCAGCTCGCGGCGCGAGCCGAGCGGTCGCTCGAGCGCGGCGCCGAACCGCTGGCGGCGCTGTTCATCCCGCACGAGCACCGGCCCGGACGGCTGCTCGATCGGGCGTGGGACGCGCTGGTTCTCAACAGCGCGCACGACTCCTCGTGCGCGTGCAGCATCGACGAGACCGTCGACCAGGTCGTCGTGCGCTATCGCGAGACCGTCCAGATCGCGGACGGTGTGGTTGCCGAGGCCATGCGCTGGTTGGCGTCCGAGGTTCGGGCCGACCCCGGGACCGTCGTCGTGGCCAATCCCACCGCCCGCCCGCGGGGAGGCATGATCGAGCTCGACGTGGTCGCCGGTCCGGCCGGGGCGCCGACAACCGACGCCGGCGCGGGAGCGGGAGCGGGAGCGACACCCGACTTCGGGCCGGGCACGCTCGTGCAGCTCATCGGCGAGACGGGGCCCGAGGAGGTGCTCTCGCAGATCGTGGTGGGCCGCAAGATCCGGTGGTTCGTCCAGATGCTCGACACCTTCGGGCTCGGCGGTGAGCCCGTCGCCCACGTCGACGATCGGGGCGACGAGGTGACCTTCCTTCTGGCCGGCCCCGGCGAGGCGGCCGTCGACCTCGAGCCGTGGAAGGACCGCCTGCTGGCCCGGGCCGGCGACGACGGCGTTGTGCGCGTCCGCTCGGTGCGACCGGGCCGGCGCCGCTACGCCGTGTCGGTGCCCGAGGTCCCCGGCTTCGGCTGGCGGGCCCTCGCCCCGACCCCGTCCCGCTTCTTTGTGGCCAGCACCGCGCCGGGCGCGGTCGTGGCCACAAAGAACGAGGGGGTGTGGGGCGCCGACGGGCGCATCGGCAACGGCCTGGTGACGGTGACCGCGGGCGTCGACGGCACGTTCGAGATGGCGACGGTCGACGGTGTGCGCGTCGGCGGGCTCGGCCGCCTGGTCGACGGCGGCGACGGGGGCGACACCTACACCTGGTCGCCCCCCGACCTCGACGTCGTCGTCGACGCTCCCGAGCACGTCATCACCGATGTGCTCGAGCACGGGCCGGTGCGGGCCCGTCTGCTCATCTCGGCCCGGTACCTCTGGCCGACCCACGCCCTGGGCGACGACCGACGGTGCCACGCCCGATCACGCGAGACCACGACGGTGGTCATCGGCACCATCGTCGAGGTACGCGCGGGCGAGCCCTTCGCGCGGGTCGAGCACCGGTTCCACAACACCTGCCGCGATCATCGACTCCGGGCTCATTTCCCCCTTCCGGCAAGGGTTTCCGGCTCGGCTGCCGAGTGCGCCTTCACCGTGGTCGAGCGAGGGCTCGAGGCCGAAGGGGGGCCGCACGAACTGGCCGTGCCCACGTTCCCCAGTCGACGGTTCGTGTCGTGCAGCGACGGGGTGGTGGGCCTGTCGCTCGTCCACGACGGCCTGCTCGAGTACGAGGTGGTGGGCGGCGGTACCGAGCTCGCCCTCACGCTCGTGCGAGCCACCGGATACCTTTCGCGGCGAGAGCCGCAGACCAGGCCGAACCCGGCCGGGCCGGCCCTGATCGTGGCTGGGGCCCAGGTTCCCGGGCCCCGCGTCGCCCGGTACGCTGTGATGGTGCATCACGGCACCTGGCAGACGGTCGACCTGTACGGCGTGGCCGACCGGGTGCTGGTCCCGTTGTCGATGGCCGTGATGGGCGGCACGTTCTCACGGCGCGACCCCCTCGGACGGGAGCTGAGCGTCGACGGAGCCGAGGTCTCGGCCCTGTACCGCGCCGATGACGGGCGACTGGTGCTGCGCCTGTTCAACCCCACGGGGGAGTCGGTGCTGGCCACGGTCGACCGGTCGGGATCGGTCGTCGACCTGACGGGCCACGAGCTGGGCCGCTTCGAAGGCTCGATCGGGATGGGCCCCCACGCGATCACGACCCTGGTGTGTGACGGGCCCCGGAGGGGCCTCGTCGATGCGGCCGGGCTCGGCGCATGAGTCCCGACCGGCGCGACCTCGTGTACGTCACCCAGGTGGCTCCCTACGCAACGATGCTCGCCGGCGCGCACGGCGTCCTCCGACAATCGGTCGACGGGTGGTCGCAGATCGCCGACGTGTACGGGCTTCGCCTCCGGCACGTCGCCGACGTGCGGGACCTCGAGCCGGGCGCGCTGGCCCAGGCCCGGGCCGTGGTGCTGTTCACGATCGGCGAGACCCCGTGGAGCGCCTCCCAGCGCGCCGAGCTGCTCGAGGGCGTGCGCTCGGACCGGATGGCACTGTGCGCGATCCACTCGGCGCTCGACGCCTGCGCTTCGTGGGATGCCTACGGCCCCTTGGTGGGCGCCCGTTTCGACGGGCATCCGTGGACGCAGACCGTCGACCTGGAGATCACCGTCCCGACGCATCCTTCGGTGGCCCATCTCGTTGCCGGCAACGGAGCTGCTGCTCCATGGCAGTGGCACGACGAGGTGTACCAGTTCCGCGAGCTCCGTCGCGACGCCACGGTGTTGCTGCGAGTACCGCTCGACCAGCTGAACCTCGACGCGCCGGGAACCATCGTCAGGGACTGGGGTTTCCCGGTGTCGTGGTGCCATCACGAAGGCTCGGGACGGGTGTTCGCGAGTGCCCTCGGGCATTTCCCCACCGCCTGGGAGTCGAACGCGTTCCTCCACCATCTCGCCGGTGGCCTGGCCTGGACGCTCGACCGTGATCCCTGGGGCGCACCGTCGCACTGAGCCACGACCATGTCGCCCTCGCCCCCGACGAGGTCGCCACGCTGCGGGACCGAAGGTCGACCGGGGTCGCGGCCTACAGAAGGGGGCGAGAGCCGAGGCTGCCTGCCACCCGTTCCCGGGAGGCCTCGAAATGTGCTGTCTCGTTCAGGGTCGTCAGACGGGCCTGTCCCTTGACGCTCACCTCGATCCGGGTGATCGACGCGTAGCCCACGGTGACCGGGGCGAACCCGTCGGCGACGCCAAGTACGTGGCCCACGATCCGGTGGATGACCCCGCCATGGCACCCCACGACCACGACGTCGCCGGGGCGCCGAGCCAGCAAGGCGTTCCAGGCTTCGACGACACGCGCCCTGAACACCTCGGGCGGGTCCCAGCCGATGGCCTCGAAGTCGCCACGCACGATGGCGTCCCAGTACTCGCCGCCGTGGGTCGCCAGCTCCTCGGTCGGGAAGTACCAGTTCGAGCGACGATCGAGCTCGTCGAAGTCGTGCTCGATCTCGTGGACGCACGAGGCGTCGACGATCGCCTGAACGGTCTCGATGGCCCGTCGCTTGGGGCTCGTCACCACCAGGTCGATCGGCTCGTGGGCCAGCCAGGCGCCGAGCCGCTGGGCCTGGAGCGCGCCGAGCTCCGAGAGCCCCGGATCAGCCGGCCCATGGGGATTGTGCCCCCGCGTGGGTTGGGCGTGGCGCACCAGGAGTACCTGCACAGCCCGGCAACCTACACGGGCGTCGAGCCCGTTCGCGACAGGGGGGACGGGCCCAGTGGAACCGATCGTCAGATGACGGCGGCGACGGCGACGATGGCGTGCGACGGCGGGGTGTCGGCCAGGGAGCCGGCGAAGGGGCTCGACGAGAAGCTGAAGATCCCCCCGTCGGACGCGACCATCAGGTACCCGTCGCCGTAGCGGACCATCCCCACGATCGGGGCGTTGAGCGCCTGACCCGACCGGAGCACACCCGGGACCGAACCCCGGAACCCGGCGTCACCGAACGCGAAGATCCCGCCGTCGGAGGCGACGAGCCAGTATCCGCGGTTCGTGGGTGTCGGGACGTGCGACCGGACGGGAGCGTTCAGGATCCGGTCGCCCACCGAGCCGAGGAACGGCGCGTCGCCGAAGGCGAAGATCCCCCCGTCGGAGGCGACGAGCGAGTAGCCGGCGCCGGTCGGCGTGGCGATGCTGCCGAGCACCGGACCGTTGAGCGACAGGTGCGAAACGTCGCCGAAGTGACCGGCGTCGCCGACGTTGACGACCCTTCCCCGGTTCGTGAACAGCCAGTAGCCCTTCCCCGTCGGTGTCGACGACAGGGCGGTGAACCGTTCACCGCGGCGCACCTGCTCGGCCGAGAGCGCTCCGTCACCGAGGTCGAGCGCGTCGCCGAAGGCGTGCACCCCGCCCACCTCGTCGAGCAGCCAGTATCCCGCCCGGGCCGGCGTCGCCTCGATGTCGACGGTTGCGCTGCGCCCGCCGTCGCCCGAGAGGTCGCCGAACGATCGGGCCGCGCCGAAGGCATGGACGCTCCCGTCGGAGCCGAGCATCCAGTACCCGCCGGCAACGAGCGCCGCGGTGGGCGTGACAGGGCCCGGAGGCGGCGGGCCAGCCGCGCCCGCCGGAGCAGTCGTGATGTTCCCCGGGCCCGGAGGCGACGGAGGCGACGGAGGCGACGGACCACGGCTCGACGATGTGGTGGTGCTCGACGGCTGCGTCGTCGTGGTCGCCGGCACCGTGGTCGTGGTGGTGGTGCTCGCCGGCACCGTGGTCGTGGTGGTCGGCAGGGGCGGCGGCGGCGGCCGGCCGGCCATGAGGGCCAGGACGTTGCGGGTCATCTGCTGCACACGCGTGTCGGCCGGATGCGAGACGCCGGGAGCCGACGTGGCGTCGAAGCCATCGACGAGGTACGTCCAGTACATCGTGGACGCGTTGAACACGTAGGAGCCCGACGCGGCACGATAGATCGACGCCTCCTGCAGGCGATGGGCCGAGCCCACCTGCACCGGCGACCGCGAGAGCAGCTGCACCCCCGCCGGCCGGGCCCCGGCGAACGCCGGGTTGTCGAAGTCGAACTCGTGACCGACGAGGTTCGGGATGGTGTCGCCATCGCGCAGCCCGGTGCCGCCGTAGAGCGGATGCCCCGAGCTCGTGACCACCCAGGGGGCCGACTGGCCGTACGGCAAGGGGAACTGGTCGAAGATCGTCCCCAGGATCTGGTTCTCGGGTTGGCCGAGCTGACGCCACTGTCGCCCTCTGGCAATGACCCGATTGGCCACGCCACCGCTGGGCGTGCTCGACGGTTGCCAGGTGATCGACCAGTAGATGCTGTTCCCGGTGAAGTACGCGAGGTCGCGCCCGGCGTCGCGTGCTGCGACCACCGTTCCCCTCATCGCCGCCGAGTGGTACTCGTCGTGCCAGGTGGTCAACAGCGTGCCGAAGCTCGAAAGCAGGTTGGCGGGGCGGGACTCGAGATCGACGCTCGCCACGTACTTGACGTCGTAGCCCTCCCGTTCGAGGAAGCGCACCATGGTGACGTCGGTGCCAAGATAGAGACCGGTTCCGGCGTTGGTGGCGTAGGGGCGATCGAACGAGACCTCGGTCGCGGGCACGTCGTTCTGCGAGTTGAAGGCGTACATGCTCTTGCCGCCCCAACCGTTGTAGGCCTGCCAGGTGGTGGTGGGCAGCACGTAGAGGATCTCCGCCGTGCGTGCGTCGTCGCGCACCACGAACGGGATGAACGACGACACCGAGCTCGACCCGGCCGGGTACAGACCGGCGAGATAGACGCCCGAGGCCCAGCCGCCCGTGACCGAGCCCGGAATGGTGAGCGAGACGGGCCACGCGGCCTCGATCCGACCGGTTGCAGTGGCCACCGGTAACGGACGTGCCACCCCGGCGATCGCGCTCGCCGTCCAGACCTGCGTGGCCCCGGCCCCGCCGTACCAGCCCTGGCGATAGACCCGGACGTCGAAGGTCGCCGAGCCCGACGACACGTGGAGCGAGACGGGCTGTCCGCGGTTGATGCTCTGGGCACCGGTGTAGCCCTCGATGGCGTTGAGGCTCACCCATGGTGTGGGCGCGGCCCTGGGAACGAGCCCCGGTCCCCCGGAGTCGGACTCGGGGACGGGCGTCCCGGCGCCGAGCACGTCGTCATCGCCGACCGAGGGCCCGATCGCCGCTTCGTCGATTCCCAGACGCCAACCGACGGCGCCCGGCCGACGGTTCTCGATCACGATCGGGTTGTCCCCATCGGGAGCGCGGGAGTCCCGATCGATGGCCACACCGACGGCGCCGAGGACGAGGCCCACCACGACCGCGAGCACGACAGGCGCGGCGCGACCAGCTCGTGCCCCGCTTCGAGCCCCGAACCTGCCGATCAGCGGACGGCTCCTCGGTTCCAGCTCCCGCTCTCGCTCTCGCTCCCGCTCACTCGTCGCTCTGTTCAGCCGGGTCACGCAGCGTCAGGTTCCTTGTGCGGCCACCGAGACGATAGGTCTGGCCGGCGGCGTGGCGCCCAACGATCCCAGGAAGGGCTGGCTCGAGAAGCTGAAGATCCCACCGTCCTCACCCACCATCAGATATCCGTTGCCGTAGCGGACCATGCCGGTGATCGGACGGTTGAGCGACTGCCCCGCTCTGAGGACGCCGGGGATCGAACCGACGAAGCCCGCGTCGCCGAACGCGAAGATCCCCCCGTCGGCCGCGACGAGCCAGTACCCGTTCCCCGTGGCGGTCGGTACCAGTGACTGCACCGGAGCGTTGAGCGGCTTACCGCCCATGGAACCGGCGAACTTGGCGTCGCCGAACGCGAAGATCCCGCCGTCGGACGCCACCATGAAGTACCCCTGGCCCGTGGGCATGGCGATGCTGTCGAGCACCGGTCCGTTCAGCGCGAGGTGTGACACATCGCCGAAGTGCCCGGCGTCGCCCTTGTTCAGGACCCGTCCCCGGTTGGTGAAGATCCAGTACCCGTTCCCGTAGGGCGTCGCCGAGATCGCCGTCACGACCTCGCCGGCGGCGAGCTGCGCGGCCGAGAGCGTGCCGTTGCCCAGATCGCCCCGGGCGTCGCCGAAAGCCTGGACGGCGCCCTGGTCGTCGATGACCCAGTAGCCCTGGAACGTGGGCGTGGGCTCGAGGTCGACGAGGGGACGGAGCCCTCCGGCATTACCGAAGTTCGCCGCCGCTCCGAAGCTGTAGACCAAGCCGTCGCTGCCGATCATCCAATAGCCGGCAGACTCGGTAGAACGGGGAAGCGGCGCCGTCGCCGGCGGCACGCCGTTGAGCGCCCGGTACAAGACGTTACGGGTCATCTGCTGCACCCGCGAGTCGACGGGGTGCGACACCTGGGGCGACGCCGGGCCGGGTGTCGTGTCGTACCCGTCGAGCAGCCAGACCCAGTGCGGCGTGCCGGCATTGAAAACCCCGCCGCCACCGCTCGCGGCGTCGTAATAGGTCGTGACCGCGGTTCCCCCGCCCGTCCCCCCGGCTCCAGCCGGGACGGCGGTGCTCCCGAGCACGACGCGGTTCGGCACGGTCGAGCCGGCGAGCTCGTCGTAGTCGTAGCCGACGAGGTTGGCGATCGTCGAGCCGTCGACCACGCCCGTGCCCCTGTAGATCCAGTGCGACGCGCTCTGAGCGACGTACGGAACAGCGTTGCCGTAGCCCAGGCCGTGGAAGTTGTACTGGGCCCCCTGGAGCGCGTCCTCGGGGCGGTTGACGGGCGGTTCACGCCAGGTCACCGTCACGAGCCCGTCGTTGGCTGGCGTGGCGTCGGTCGCGAACGGATCGATCGTCGCGAGCTTGTAACTCACCATCGTCCGGTTGGGCGTTGCACCCGACGCTTCGAAGCGCACCTGCCAGAAGTTGTTGCCGGAACCGAGGAACGCCAGGAACTTGCCGCCGCTGCGGGCGGCCTCGAGCTGGTTGCGCTGGGCCAGGGTCGTGTACTGGTCCTGCCAGCTCGTGACGAACGCCCGCCGGCTCCCCAGCAGGCTGGGGTTGGTCTCGAAGTCGAGGCTCGTGGCGTAGGTGACGTCGTAGCCCTCGCGCTCGAGGAAGTGCACCAGCGAGACGTCGGTGTTGAGGAACTGACCGGTGCCGGCGCCACCCTCGTACGGACGGTTGTACGAGACCTTGACGGCTCGGGTCGTGCCGGCCACGGTGGCAGCGCCACCGGAGTCGAAGCTGAAGGTGCTCTTGCCGCCCCAGGCGTTGAACGCCTGCCACGTGTTGGTGGGCAGCACGTAGAGGAGCCGAGCGGTGGATGCGTCGTCGCGAACGACGAAGGGGATCGACGACTCGACCTTGGTCGTTCCCGTACGGGTGAGCTGCGCGAGGTACACGCCCGAGGTCCAGGCGGCGGTGGTCTGGAGGGTGTACGACACGGGCCAGTTGGCCTCGATGAGACCGGTGGTCGGGTCGATCGCGGGATAGCCCCGGTCGACGCCGGCAACGTTGCTCGTGTCGGTGATGAAGCGGGCGCCGACGCCGTCGTACCACCCCTGACGCACGATCTGGATGTCGAAGTTCCCGCCACGGGAGCTCACGGCGAAGCCGATCGAGCCACCCTTGTTCACGCTCGGCGCCGTCGCGTATCCCTCGATGAGGTACGGGCTCACGTACGGGACCGTCGCCGCGGCCCGGACGGTGTCGTGGTCATCGGACGCGATCGACCCGAGCGACTCACCGGCCAGCAGATCGAGCGACTGCCGGGCCTCGGCCTCCAGGGCCACCCAGTCGACGTCGTCGTCCCACGTGGGGTCGCCGGGCCGCGCGTTCTCGATCTCGATGGCATTCCGACCGTCGACAGGTGCCGAGGCCTCTCGATCTTCACCGGCACCCGCCGTGGCTGATACGCCGATGATCGGCAGCATCGCCGCGAGGCTCGCCCAGACCCTGACCCATCGCCGTCGCGCACTCATGCCCATGTCCCCCAGAGACTCGTCGCCGCTTCACGATCGTACCGGCGCGTCGTATACCCGAGCTTTCGGGGGGCGAACCAGGCGATCCTGAGCGCGGAGGGTAGCAACTCGACCGCGCTGTGCCCCAGCGCCACAACCGACGCCCCGCTCATCCGGTCTCTCCGCACCCGTGATCGCGCAAGCGCCTGCGCTGCGGACGGGGCCGGTCCTCCCGGATCAGACCACGAGGGAGCGGACGGCTCGGACGCCCACGGTGAGCGCGTCGAGGCCCCCGGCAGGATCGTCGGCCACGTCCTTGACGACCGCTCGGACCCGATCGAGCGACTCGGCTCGCCGCGTCGCCCATCGTGCGACCACCGACACCGCCGCGGTCTCGGCTCCGGCCTCGCCGAACGCCTGCCGGGTGGCATCCTGGGCCACGAGCCGCAGCTCCTCGGCGAGCACCGCGCGTGCCTGGCGAGCCCAGTGGTGCGCTGGGGCATGGCGGTCGAGCAGGTCGGCCAGGACGTCGATGCCGAGCGTCTCGCACAACACCAGGTACCCGTCGGCGACGACCACGGGCTCGTGCCCGAGCGAACGGGCCACGGCGGCGATGTCGAGCGCGCTCGTGAGGTCGCGGAGCCCGGCGAAGCGCACCGCGGTGCTCGGAGCGATCCCGAGGTCGACGAGATGCTCGGCGGTGCGCGCCCGGGCGGCGCGGTGTCCGGCCGTGCCCAGGTCGGCCATGCGCCCGTCGAGCGACGCCATGGCCATCCTGTCGTGCTCGACGATTCGGGCGAGGCGCATCGGGCTCGGAGGACCGTCGACGTTCGCGGGCTCGACACCCGACGCGGCCCGCTCGGTGAGTCGCGAGACGAGATCGCCCACCCCGACGAGCAACTCGGCGACGGCGTCGGCGCCCGGCCCGACGAGCAACTCGGCGACGGCGTCGGCGACGGCGTCGGCGCCCGGACCCGAACGCACCGGGTCGAGCTCGTCGATGGTCTCCCACCAGTCGCGAGCGCTTCCGGTCTCGACGGCGATCCACCAGGCGATCGCGGCGTCGGCGAGCGTGACGGCGTGCTCCTCGGCGAACCGCTGCGCCCAGGGAATGCCCATCCGGTTGACGCACTCGCCGGCGACGACCGTGGCGATCAGCTCGCGCCGCAAACGATGGCGGGCCACCAGATCACCGAAGGCGTCGGCGATCTGCGGCGGGAAGTACGAGACGAGCGCCGGACGGAACACGTCGTCGGCGATCCGGTCGTCGGCGACCAAGGCCGCGGCCAGACCGCGCTTGGCTGCCGAGAGCAGCACGGAGAGCTCCGGCCGCGTGAGGCCGGCGCCGGCGCTGCGGCGCTCGGCGAACCCCGGGCCCGACGGGAGATCGTCGACCGTGACGTCGACGAGCCCACTCGCCGCCGCCCATTCCACGAACGCCTCGTACGCGTCGAGCCCGGATGCACTGGCGAGCACCTCGGCGCTGAGCACCCGCGTCTGGAGGAAGCTGTCGCGCAACACCGACTCGACGACGTCGGCCGTGGCGTCGGCGAGCAGTCGATCGCGCTGATCGGTGGTGATGCGACCGGCGGCGAGCGCCGCAGCGAGGAGGATCTTGAGGTTCACCTCGTGGTCGGATGTGTCGACCCCGGCCGAGTTGTCGATGGCGTCGGCGTTGACGCGCCCGCCACGGCGCGCGTACTGGATGCGCGCCCGCTGCGTGAGAGCGAGGTTGGCTCCTTCACCCACGACCCGGGCCCGGAGCTCGTCCGCGGTGATGCGCAGCTCGTCGTTGGCCCGGTCACCGATCTCGTCGTCAGGCTCGTCACTGGCCTTGACATAGGTGCCGATCCCACCGGCGAAGAGGAGGTCGACGGGCGCGCGGAGGATGGCCTGGATCAACTCGGCGGGAGTGACCGCTTCGGGTGTCTCGGCCGGAAGGCGGAGGCAGGAGCGCAACTCCCCAGAGACCGGGACCTGCTTGAGGGTTCGAGACCAGATCCCGCCGCCGGCGCTGACGAGCGCCCGGTCGTAGTCGTCCCACGACGAGCCCGGAAGGTCGTACAGGCGTTGACGTTCTCGGAACGAGCGCTCGGGATCGGACGGTTCGGGATCGACGAACACGTGGCGATGGTCGAACGCCGCGACCAGGCGGACAGCTCGCGAGCGCAACAACCCGTTGCCGAACACGTCGCCCGACATGTCACCGATGCCGACCACGGTGACGGGCTGGGTCTGGACGTCGATGCCGAGCTCGAGGAAGTGCCGCCGCACGGCGATCCACGCACCTCGTGCGGTGATCCCGAGCGCCTTGTGGTCGTAGCCCAACGAGCCACCCGAGGCGAAGGCGTCTCCCAGCCAGAAGCCACGCTCGGCCGACAGCCGGTTGGCGAGGTCGGAGAACGTGGCCGTTCCGCGGTCGGCCGCGACGACGAGGTAGGGATCGTCTCCGTCGTGGCACACCACCCTCTCGGGATGATCGACGGCGCCCGAACCGTCGGGGCTGAGCGTGTCGGTGATCTGGAGCAGGCTCGAAACGAAGATCGTGTAGCACCGCTCGACCTCGCCACGCAGGGCTGCGCCATCGGCCGGACGGTTCCTGACCACGAAGCCGCCCTTGGCTCCGGTGGGGACGATCACCGAATTCTTTCGCACCTGGGCCTGCATGAGGTCGAGGACCTCGGTGCGGAAATCGTCGACCCGGTCACTCCATCGCAGCCCACCCCGGGCCACCGCACCGGCCCGGAGATGGATCCCCTCGATCTCGGGTGACGTGACGAAGATCTCCCGGTACGGAACGGGCTTGGGCAGGCCGGGAACCGCGCCACTGTCGAGCTTCAACGCCAACGCCGAGCGTCCGGGCACGTAGTGATTCGTGCGGACGGTCGCGTCGACCAGCGCGAGCAGGCCCCGGAGGATCCGGTCGTGGTCGAGCCGCTCGACCCCGTCGCACGAGGCGACGATCGCCCGCCGGATCCCGTCGATCTCACTGACACTCGCCGGATCACTGGCGCTTGCCGGATCACTGGCGAGCGCCGGATCACTGACACTCGCCGGATCACTGGCGAGCGCTGGTTCGGCGGCACTCGCCGGCGCTGCGCCACGCGGGTGCTGCCGGTCGGGGTCGAAACGCAGTGCAAAGAGCTCCACGAGCAGCCGGGCGATGGTGGGGTTGGCGACGAGGGCGTCGTTGACGGTTTCCGAGCGGTACGGCGAGCCCGCCTGGATCCGGTAGCGGCGGTACCCACGCAGCACGGCGACGTCGGCGGCGGTCAGCCCGGCCCGGGTGACGAGCCGGTTCAGCGAGTCGATCTCCAGGCAGCCGATCAGACCGGTGAGGAGGGCATCGGCTACCCGCGGGCCGTCGATCGCGGCGTCGATGGGCGGCCCGTCGGAAATCGGGAACACCCGGAACTCGTCGATCCACAGCTTCGGGCCGGGCCCGACGAGCTCGAACGGCCGCTCCTCGTCGACAACCAGACCGAGGCTCTCGAGCACCGGCACGACCTGCGACAGCGTCCGGGTCGCGCCCATCTCGTACAAGGCGATTCGCGTCCCGTCGGGGCCGCCGACCACCCTGACCGCCGCCGGCGCCGCATCACCCGTGGACTCACCCCGGGCCACCAGCTCGGCGAGGGCCTCGGCGGCATCGGCCGCCCGTTCTCCGTCGACACCGAGGCGGTAGCCCTCGGGAAGCCGGTCGACGTACGCCCGAGCGAGCATCGCGGCGCGAGCTCGGCCATGGCGCGAGACGAGCACGCCAGCAACGGCGTCCTCCCACGTTCGGCACAGGGCGACGACCTCGTCGTGCACCGCAGCAGGAGGCGGACGCACGCTCGGACGCGTGACGACGAAGCGCACGATGGCCTCGGCCCGCTCGCCCAGCGAGATGTCGGCCTCCACGCCGGTCCCGCCGAACCGGTCGAGGAGGTGCGCCTGCACCCGCTCACGCAACGCCGACGAGTAGCGATCGCGTGGCAGGGCGAGCAGCGCCGAGACGACCTCGCTGGCGTCGTCGCGCCGGAACAACACCCGTACCTCCCGGCGATCCTCGGCACCGAGCAACTCCACGAGGGTCCGACGCAGCGCAGGGAGCGACGTGGTGAACAGCTCGTCCTTCGGAATGGCCTGGAACAGCGATCGCAGCGTGGCCTCGTCGTGCGAGCCGGGTACCACGTCCTCGAGCTCGAGGATCTGCAGCAGTCGCTCGCGCAGGACCGGCGTGGTGGCCGCCGGTTCCGCGTCGGCCTTGGGGGTGAACAGCCCGAGCAGCCGCATCACGACGCCGCCCTCGCCACTGCGAGGCGCCGGGGAGACGGTGACATCGTCCATCGGGACTCGCTGGAGCACCGGGCTCGTCCGCCGGGTACGGGCGATCGAGAGCACGGCCGGGCCCGACAGCCGCTCGTGGAGATAGTGGGGCAGGTCGTCGATCGCGACGGGCGCATCGGAGGACGCCGCCGGGTGACGGGGTCCGAGGAGACCCAACCCGGCGACGGCCTCCAGCCCCGGACGACCGTCGACGGTCGGGCACCGTCGATACTCACGGAGGCCGAGGAGCACGAAGTTGCCGTCGAGCAACCACCGCAAGAACTCAGGGGTCTCGCCGTGAGGACCGCCGACGAGATGGCCGAGTGACGCCGCGAGCTCGACCACGCGGGCGTGCATCGCCCCGGTGTCGGCATTGACGTCCTGCGCCTCGCCGAGCACCTCGCGCAGCCCGGTGACCAGATCGGCGCTGGCCGCATCGTCGAGCGCGGTGTCGAGCTGGAAGTGGAGGAACGACTCCCGGCGTGGCGCGTTTCGGGCAGGCACGATCGCCGAGACGGCACCGGTGTCGTCGCGCTCGACCCCGAGGACGGGATGCAGCGTGCGCACGATCCCCAAGCCGCGACCCTTGATCTCCTCGGTCACCGTCGCGAGCAGGTACGGCCCGTCGGGCGCGTTGACCTCGACCGTGGTGCCCGGTTGGCTCCGACCATCGAGGGCCCTCGGCGGGACGAACGCCCTCACCCCGAGTGGCTGCGAGCCCCGGGCGTCGACGAAGGCGAACGCGTCGACGAGCTGCTCGGCCACGACCGACGGGTCAGCGCTCGCCAGTTGCTCGTCAGGGATGCGCCGCAACGACATCTCGGCGAACACACTCAGCGCAGCGAGGCGGGCCGAGGGTACCGTGGCACGCAGATGCTCGCTCACCGCGTATCGCACGTCGGCCGTCACACGACGAGTCTACGAGCGCCTCGGAGCCCCTCAGTGCGACGGTGAACGCCGCATGACCATGCAACTTGGAGACCGATGACCAGTGCCGTATCGACCCCGAGCCCGACGCCCGACGGCGTCGAAGCCGAGCTGCTCGAGATCGCTGCGTCGCGCCGGGGCGTGCGCCAGATCGCGTTCTTCGATCTCGACGGGACGCTGATCAACGGGTACTCGGCGGTGGTGTTCCTGCAGGACGAGCTGCGTCACCGCCGCGTCTCTCCGCTCCTGCTCGCTCGGGGCCTTCGGGTCGCCGCCGAGTTCCAGCTCGGGAGGGCCTCGTTCGCCGACCTCCTCGCCGTGGTCACCGAAGCCATGGCCGGACACTCGGAGGACGAGTTCACCGCCACGGGCCAGCGACTCTTCAGTGACCACATCGGCGGCAGGATCTACGCCGAGGGGCGCGCCCTCGTGGAGGCCCATCGACGTCGCGGCCACACCGTGGTGATCTGCTCGTCGGCGACCCGCTACCAGGTGGCCCCGGTCGCAGCCGACCTGGGTGTCGAGCACGTGCTGTGCACCGAGCTGGAGGTCGTCGACGGCCGGTTCACCGGTGAGGTGGTCCACAACCGGTGGAACGCCGGAAAAGCCGAGGCGGCACTGGCCTTCGCACGCGAGCGTCGGTGCGACCTGGCCAACGCCTGGTTCTACAGCGACGGCCCCGAGGACGTCCCGCTCCTCGAGCTGGTCGGCCGTCCGCGGGCCGTGAACCCGCAGAGCGCCCTGGCCGACGAGGCCGAGGAACGGGGATGGCCCGTCCTGCGCTTCACGAGCCGCGGGCGCCCGTCGCTCGGCGACCGGGTGCGGACCGGCCTCCTCCTCACGAGCGCAGCGCCGTCGATCGCGCTGGCGCTGCCGCCCGCCCTGATGAGCGGCAGCTGGCAGTCGTTCGTCAACCTGGCCATGAGCACCTGGGGTGATCTCGGCGCGGCCTTGGCCGGGATCACCTTGCGGGTCCAGGGCGAGGAGCATCTGTGGGAGCAACGCCCGGCCGTGTTCATCTTCAACCACCAGAGCTACGTCGACCTGCTCATCCTCGTGAAGCTCATCCGTCGCGACCTCACCGGGGTGGCCAAGAAGGAGTTGCGGAACAATCCCGTCGTGGGTCCGATCTTCCGGATCGGCGGTGTGGCGTTCATCGACCGCTCCGACCGGGTCCAGTCCGTGGCTGCGCTGCACGAGGTCGTGGGCAAGCTCGAGTCGGGCCTCTCGGTCGCGATCGCGCCCGAAGGCACCCGCTCGCCGACACCCAAGGTGCAGCCGTTCAAGAAGGGGGCCTTCCGCATGGCGATGGAGGCCGGGGTTCCCGTGGTGCCCATCGTGATCCGCAATGCCGGTGACGTGCTCGCGCGGGGAGCGTCGACGATCAGGCCCGGCACCGTCGACGTGGTCGTCAGGGCCCCGATCGACGTCGACGACTGGACGCTCGACGATCTCGACGAGCGGATCACCGAGGTCCACACGATGTACGTCGACACCATCGCCCGCTGGCCCGATGCGCGCCGGCGGGCCGGCACCGCCCGAGGACGAACAAGCCCCGCCCGATGATCGACGACCCCGGTGACCTCTCGATGCCCGGCGCCGCGCCCGATTCCGACGCCGCGCCCGATTCCGACCCCGACCCGTCGAGCGACCCCGCACCCGATTCCGACGCCGACCCGTCGAGCGAGCCTGGTGCGAGCGAGCCTGGTGCGAGCGAGCCGGCACGGCCGACGCTCGCTCAACGGACGGCGGCATTCCGGTCGCGCGTCACGTCGCGGCGGCGGATCGGCGGAGGCGGCGACGACGACCCGATCGCCCGGTGGCCCAGCGGCCACGACGCTCGAGGAGCCAAGCACGTCTTCCTCACGGTCGCGGCCACGAGCGTGGAACAGCGGCTGATCGACGCCTGGATCGCGCGCAACCGACCGGCCGGCGTGGCGCTGGCCGACTTCGAGCAGATCCCCGTCCCCGATCCCCACGACCGCAAGGCCGATGCGGTCGACGCCAAGCTCGTGCGACGACTCGCGGTCGGCGACGACCCGCTGCTCGTGCCGCTGCGGATCGTGTGGCTGCCACCCGAGCGTGACGGAGAGCGGGTCGCCCGCCTCACCGACCTCGTCACCTTCGGTGATCCCCGATCGCCGGGATCCTTGCGGCAGCGGATGCTGGCGGGCTCGGGTACCGAGCGGTGCCCCGTTATCGCCGGCGAACCCGCTCGAGCCGAGACCTTGCGGGAGCGATTCCGGCAGCGCCATCACACCGACGACGTGTGCAACGACGAGTTGTTCGCTGCGTTCGTCGCCCGCCAGGCCGGCCTGGCCCTGGAACGGGCGGAATGGCAGGCGCTCGGCGCCCGGTACAAGGTGCCGAGCCTGGTCGTCGACGAGATCCTGTCGCGAGCCGACTTCCAGTCTGGTCTGCGCACGCTGGCCCACGAAGCGGGGCGACCGCTCGGGGACGTGGCCAAAGAAGCTTCGGCCGACCTGCAGGAGATGGCCGCCGGGCACAGCCGCTACATGATCGACCTCAGCGCCGACTTCGCCCGGTGGATGTACACACAGGCCTACGACGAGTCGATCCACTACGACCGTCAACGCTTCGACGAGGTGCGAGCGCTCATGGAGCGCTACCCCGTCGTGTTCCTGCCGTCGCACAAGTCGTACCTCGACCCGGTCGTGATGCGCTGGATCCTCCACCAGCAGGGCCTCCCCCCGGCGCACACCGCAGCCGGACGAAACATCAACTTCTGGCCCATCGGGCCGCTGTACCGCCGGGCCGGCGCGTTCTTCATCCGGCGCTCGTTCAAGGACGACCCCGTCTACAAGTTCGTGATCCGCGAGTACATCGGCTATCTGGTCGAGAAGCGCTTCAACCTCGAGTGGTACCTCGAAGGCGGTCGGTCGCGCAGCGGGAAGCTCCTGCCGCCCAAGCTGGGCCTGCTCACGTACGTGGTCGACGCATACCGGCTGGGCCGGACCGACGACATCATCTTCCAGCCGGTGGCCATCGCCTACGACCAGCTCTACGAGGTGGGCTCCTACGCCGCCGAGGCCCACGGCGCCCAGAAGACCAAGGAGGGCTTCGGTTTCCTGGTCAACTACCTGCGCTCGTTGCGGCGCCGCTACGGGCACGTGCACGTCAACTTCGGCGAGCCCATCTCACTTCGCGATGTCCTCGGACCGCCCCCGGTGGCCGACCCGTCCGACTTCACGGTCCCCGCCGACGAGCCCACCCTCGACCTGCAGAAGCTGGCGTTCCAGGTTGCGGTACGCATCAACCGGGTGACACCGATCACGCCGACGTCGCTCGTGACGCTGGCCATCCTGGGTACCGGCACCCGGGCCCTCACGTTGGAGGAGATCGTCAGGCAGGTCCGCAACTTCGTGCGCTACGTGACCGACCGCGAGCTCCCCATCACCGACGATCTCCGTCTCGACACCGACGACGCGGTCAAGCAGGTCCTCGACGCGCTGATCCGCCAGGACGTCGTCACCAGCTTTGCTGCCGGGCCCGAGCCGGTGTACCAGGTCGGTCCCGATCAGCAGCTCGCCGCGGCGTACTACCGCAACACCATCGCCCACTTCTTCCTCGAGTCGGCGATCGCCGAGCTGGCCCTGTTGCGGGTCGATGACGTGCCCGTCGATTCCTTCCCCGAACAACTCACATCGGCGATCGACCTCACGCCGGCGTTCTGGGACGAGGTGATGGAGCTGCGCGACCTCCTCAAGTTCGAGTTCTTCTTCCCCGAGAAGGACGAGTTCCGGGCCGAGGTCGCCGCCGAGGTCGCACGCCACGAGCCCTCGTGGCAGAAGCGCCTCGAATCCGGGGGTGCCGATCTCCACACGATCGTCGAGAGCTTCCACCCGTTCACCGCGCATCGGGTGCTGCGCCCGTTCCTCGAGGCGTACCAGGTCGTCGCCGACGCGCTCGTCGGTCACGACGACACGGCGATCGCCGAGCCCGGCGCGCCCGTCGACGAGAAGGCGTTTCTCGCCGAGTGCCTCGGGTTGGGCACGCAGTACGCCTTGCGGGGCTTGGTGACGAGCACCGAGTCGGCGTCGAAGGTGCTCTTCGAGTCGGCCCTCAAGCTGGCCCGCCATCGCAACCTGCTCGGCGCCGGTCCGCAGACCGCAGAGCGCCGCCGGGAGTTCGCCGCCGAGCTGCGTGACGTGATCCGACGCACCCAGGCCATCGAGGCTCTCGCCGTCGGACGCCGAGCCGGCTACGTGACCTGAGTTCGGCTGACCCGCCCACCCCACCCCCTCCCAAATTTGTGCAGAAATCGTCGCGTGGCGACGATTTCTGCACACAGAACGAGACGAGAGCGAGCAATCCCATGGGTTTCCTGGAGCTGACCCGCGAGGGCGACGTCTTCGTGATGACGATGATCGCCGGCGACAACCGCTTCAACAACGAGACCGTCGCCGAGATCAACGCCGCGCTCGACGAGGTGGAGGCATCCACGGGCCCGACGGCGCTCGTCACCACGGGGACGGGGAAGTTCTATTCGAACGGGCTCGATCTCGATCGGCTCCGAGAGCTACCCCAGGGGGGCTTCGGCGTGTTCCTCACCGGCTTCTACAAGACGATCGGGCGGGTGCTGGCCTCAGGGGTGCCGTCGGTGGCGGCGATCAACGGCCATTGCTTCGCCGGTGCCGCGTTCTTCTCGCTCTGCCACGACTACCGGATCATGCGCGAAGACCGGGGTTTCTTCTGCGTGCCCGAGATCGAGCTCGGACTGCCGTTGTGGGCCGAGTTCATGGGCGTGCTGCGCACCAAGCTCTCGCCCCTTGCGTTGCGCGACCTGGTGCTCACCGGCGTACGTCTCGGCGGGCCCGACGCGCTGCGGTACGGCGCCGTCGATGCCGTGGCGTCGGAGGACGAGCTGCTGAGTGTTGCGATCGCCAAGGCAGCGTCGCTGGCGACGAAGCCCCGGCCCATCTACGCGCAGCTCAAGAGCCAGATGTACCCCGAGCTGCTGCGGCTTCTCGATCCGACATCCACGCCGCCCGCGTCGCCGTTCGCCACCACGTGAGCATCGTCGAGCTCCACATCGACCCCATCTGCCCGTGGGCGTGGGTCACGAGTCGCTGGGTACTGGAGGTGGCGACGGTCCGTCGGCTGGAGGTGCGCTGGAAGGCCATCTCGCTGCTGATGATCAACGAGGGCCGCGACTACGCGACCGAGTTCCCCGAGGGATACCCGGAGCTCCACGCAGCCGGCTTGGCCATGCTGCGCATGGTGATCGCCGCGCGCTCGCTCGAAGGCGACGACGCCGCCGGACGGCTCTACACCGAGCTCGGCACCCGGGTCCACATCGACTCGCGCTACACCGCGGCCCGGGCCCAGGACCGCACGCTCTTCGAGGAAGCACTCGGTGCGGCCGGGCTCCCGACGACGTTGGCCGACGCCGCGTCGTCGGTGGCGCTCGACGAGGTGATCCGGGCCGAGTCGGAATCCGCGTTGAGCCGGGCCGGGCGCGAGGTCGGCACGCCCGTGCTCACCTTCGACCCCGGCACCGACACGGAGGCCTCGTTCTTCGGCCCCGTCATCAGCCGCGTCCCCCGCGGCACTGCCGCTGCGGAGCTCTGGGACGCCGTCGTGCTCCTGGCCCGCACCGCCGGCTTCTGCGAGCTCAAGCGCTCGATCCGCGAGTGGCCCCAGCCGGCATCGTGACCTGGACGCCCCCGGCCCCCGCTGCCCACGTCCTGATCGTCGTCCCGTGTACCACGACCCACCGTGGCCTGCCGTCGCACGTCGAGCTCGACGCAGCGTCGTCAGGTCTTGACGAGATCAGCTACGCGAAGTGTGAGGACATCAAGTCCGTCTCCGACGAACGGCTCGTCGCACGCCTCGGCAATGCCCCGGTCGAGGCGATGTTCGAGATCTCGCGATCGCTGCGCTTCCTCCTCGACATCTGACCCACCGGTGGCCTCTCATA
>VFJJ01000003.1 GCA_009886115.1 Actinomycetota bacterium
CCCGACAGCCAGCTCGACGCAGTCGTCGAGTCGGCCGAGGAGTGCCCCGGGGAGTGCATCTTCATCGAGGAGTGATCCTCGGCTCATCGGCGGAGTCGCCTGAGCGGTTCAGCAGACCGGGCCCGGTTCAGCCCTCCGGTCGCGGGACGAGCGTGCCCAAAGCGGACGATCGTTGCTGCGTCGCTGGCATCTTCCGCGGAGATCCCGCACGATCCCTCAAGCAGTCCCGAGGGCGGCCGACAGGGTGCCCGAGGTCGGGATCCACGTCATGCCGTCGAACGGACATCTGGGTGGACATCCAGAGCGTCACCGCCAATTCGTTCCTGCAGGCCCCCGGATGGCCGACCGGATCGGTGGGGCGCGTCGACATCGACCTCGACCGCCTCGCACCTGACCTCGATCTCGATCTCGATCGGCGTTCGCGTCGTTCGGTCGAGAGCGATCTGGGCTCCCGAGAGGGCGCTCACGAGCGTGGTGGCTGGCGCCCGAGCAACGACGAGGCCGACGCCCGCTCGTTCGTGGCCTTCGCCCGCTCGACGTTCGATGCGCAGATCACCGCGGGTTCCCGCCCCGGTGTCGCATCGGACGGTCGGGCTCGTCCGGGTCGGGGTTGGACCAGCAGCGTCGACGCCGTCGCCGATCCCGGTCTTCGCCGAGCAGCGGAGACGCTCGGGGTCACCGGCATCCTGAGCCGGGACGAGGTCGACCGACGGTTCCGCGACATCGTGAAATCGGAGCGTCCCGATCTGGGGACCATGAGCGGCGAGCGTCTCGACTCACTGCTCAACGCCCGTGCCGCGCTCACCGGTCATCTCCAGAGCGTGCCCTGGGTGATCGGCGCTCGAGTCCCGCTCGGGGTCGGTGCCGACATCCGGGCCTAGCCCTTGGCCGAGCCCGGGACCGCCCGGGACCGCTCGGGCCCCGGACCGCTCGGGCCCCGGACCGCTCGGGCCCCGGACCGCGCTGGTCCATCGAGCCTTCCCGCTCCTGGCGCCCAGCGCCGGGACCTCGTCGCCGACCAGCCGTCGATCGAGCGAGCCGGTGCACGAGCCCGTTAGCGTCAGGCGGTGGAGCTACGGGACACGGTGTGCGTGGTGACCGGAGGAGCTCGAGGCATCGGGGCGGCGATGGCGGCTCGCCTCGTCGGAGCGGGAGCTCGCTCGGTGGTGGTGTGCGATCTCGACGCCGAGGCCGCGGCGGGAGCCGCCCGGGCGATCGGCCCGGGTGCACGGGGCGCGGGCTGTGACGTGACCGACGAGGCGGCCGTCCGCTCGCTCGTCGAGGAGGTGCTCGCCACCGACGGGCCGATCGACCTGTTCTGCGCCAACGCCGGCATCGCAGGTGGTGGCGACATCGAGACCCCCGATGCCGTCTGGCAGCGGATGTGGGACGTGCACCTGATGGCCCACCTGTACTCGGTCCGGGCGGTGCTCCCGTCGATGCTCGCGCGGGGACGGGGGCATCTGCTGCACACGGCATCGGCGGCCGGGCTGCTCATGGCGCCGGGCGACGCGCCGTACTCGGTGACCAAACATGCCGCCGTGGCCTTCGCCGAATGGCTGTCGGTCACCTACGGCGATCGCGGGATCGGGGTGTCGTGCCTGTGTCCCCAAGGCGTCCGGACCGATCTGCTGATGGATCTCGAAGGCGCGGCGGCCGATTGGCTCCGCTCGGAGATGATCGAGGCCGACGCTGTGGCCGATGCCGTCATCGATGGGCTCCGCAGCGACCGGTTCCTGATCCTGCCCCATCCCGGCGTCGCCGAGTACACCGTGAGACGGGCAACCGACCCCGAGCGATGGTTGCGATCGATGCGGCGCCTGGTGGCCGCGATGCGAGCGAGCGACCCACCGGAGGGGTAGGCAGGGGGAGAGAGTGCGGGTGGTCCGGCCCGGACCGACGCACGGAGGCAGCCGGAAGCGGCTCGGAACGGTGGATTCCATGGACGTCCGCATCTTCGTCGAACCGCAGCAGGGGGCCTCGTACGGCGACCAGTTGGCTGTCGCGCTGGCTGCCGAACGGCTGGGCTTCTCGGCGTTCTTCCGGTCGGATCACTATCTGCGCATGGGCGGGGGATCGGCGTTGCCCGGCCCCACCGACGCCTGGGCCACGCTGGCCGGCCTGGCCCGTGAGACCTCGACCATCCGGCTCGGCACGTTGCTGTCGAGCGCGACGTTCCGCCATCCGGGCCCGCTGGCGATCACCGTCGCGCAGGTCGACGAGATGAGCGGGGGACGGGTCGAGCTCGGCCTCGGCGCCGGCTGGTTCGCCGAGGAGCACGCCGCGTACGGCATCCCCTTCCCAGGCACGGCTCAGCGCTTCGACTGGCTCGAGGAGCAGCTGGCGATCATCCACGGGATGTGGACCACACCCGCAGGCGACCGGTTCAGCCACGCAGGCCAGCGCTGGCCCGTCGTCGACTCGCCGTGCCTGCCCCGCCCCGTCCAGCAGCCGCATCCGCCGATCGTCGTCGGCGGCAAGGGCTTGCGACGCACCCCGGCGCTGGCTGCTCGCTACGCCACCGAGTTCAACGTCCCCTTCCCTGTCGCGGCCGAGGTGGAGCCCACCTTCGCCCGGGTGCGAGGGGCCTGCGACGCCATCGGGCGCGACCCCGACTCGCTCGTCTACAGCGTGGCGTTGGTGGCGTGTTGTGGCGCCGACGAGGCCGAGCTGGGACGACGGGCGGCGGCCATCTCGCGAGAGCCCGACGAACTCCGACGCAACGGCATCGCCGGGACGCCGCAGGAGTGCCTCGATCGGGTCGGCGTGTTCGCCGAGCTCGGCGTCACGCGTCTGTACCTCCAGATCCTCGACATGGCCGACCTCGACCACCTCGAGGTGCTGGCGAACGCCCTCCTGTAGGCCGCGCTGCTGGAGGACGCGGCGGACGTCGGTCAGTCGAGGAGGTCGGGTTCCTCGCGCAGGATCCAGTCGTGCAGGGGTTGGAACGAGAACCATCCGGCGAGGGGGCTGCCGACCTGGCTGCTGGTCGTGCGGGCCATCTCGGGGTCGATCTTCACCGTGGTACCGGCGGCATCGGCGAGGAGTTGTGCCTCACAGCTCCGGTCCATCGAGATGAACCACCAGGCGGCCTCGTCGACCGAGCGCCCGACCGTCAACAACCCGTGGTTGCGCAGGATCGCCGCCTTCGACTCGCCGAGGGCGTGGGCGATGCGCTTGCCCTCCTCGACGTCGAACACGACACCGGTGTAGTCGTCGAAGACCACGTGGTCGTCGTAGAACGCACAGGCGTCCTGGGTGATCGGGTCGAGCAGCTTTCCCAAGGCGGAGAAGGCTTTCCCGCTGAGCGAGTGCGAGTGGGCCGCGGCGATGACATCGGGGCGAGCCATGTGGATCTGCGAGTGGATCGCGAACGCCGCCTGGTTCACGCCGTTCGAGCCGTGCACGATCTCGCCGCTGTGGCTCACGAGCAGGAGATCGGAGACCGAGATGTGGCGGAAGTTCTGGCCGAACGGATTCACCCAGAAGTGATCGGTGAGCTCGGGGTCGCGTGCGGTGATGTGACCGGCGACGCCCTCGCCGAACCCGAGTCGTCCGAACAGGCGGAACGCCGCGGCCAAGCGCTGCTTGCGGTGAAGCCGCTCCTCGTCGACGGTGGCGAACTCGGGCAGCTTCGGGGCCACGTATCCAGCCATGGGCGCTCCTCGACTCGGTGACGACGGCGGCAGCGACGAGCAGTGTAGGAGCCCAACGCGGTCGAGGCCTCTAGCCTCGGTGTTCATGGGCGATGCCGCGTTCACCTCCGAGGTTCTCTCGATCGAGCTCGACGGGCACGTCGCGACGCTCTGGCTCGACAATCCGCAGCGGCGCAACGCCATGGGCCCCGCGTTCTGGGACGACCTGCCCCGAGCGTGCGCGCATCTGGCCGACCTGGCCGACGACGACCGCGTGCGCGCCGTGGTGCTCGCAGCCCGGGGCCCGGTGTTCACCGCCGGCCTCGACCTGAAGACCATGCCTGGGGCCGTCGTGATCGCGGGGGACGTCTCGGGCGCCAAGCGGCGTTCGCTCAGCTACCGGACGATCAAGCGCCTCCAGGGCTCGATCACCGCGGTGGCCGAGCTCCCGGTCCCGGTGATCGCAGCCGTCCAGGGGTACTGCCTCGGGGGCGGGATCGACCTCATCACCGCATGCGACGTTCGCCTGGCTGCAGCCGACGCCGTGTTCTCGGTGCGCGAGACCCGCATCGCCATGGTGGCCGACGTCGGCACGCTGCAACGCCTGCCCCGGGTGCTGGCCCCCGGTCACGTGGCCGAGCTCGTCTACACCGGGCGCGACATCACCGCCGAGCGGGCGTTGCGCATCGGGCTGGTCAACGACGTGTTCCCCGATCACGACGCCGTCGTGGCCGCGGCCGGCGCGATGGCCGCCGAGATCGCGGCCAACTCACCGCTCGCGGTGAAGGGCGCTCGAGCGGTGCTACGCGCCGGCGAGGGACGCGCGGTGGCCGAGGGACTCGACTACGTGGCCGTGTGGAACGCAGCCTTCCTCGACTCGCACGACCTCAGCGAGGCGCTGAGCGCGTTCATCGACAAGCGCGAACCCCGCTTCACCGGCGAGTAGCGGCGGCGCCTGCCGCCGACGCCTTCACGGCTGGCGAGGGTCGGCGAAGCGGCTGGCGAGGACTCGTTCGGGCCCTGGCCGGTGAAGGGGCCTCTGGCACCGGCTCGTCGGCTGGGCGAAGCCCTGGCACGCTAGGGCTTGTCCTTCTTGTGACCGAAGAGGCGCTTGAAGCGTCCGCCCTGGCGGCGGCGCTGTTCTTCCTCGAACTCGGCGACGACCTGCGGACCGATGGCGTTGATGATGTCCTCGGCCTCGTCGAGGAGCGCGGCGGCGCCGTTGTCGAGCCCGGGCGGCTCCTCGATGGGAGGGATCGGCGCCAAAGAGCCATAGGTCCAGCCGATGTCGACGAGGCGACGCTTGTAGCCGGGGCAGGCCTCGGGGCAACGCCACGGGGCCTCGGGCGCGAGGTCGAGGTTGCACTTGCGCACGGTGTCGCCCGAGGGATACGAGCGCGATTCGTAGTGCTGGCAATCGGTCCGCATCGGCATCGCCTCTATCGTGCCAGACCGGGCGACGCTCTCGCGCCACGTTCGACGAAGAACAACGGTGCGCGTGGCAGACGGCCGGGGAAGCTCAGACCGCGCAGGCGACGGCGAAGCCCGAGGCGCCGGGGAAGCCGGAGACGCTGGCAGTGGCGCTGCCAGTTGCGGCGGTGACGACCGGGGGCGTAGCGGTCGCGTTCCAGATGCCGCCCTCGGCCTCGTCGGAACCGGTCTCGGGCGGAGCGGCCGCCGTGGTGAACCCGCCGCCGGCGGTCCGAAGCCACCACGGGTCGGGCTGGGCCAGACATCCCGCGGGCCGGCCCAGGTTGTAGAGACCGGTGCGGTCGCCGGGGCCGAACTCGGCCGCGTTCGCCGTGGCCGTCGGGTACATGATCTCCTTCACGTCGTCGGCGTGGTGGAGCCCCATCACGTGGGTGATCTCGTGGATGAGCACCTCGCCCCAGGTGTAGCCCGTCCCGAAACCCGCTCCGAAGCTCGCGTTGTAGTCGGCGTTCAACGTGACCTGGCCGGTGACGTAGACCCAGCGGCCCTGCTCCTTGACCGCGGTCGATCCGCCGAGGCCGAGAATGCCGCCGGTCAGGTTCTGGTCGGTCTCGCCCGGCCGCACCCAGGCGATGAGGATGGGAACCCAGCGATCGCCGTAGCGGGCGTTGTCGTAGAGCGGTCTGGCCTTCGACGGTCGCTCCGCAGTGTCGCCGTCGTAGACGAACGTGATGCCGGTGGCGTTGGCCACCCGGGTCAACGCGCCCATCACGTCCTGGCGGGCCGTGGCCGGGGCCGAAGCCAGGTTGGTGGTGATGTGGATCTCCTGGCAAGGGTTGTACCGGGCCGGCGAGGCATCGTCGTTGAGGCGCATGTAGTTGTAGATCCCGCCCGAAGGCGTGCCGGGCTGCGCCACCGGGGCGATCACGGTTCCCGCCGCCCCCGGAAGCGCCGGCGTCGGGCTGCCCGAAGCGCCGGGGACCGATCCCTGCGCAGGAAACTGGACCACGGTGCCGTCGGCGGCGACGACCCAGTACCCGGCCGTCGTCCGGATGATGCCGATGGCACCCGTGCCGGTTCCTGCCGTACCGCCGAGGTACGGAGCGTTCCCGAAGTTGTAGACCGATCCGTCGCCGCCGAGCAGCCAGTACCCGGCGCCGGTGACGGTGGGGGCCGCGCCCACGATCGGAGCCGGCAAGGGACTGCCGCCCGTCGAGCCGTGGAACGTAGCGTCTCCGTAGCTGAAGATCCCGCCGTCGGCGGCGATGAGGCGGTATCCCGCACCCGTCGGGGATGCTGTCATGGCCAGGATGGGCTGGTTGAGGCGGATATCGCCGGTGCTACCGAAGAAGCGGGCGTCACCGAACGCAAAGATGCCGCCGTCGCGAGCGACCATCCAGTACCCGTTGCCCGAGGGCGTGGCGGCCATCCCCACGATGGGCTGGTTGAGGCGGATATCGCCGGTGCTGCCGAAGAAGCGGGCATCGCCGTAGCTGAAGATGCCACCGTCGCGAGCGACGAGCCAGTAGCCCTTGCCCGAGGCACTCGACGCGATGCCCACGAGGGGCTGGCTGAGGACGGCCCCGCCCATCGAACCATGGTCGAGTGCATCGCCATGCGCCGACACCGTGCCGTCGGTGCGGGCGATCCAGTAGCCCTGGCCCGTCGGGGTGGCGGCCATGCCGGCTGCCGGTGCGGAAGCGGCGGCCGCGTCCTGCGGCCCGGGGGCGCTCGTGGCGCCGGCTCGTGAGGTGTTGGTCGTCGCGACCACCGCGGTGGTGCATAGGGCCAGCACGATCGTGAGATCGCGGGCCCTGCGCCACTGCAGGGTTCCCGTGGATCGGACCATCCGTGTCCGCACTCCCTTCCGGCCTTCCGTGAAGCCGGAGTAAGAGTCGACACTCTGAGTGGTTATTCTTGACCGCTATCCGTGGTCAGCCCTGTTCGATCGGCCCGTCCGTCCGATGTGTCCGGTGCCGTTCGAGCCTCTTGTCGGCCCGAGGCGGCCGTCACTTTCGGAGTGAACCGGGCTGCACCCCCAACCCCCTCCAAATTTGCGCGGAAACGCGCACTCCGTGAGCATTTCCGCGCACATTTGGGGAAGGGCGGGCTACACAGCGTCGAGGCGCGACAAGGTCCCGCTGAGCGAGAGCACGTACAGGTCGCCGGCGTTGTCGAGGCCGAACGACGAGATCTGGCTCCCGGCGACGCCGAGGTCGAGCACCTGGAAGAGCTGGCCCTGGATGACCCGCAGCGCCTGGAGCCGGGATCGGCAGAAGTCGGCCCACACGTAGAGCCCCTGGATCGCCGGTACCCGGGCGCTCGAGACGACGTAGCCGCCGGTGACCGAGCAGCCCTCGGCGGGGTTGGCGTACTCGTGGATGGGGGCCACGGCGTTGGCGGGAGCGGTGCCGGTGAACGGGCGAGTGCCCTCGAGGCGGTTCCAGCCCAGGTTGGCGCCTTTGCCGCCGGGCGCTCCAGCGCCGGGCGAGGCGAGCAGGTCGATCTCCTCGCGTTGGTTCTGGCCGACGTCGCCGATCCAGAGGTTGCCGCTCGGATCGAACGAGAAGCGCCACGGGTTGCGCAGGCCGTACGCCCAGATCTCGCCCCGGGCCCCGGCCGTTGCCACGAACGGGTTGTCGGGCGGCACGGTGTAGGCCGCCGCACCGACCGGTGTGGGGTTGATGCGGAGGATCTTGCCCAGCAGGGTGCCGAGGTTCTGCGCGTTGCCTTGGGGATCCCCGCCGCTGCCGCCGTCACCCAAGGCCAGGTAGAGCAGACCGTCCGGTCCGGCGGTGAGCTGTCCGCCATTGTGGTTGGCGAACGGCTGGTCGACGAAGAGCAGCTCTCGGGCGCTGCTCGTGACCGCTCGCACGTTGGCGTCGAGGGCGTACTCGACGAGCCGCGTGTCGCCCGAGGTGTCGGTGTAGTGCACGTACAGCTTGCCGCCGAGGAAGGCCAGCCCGAGCAGACCCTGCTCGCCCCCGGTGGAGACCCGCCCGATGAGATCGAGCACCGGGGTCGCATCGACCGCGCCGTTGCGGACGGCTCGCACCCGCCCCGCCTTCTCGGCCACGTAGAGGGTGGTGTCGCCGGGGCGAACGGCCATGGCCGTCGGAGCCGCCAGCGTGGCGACGGTCGTGAGCTTCAACGGAACCAGGCTGAACGGGAGCGACCCGAAGAAGCGGGCGTCGCCGTAGCTGAACAAGCCGCCGTCGGTGGCGACGAGCCAGTAGCCGTTGCCTGTGGGGGTGGGGGCCATGCCGACGATGGGTTGGTTGAGGCGGATGTTGCCGGTGGAGCCTTGGAACACCGCGTCGCCGTAGGCGAAGATGCCGC
>VFJJ01000041.1 GCA_009886115.1 Actinomycetota bacterium
AGCCCATGCGGAGCTCGCTCTTGGGGTTGCCGGCATCGAGGAGACCGCGGAGCTTCGTGTCTCCCTTGTCGTCGAGCCGTTCATGGGCTTTCGTCACCAGCCGTCGAGCCCGATAGAGCGGATCATCTGGCCTCTGTCAGGCTGCTTCGGAGTGTGGTGGTGGGCTCATGAGTTGGGCCAGCCATTTCCGGGTTGGTTCGGAGAGCGACATCGGTTCAGATGGTGGCTCGTAGGGCTGTCCGTCGGGTTTGATGAGTGTGGTCTCGCGGGTTGTTTCGTCGATAGTCATGTTCCATTGGCCTTCGTGGAGCATGTGATGATGATGCCAGCACATGGTGAGAAGGTTGTTTTCGTCGGTGGGGCCGCCATTGGCCCAATGGGTGATGTGGTGGTGTTCGAGCCAGACGGTCCGGTCGCATTTGGGCCATCGGCACCGGTGTTGGTCGCGTTGGGTGACGACTCGGGCGAGCCAGGATGGGATGCGCCGTGATTCGCGGCTGACGCCGATGGTGTGTCCGGTGGTGTCGTGGGCGACGATCTGCCAGCGGCAGTCGCACGCCAGCCGTCGTGCGGTCTCCCCCGCGATCGCCCACCCGTTGCCGATCGTGACCGGACCCCTGCCGCCTGGGCCACCCGGGCCGACTGAAGCTGCCGGATCTGGCGGGTCTGGCGGATCTGGCGGAGGTCCCGGGGTTCCCGGGTCACCGGGCTGGGCATCCGGGCCGTCGGCAGCGCGGTCGACGTCGGGTCCACTGGGGGTGGCGCCGCTCGAGGCTGGGGCCGGGTCGTCGGCGAGGCGTTCGGCGCCGATGTGGATGACAACGAGGGGCCGGGCCGGGTTCTGGGCCAGGATCTCGGGGTGGGCTTCGCACATGGTCACCAGCGCGTCGGCCATGCGGGCGCCACGCCGGACCGGCTCGCCTTGTTCGAGACGGCCTTCTTCGGGAAGCTTGTCGGCCAGGCGGTTCAAGGTTTCTTCGACGATGACAGCCTGTTCTCCGGAGAGTTGTCCCCGGATCCGGACTGTCGAGTCGCGTCGGCGGGTGAGCTGCACGAATCGTTCCTGATGTTGGGCGAGCGCATCCTTCGGACTGACCGGACGTAACGCCCGGCCTTTGACGACCGTGGAGTGATACGACCAGCCGGGAGCCTTCTCAGCCAACTCAGCATCGAGATCACCGTCAGTGTCGGTCTCGGCGGTTGCGACGGGGGCGAGGACCAGGAGCTGGTCCCACGACAGCCGACCCTCACGCCAGGCCTGCATCAGGGCCGGGATCGCCGGGGCCCGGGTCGCGATGTCGACTTCACGTCGTGCGGTGGGCAACGACAGGTTCGACCGGGCCGCGAGCCAGGTGGCGGTGTCGGGCATCCCGTCGAGCCGATAGCACTGGGACTCGTCGAACGCGGCGATCACGTCGATCAACTCGGCATGAACCGCGGTCATCAACGCTCGTAACTCGCCGAGCGTGTCGGCCAACTCCTCCGGTTCGATATCAGCAAAACGCGTCCCGTCCATTGACCGACATGATACCAGGGGGGTACGACAGTTATGAGCCCTCTCCGACCATAAATAGATTGAATCCGAGCCTCTGGCCATGACCGAAGCCAACCATCGCCACATCGTGACGGGGGTGACGGAACGAGGTAGCGGGGGACTGACTCAACAGAGGCGCAGATCCGAAGGAGGGCGAGTTCCATCGGTGAAGGGACGCCGACTCTTCGAGCCCCTGCACCGCGACCGGTGGATCCCCTACCCGCTCACACGCCGCTCAGACGCGAAGAGCCCGGAGCGGCTGCTGCGGCCACCACAGCGCGCTTGCGGAGGTTCTCGGGGCCGAACCCGGCGGCGACCTACGCTCTGGCGGTGCCGGCGCCCGTCCACCAGTTCCTTCCCAAGCTCTCGCCGGGCGACGCGACCAGCCAACACGCGCTGCAGATTCGGCGCATCGTGCGCGAGCGCGGGCACCCGTCCGACATCTTCGTCGAGCACGTCGACGAGCGGCTGGCGACCGAGGTGGTTCCGTTCGGCGAGTACGGATCGCGAGCCCGTCCAGCCGGTACTGGCGACGTTCTCGTCTACCACATGGCGATCGGGTCGACGCTGGCCGACTTCGTGGTCGACCAGCCGGGCCGGAAGGTCGTCGACTATCACAACATCACGCCCGAGCGGTTCTTCTTCGGCTGGAACGACGACATCGTGCACGGCTTGGCGCTCGGCCGACGACAACTCGCGGTCTTCGCCTCCGAAGCGGTGTTGGCCATGGCCGACTCGTCGTACAACCAGTCGGAGCTGCGGGCGGTCGGCTTCACTGCGACCGCGGTGGTGCCGATCCTCCTCGATCCCGATCAGTTCGGCCGGGAGCTCGATCGGGCGCTGCTCGGTGAGCTGCGTGATCGCAAGGCCGGGGGCGGGGCCGACGTGTTGTTCGTGGGCCGGATCAGCCCCAACAAGCGCCAGCACGAGGTGATCAAGGCGTTCGCGGTCTATCGCCGGGCCTACGACCCCTTGGCCCGCCTCACGTTGGTGGGGGGATCGTCGTCCGACCGCTACCTCCGGGCGCTGCGCGACTTCGCCGCTTCGCTCGGGATCGCCGACGCCGTCATGTTCACCGGTGTCATCTCCGACGCCGCGCTCACTGCGCAGTATCGAGCGGCTGACGTGTTCCTGTGCTGCAGCGAGCACGAGGGGTTCTGCCTGCCCTTGCTCGAAGCCATGGCCAACGACCTCCCGGTGATCGCCGTCGCCGCGGCCGCGGTGCCCGAGACCCTGGGCGTGGCTGGTCTCAGCCTCGACCGGTGTGATCCGGCGCTGCTCGCCGCCGGGATCGATCGCCTCGTGCACGATCCGGCGCTGCGACGGTCGCTCGTCGCGGCGGGCCGGCAGCGGGTGGCCGAGCTGGCGATCGGGCCGTCGACCGAACGTCTGGTCGAGGCGTTGGGTCCGGTGATCGGGTCGTGAGCCCTCCTGCGGCGCGGGCCGAGCCCGATCCCGAGCCTCTCCTGAGCGAGTCGGAGCGGCCAGCGACCGCGCTCGCCGTGCTCGCAGCGACCGCGGCCACCGCCGATCTGCGCTCGACGCCGCGGAAGCTGGCGTTGGTCGTGCCGCGATACGGGATCGAGGTGCGAGGTGGTGCCGAGCTCGGAGCGCGCATGATCGCCGAGCGTGTGTCGTCGATGCTGGGATGGCCGGTCGAGGTGTTCACCACGTGCGCGCTCGAGGCCACGACCTGGGCGAACGAGTACCCCGAGGCGACCGAGGAGATCAACGGTGTCGCGGTGCACCGATTCCGGTCGGCCTCGGGCCGCGCGCCGGGCTTCGACCGGCTCTCCCGCCGGATCCTCAACCGGCCGGCCATGACCTCCGAGGTCGACGGGCGGAGGTGGATCGACCGGCAGGGCCCGGTGTCGCCAGGGTTGCTCGACGCCGTTCGCGCCAGCGACGCCGACGTCGTGGCGTTCTACCCCTACCTGTACCACCCGACGGTTGCCGGTCTCCCGATGGTTGCCGAGCAGGGGCGGGCAGCGGCGATCATGCACCCGGCGGCGCACGACGAGGCGCCCATCCGGCTGGCGCTGTTCCGGTCGGTGTTCGACGCGGCCGACGGGTTCGTGTTCCAGACTTGGGGCGAGCGGCGGCTCGTCGAGCGCCTGTTCCCGATCGCCCATCGGCGTCAGGTGCTCGTCGGGCTGGGCGTCGATCGTCACGACGCCGACCACGGTGCTGCCGCCGAGCACCTCGCCGCCGTCGGGGTCGGCGATCGGCCGTATCTCCTGTGCCTGGGCCGGATCGACGACGGCAAGGGGGCGGGTGGCCTCGCGCAATGGTTCGCGGCCTACAAGGAGCGCCATCCCGGTCCGCTGCAGCTGGTGTACGTGGGACCGGTCGTCAACCGCCCGCAGCCCCACCCCGACGTGCACGTCATCGGCGAGGTCGGCGAGGGAGCCAAGTGGGGTCTGCTCGAGCGGGCCGAGGTGCTCGTCAACCCGTCGCCCTACGAGGCGTTCTCGTTGGTCGTGATCGAGGCGTGGATGGCCGGGGTCCCGATCGTCGTCAACGGCCGCTGCGAGGCCACCGTCGAGCACTGTGACCGCTCGGGTGGCGGGCTGGCGTTCACCGGGTACGCCAGCTTCGAGGCAGCCATCGAACGCCTCAGCGCCGATGCCGACCTCCGCCGCCACCTGGCCGAGCGGGGGCGGGCCTATGTGGAAGCCGAGTTCGGCTGGGGGACGATCGTCGACCGGTACGGCGCCTTCGTGCGCACCGTCGCCGACGCCCGCGGTTCCCGCGGTTCCCGCGGTTCCGGGGTTTCCCGAGGTTCCCGAGGTTCCCGAGCTCCCAGGTGACAGAGCGCTGAGCGTGACGAATGCTCGCTCAACGCGGTGGCTGGATTATGGGACGGTGAAGCACCAGGAAAGCCTGTCCCAACTTGTGTCCCAAGGGGTTTCATCCGAGCGCCCAAAGGTGTAGGAATGGTGTTGCACCGATCCCAGCCCGGTTCCGAAGCAACCCACCCCGCTTCGGAACCGGGCTGCCCCAATTCTCGGCCGGCGAGCTGGTCGCGGCCCAGGCTGGGTTTCAAGCCGGGCCCGCGCCGGGAGGCCGCTCCCGCCGGGCTACCGTGGTCGCCACTCGTGGTCGTGCCACACTGGCACCCGCGTCCCTTCGAATGCGCGATTTCCTCCACGCTCGAACGGGTCGAGCCCGGCGCTGGGTCTCAGTGCTGCTGGCCGGCACCGTGTTCAGCCTGGCCTTCCTGGGCGGCTCCAGCGCGCCCGGATGGGCCCAGAGCCAGGAGCCGGGAGAACCCGGCGGCGCTGCCGACACGCTGGCGACCCAGGTCGCGCCCGAGCCGGTGACGATCGCCGCGGTCGGACCGACGTTGACGATCGAAGGTCACGGCTGGGGTCACGGCCGAGGGCTCGGCCAGTACGGCTCGCTGGGATATGCCTTGGCCGGCTGGTCGTCGCAGCAGATCGTCGACTGGTTCTACGGCGGTACGACCACGGGTGCCGTCGATCCCGCCAGCGAGATCACGGTGCGGCTCACCGACTTCGACGGCGTCGAGACCCTCCTGTACCAGACGGCCGGAACGGTCGCCGTGGCCGCCGCGCCGGGCGTGGCCTCCACCGCATGGCGGGCCCGGCATCTCGGCGCCAACCAGTTCGAGGTGTCGATCTCGCCGACGTGTGCCGGGCCGTGGACGGTCGTGGTCGCCAACGTCGCCGGACCGGTCGTCTTCGACACGCCGGAGGAGAGCGACGATCCCGATGCGATGATCCAGGCCTGCGAGCCGGGCGGGACCCAGCGGTGGTACCGGGGCGATCTCCTCGCCGTCGCCGACACCAACCTCAACCTGGGACGCACCGTCAACCGACTCAAGCTCGACCAGTACCTCCGGGGCGTCGTGCCGCGGGAATCGCCGGCGTCG
The DNA here is from genome assembly GCA_009886115.1 of Actinomycetota bacterium. Lineage (GTDB taxonomy): Bacteria > Actinomycetota > Acidimicrobiia > IMCC26256 > VFJJ01 > VFJJ01. Next base: position 5,430 of record VFJJ01000041.1, read on the forward strand.
TGGGGATCCCAGGGTGGGGGGGCGGGCATGAACGCGCTGCGCGCCCAGGCCATCGCCGCCCGGTCGTACGCCTGGGCCGAGAACCGCTACACGTATTCCGGCATGGCTGTGAAGACCTGCGACACGGCGTCGTGCCAGGTGTACCTGGGGTTCGGGTTCGCCCCGACGGCCGGTGCAGCGATGACCCGTCTCGAGGATGCCCGGAGCGACCAGGCCATCCTCGACACGGTGGGCGTCGTCCGGCTCATGGGTTCGGGCAGCGTGGCCCGCACCGAGTTCTCGTCCTCGACCGGTGGCCACACCGTCCCGGGCACGTTCACGGCGGTCCCCGACGAGGGTGACGCCATCGCCTCGAACCCCAACCACACGTGGAAGACCTCGATCGCCACGAGCGCGATCGAGAACGCCTGGCCCACCATCGGCACGTTCACCGGGTTGACCGTCACCGTCCGCAACGGCCTGGGCAACTTCGGTGGCCGGGCCCAGACCGTCGTGATCTCAGGGACCGCTGGCAAGGTCACCGCCACGGGCAACGAGGTTCGCAGCCGGCTGGGGCTCAAGTCCGACTGGTTCCGGGTGTACCAGGCGCCGTCGGGGGGGATCGGCGGGTACTGGCTCGCCGACACCTTGGGTGCGGTGTACACGTTCGGCAACGCTGGCGCCTACGGCTCGGCGTCGACCCTGGCGCTCAACAAGCCCATGGTGGGCATGGAGCGCACGGTCTCGGGTGGCGGCTACTGGATGGTCGCGTCCGACGGTGGGATCTTCTCGTACGGCGATGCGCGGTTCTTCGGTAGCACCGGCAACATCCGCCTGAACCGACCGATCGTGGGCATGGAGCGCACACCTTCGGGCAAGGGCTATTGGATGGTCGCGTCCGACGGTGGGATCTTCTCGTACGGCGACGCGCAGTTCTTCGGCAGCACCGGGGCCATGGTCCTCAACCAGCCGATCGTTGGAATGGCAGCGACGCCGAGCGGGAACGGGTACTGGCTCGTCGCGTCCGACGGCGGCGTGTTCAGCTTCGGCGACGCCCAGTTCTTCGGGAGCACCGGCAACATCAAGCTGGCCAAGCCCATCGTGGGCATGGCGTCGTCCCCTGATGCCGGTGGCTACTGGATGATCGCCTCCGATGGCGGGTTGTTCGCGTTCGGCAACGCCACCTACCGGGGCAGCCTGCCCGGCATCGGGGTCTCGGCCACGGCCGTCGGCATGGAGCCCACGCTCTCGGGCGGCGGCTACCTCATCGCGACCACCACTGGTGCGGTCCACTCGTTCGGTGACGCCCCGGTCATGGGCGGGATCCCCGATGTCGATCCGGCCTACTCCGGCACCGTGCGCGATCTCGTGGCAGCAGCCGGGTGACCAACGAGCACGCCGAGGGCCATGGCCACCTGATGGCTCCGGCCGGGGGTCGGCGCGGCGTCGACGCGAGCAGCGACCCTGGCCGCCTTGGCCCCCCTGGCGACGCCGGGTGCGTCGGTGCCGAGGCCCGCCCCAGCGCCGGGCTCGTCGATCGGAGGAGGCTCCTGCGCCGGGCGGGGATCGGGCTGGGCGTGTGGGCCGGGGCCTCGGTCGTCGGGAGCCGGGCGCTCGGGCGTGGAGACCGACCGTGGTGGGAGCGCGACGATCGCCGTGCTCCCGGCGATGGCAGCACCCTCGATCTCAGCGACGCCGAGACGATCGCCGTGGTGGTGCCGGCGCCTCGGATCGTCACCCGCGCCGAGTGGGGAGCCGACGAGACGTTGCGCGACGGTGTCCGGTCGTTCGCCCCGGTCCGCAAGCTCGTGGTGCACCATTCGGCGACGGCCGTCGACGCCGATCCCACCGTCACCCTGCGGTCGATCCACCGGTTCCACTTCGAGAGTCGGGGCTGGAGCGACATCGCCTACAACTTCCTGATCGACCCGGCGGGGGTGGTGTACGAGGGCCGGTGGGCGCGCGACCATCTCCCCGGGGAGTTGCACGCCGGCGAGGCCTCCGACGGGCGGGGTGTCGTGGGCGCCCACACACTCGACCACAACACGGGCTCGATGGGCGTGTGCCTGCTCGGCACCTACACCGCCGCGGCCCCGTCGGACGCCGCTGTGAGGTCGCTCGTGTCCCTGCTGGCCTGGCGCAGCGCCCGATCGGGGATCGACCCGCTCGGCGACGACCTCTTCACCAATGGGGAAGGGATCACCCGGGCGTTTCCCAACCTGTGCGGGCACCGAGACCTCGGCGTCACGTCGTGCCCCGGCGGGGTGACCCACGCCATGCTCCCGAGCTTGCGGGTCAAGGTCGCGGCTCGGTTGCGGTCGGGGATCGTGGGGTACCGGATCCTGGCCTCCGACGGCGTGGTGTCGGCCTTCGGCGAGATCGACGACGTGGGCGATCCGGCCCGGGCCGGGCTGCGCGGCCCCTTCGCAGCCGTCGCCGCGGTCGCCAACGACCCGGGCGGCTACTGGGTGGCGGGCACCGATGGCGGCCTCTTCGCGTTCGGCTCGGCCGGTTACCACCGGTCGCTGCCCGAGCTGGGCGTACGGACCCGGGTCGTCGATCTGGCATCGACGCCGACGGGTCGGGGCTACTGGATGCTCGGGCGCGACGGCGGCGTGTTCAGCTTCGGCGACGCCGGCTTCCACGGCTCGGTTCCCGGCGTGGGCGTGGCTTCGACCGTGCTCAAGCTTCGACCGACGCCGAGCGGCGCGGGCTACTGGGTCCTGGGTCTCGACGGCGGGGTGTTCAGCTTCGGTGACGCCGGGTTCTACGGTTCGGTCCCTGGCGTGGGTGTACGAACGCGGGTCGTCGATCTCTGGCCCACGTCGACAGGTCGGGGATACTGGGTGCTGGGCGGCGACGGCGGCGTGTTCTCGTTCGGTGACGCGGGTTTCCTCGGATCGTTGCCCGGGTTGAACCTGGCGGCCGTGGCGACGGCTCGGGCGCTGGTGGGCACGACGACCGGGGCGGGGTACTACGTGTTGAGCGATGACGGCGGCATCTTCACGTTCGGCGATGCCCCCTTCCTCGGCAGCGCCGGTGGCTTGGGCCTGCGCACTCGCGGCGCGTCGGCTCTCGGCGTCGCCGTCGCGGTGCAGCCGTGAGCCCGGGACGGGCACGGGGACGGGCGCCGGGACGGAGGCGGGAGCCGGGACGGGCACGGGGCGACCGTTCCCCGGGGCGCAGCAGCCGGGCGGGGTACAGCGCCAGCTCGGGGCACGGTGACCGCGCCGACCGCAACGGCCGGGCGGTGCGCATCGACCGGGCCCGTCGCCCTCGGGTGAGCCGCCGCATGGGCGCCGGGCTGGTCGCGGCCGTGATTGTGGCGCTCGCCGTGTGGGGTTCCCATGGCGTGGCGCCGCTCGGTGCCACGCCGGCCGGGTCGGCTCCCGCCGGGCGGGTGTTCGTGAAGTTCGACGACTCCCTCTCGCCCAAGTCCCGTCTGGCGATCCTGACCTCCGTCGACACTGGGCGGGGCCTGGCGAACGATGACGTGAAGGCGTCTGCCGCGTCCGCGCTCGCCGAGGAGCCCCTCCCCGATCTGCACCTCCTCACCGTGGCAGCGGGCTCCGAGGATGCCGTGGTCGCCGCCCTCGCCACTCGCCCGGGCGTGGTGTTCGCCGAGGCCGACCGTGAGGTCCGCGTGTCGGCCGTTCCCAACGACCCGTGCTACGTGTCGTGCCCCGTTGTCTTGTACGGCACCGGATCGCAGTGGGGCCTCGACGTCGTGCGGGCCCCCGGGGCCTGGGACGTCGCCACCGGAGCGGCGTCGGTGATCGTCGCCGTGGTCGACACCGGCGTCCAGGCCACCCACCCCGACCTGAACGGGCGGGTCACGGGCGCCGCCTGCTCCCCGAAGGCCGTCCCCACCCAGGACGACAACGGGCACGGCACCTTCGTCGCCGGTGTCATCGCCGCCTCGACCGACAACGCCGTCGGGATCGCCTCGGTGGGGCGGGGCTCGTCGATCCTGTCGGTCAAGGCGCTCGATTCGTCGGGCTCGGGCACCTCGGTCGACATCGTGAACGCCGTGAACTGTGCGGTGAGCTCGGGCGCCCGGGTGATCAACCTCTCGATCGAGGCACCGGGGACCTCCCAGGTGCTCGACGATGCCGTCGCCTATGCCCGGGCCAACGACGCCACGGTGATCGCCGCGGCGGGGAACTTCGGCGCGACCCCAGGGATCGGCCCGACCGACCCGGTGTCGCCGGCCAACTCCCCGGGAGCCATCGGGGTCGTGGCCACGGCCCGAACGCCCGTCGACGCCACAGCCTCGTTCTCGAGCCGGGGAACCTGGAACGACATCGCCGCTCCCGGGCAGGCGATCGTGTCGACGTGCTCCACGTCGGTTCAGGCCAACGGCCGGATCCTGTGCCCTGGCGGATACGCCATCTCCGACGGCACGTCCTTCGCGGCCCCGATGGTCGCCGGGGCCGCCGCCCTGCTGCTGGCTCAGGACTGCTCGCTCAACGCCAACGCCGTCGAGGCCCGGCTGCGCGTGTCGGCCACCCGCACCGCCGCCACGGGAATCGACTACCAGTTCGGCCGGCTCGACGTGCTCGGCGCCCTCCAGGCGACGGCGACGAGCACCCACGTGGGGTACTGGCTGGCGGGGACCAGCGGGTCGATCTACCGCTTCGGCGACGCGGCGAACTTCGGGAGCGCCAGCGCCTCGGGGACGACCTCGGGAACGGCCGTCGTGGGCCTCGCGGCCACACCGAAGCGGTGTGGCTACTGGACCGTCACCAGTGCTGGAGTCGTTCGCAGCTACGGCGACGCCCGGTCGTTCGGCGATCTCACGACGGCCCTGCCCGCCGGGGCGGCCGCTCCCATCGTGGCCATGGCCGCGACCGCGACGGGCAACGGGTACTGGCTGCTCGGGCGCGACGGCGGCATCTTCAGCTTCGGCGACGCCCGGTTCTTCGGCTCCACCGGAGCCTTGCGGCTCAACGCCCCCGTCACCGGCATCGCCGTGACCCCGTCCGGCAACGGCTACTGGCTGCTCGCCCAGGACGGGGGCGTGTTCAGCTATGGCGACGCCCGGTTCTTCGGCTCCACCGGCGACATGCGCCTGAACCAACCGATCTTCGCCATGGCCCGAACCCCGTCCGGCAACGGCTACTGGCTCGCAGCCTTCGACGGCGGGATCTTCGCCTTCGGCGACGCCCGGTTCTTCGGCTCCACCGGGAACCTGAAGCTCAACCAGCCCATCGCCGGGATGGCCGCCACCCCCTCCGGTGCCGGCTACTGGCTGGTCGGGCGCGACGGCGGCGTCTTCGCGTTCGGCGACGCCCCCTTCGTCGGCTCGCTCCCCGGCTCGAGCATCACCGACACCGTCGTCGCCATGGCCGCGCTGTAGGTGCTCGTGCCCCCGGCCTCCGGCCATGCCGCCGCTGCCGGTGTGTGCTCAGGCCGCCTGACCGGCGTCGCCGGCCTTGGCGACGCCCGACAGGCGTCGCCTGCCGGGCGTCGCATGATCGCAGGAGAAGCCGGCCCGGGCCGACGGGGCTCCGGTAGCCTCGGCCCATCGTGGACACGCCCCCTTCCGTCGACCCCAACGGCGCGCTCGTCGCCCGGCTCCAGGCTCGTATCGCCCAGCGGCGTGCCGCCGGCGAGTACCCGCCCGACCTCGAGTGGGATCTCGACGAGCACTTCCGACGCATCACCGCGTACCGAGCCCTGCCGATGCCGGAGCGACTGACCGAAGCATTGAAGGTCCTCGACGAGCGGGCCCGATTCGAGCTGGTGCCCATACCCGTCGGCTCTTCGGTTCCCGGCGCGTCCAAGGCCCTGTCACGGGTCGCGGCCGCCGTCGAGACCCAGACCCGTGATCTCGCCGATCAGCTCCGGTCGTTCGCCGAAGGTGTGCGCCAAGCGCTCGACGGGGTCATCGAGGCGATGGCCGCGTTCCCGGCCACCGTGCTGGCGCAGATCGATGCCGTGCAGGACTCCCAGGCGCTGCTCGACGTCAGGCAGCATCAGGTCGAACGGGCGCTCGACCTGGCGGGCCGTCGACACCACACGCTCACCACGATCGTCGGTTCGGTCTGCGGCGACGCGATCGTCGACCCCGTGGGTCACGCCGATCTCGTCGCCCGGCTCGTCGGCTTCGGGCCGGTCCTCGATCTCACCGCCTCGCCGGTGTTCTCGGCCATGCTCACGGCCGAGGAGATCGTGCTGTGCGAGCCCGACGGGTCGATCGAAGCTCAGCTCGGGTCGCTCCTGAACGGTGCTCTCGGCGCCGCGGTCGTCGTCGACGCCGCGGCCTCGTTGTCGACACGCGAGCTCCCCGCTGTCGTCGTGGAGCTGGCCCGTCTCGTGCGTCAGGGAGGCCCGGTGCTGATCGAGAGCGCCAACCCGGCCTCCTGGTGGGCGACGGCCACCAGCGACCGTCCCGTCACCGCCGCATGGCCGGCCACCTGGGTGGCTGAGCTGTTCGAGGCCGCGGGATTCAGTGAGGTCGCCATCGAATGGCGCGGGCTCCCCCCGGCCGAGCTCGGCGCCGAAGCGGGCGCCGGCGCGGCTGACGGGCGGCTCGCGGCGTTGCTGCTCGCGCCGGCACGCTACGTCGTGACCGCCCGGCGCTGATCGGAGCCGGAGCCGATCATGGCCGTCGACCAGATCCTCGTCGGGGCTGCACCCGGCGACGCCGTCACCGGCATCGCGCTGGCGATGCGTGACCTGCTGCGCCTCGACGGACCGTCGGAGATCTACGCGCGCTACCGCGACCCGGTGCTCGCAGGCGACGTGCACACCCTCGACGAGCTCCCGATCGGGGGGCGGACCGCCGCCGACGTCCTCGTGTACCACGCTTCGATCGGCGAGCCCGACGTGATGGCCTTCCTCGAAGGGCGACCCGAACGCCTGATCGTCCACTACCACAACATGACGCCGGCCCGATTTTTCCGAACGTTCGACCATCGCCTCTCGCAGCTGCTCGAGATCGGCCGGGGCGAGCTGGCGGCGCTTCGGCCCCGGGTGTGCGGGGCTCTCGCCGATTCCCGGTACAACGCCGACGAGCTCGAGACGATCGGCTACCGCGACGTGCGTGTGGCGGCCCCGCCGGTCGACTTCCACGGCTTGCTGGCACAGCCGACCGACCCGTCGCTGCAGCGCCACATCGAGCTCTACCACCGGGGCCCCCGGGTCCTGTTCGTCGGTCAGCTCCTGCCGCACAAGCGACCCGACGTGCTGCTCGGCGCGGCGCACATCTTGCGCACCTACTTCGGTATCCCGGTTTTCCTCGTGATCGCTGGCACACCGCGGGTGGCGAGCTATGCCGCTGCGCTCCAGCGGTTCGTCCTCGAGAGCAACCTGGCCGGCGTGTGGCTCGCTGGTCCGCAGTCGGCGAGCCGGCTCGCCACCTTCTTCCGCCACAGCGACATCCTGGTGACGGCGAGCGAGCACGAGGGATTCTGTGTCCCGCTGCTCGAAGCGATGGCGTTCGGCCTTCCGGTCGTGGCGAGGGCCGCAGCAGCCATTCCCGAGACCATGGGAGGAGCGGGAATCCTCCTTCCCGGTGACGCCGGGCCGGCGCTGTTCGCCGAGGCGATCGCCGAGCTGCTCGACGACCCTGCGCTGCGCGTCGAGCTCGAGACCCGGGGCTACGAGCGGGTGCTCGACTTCGACCCCGTGCAGACCCGGGCCTCGATGCACGCCACGATCAGGGAGCTGGCGGCGTGAAGCTGCTCATGGTCGTGCAGCGGTACGGGCTCGAGGTCGCCGGTGGAGCCGAGCGTGCCACTCGCGACTACGCCGAAGGACTGGTCGCTCGCGGCCATGAGGTCGATGTCGTCACCACATGCGCGTTGAGCTACGTCGACTGGGCCGATTACTACAGTGCCGGGCGCTCGGAGCTCAATGGTGTGGGCGTGCATCGTCTGCCCGTCGATCGGCCCCGCGACAACCAGGTGTTCGGACCCATGAGCGGACGCATGGGCTGGTCGAGCCCGGGTCGCCACCACGCCGCCGACCTGCAGCGCGAGTGGATGCGAATGCAGGGCCCCTACGTTCCGGCGATCGTCCCCTGGATTCGCGAGAACGCCGGCGGCTACGACGCCTCGATCTTCTTCACGTACCTCTACTACACGACTTGGGCCGGGCTCCCGGCGGCCCGGTCGGTCACGCCCACGGTCTTGTTCCCGACTGCCCACGACGAGGCTCCGATCTACCTCCAGCTGTTCGACCTGATGTTCCGAATGCCGCCGGCACTCGCGTACCTCACCGAGGAGGAGGGCGACTTCGTGCGACAGCGCTTCCGTATCGATCCTCTGTCGGTGGTGCTTGGCGTCGGCGTCGACCTGGCAGCGTCGGCACCACGCGACGACACCGCCGAGTTCCGGCTCCTGCATGGGCTCGACGACGATCCGTACGTCGTGTTCGTCGGACGGGTCGATCCGGGGAAGGGCTCGCTCGAGCTGTTCGACTACTTCTCGGCGTACAAGAACCGCAACCCCGGACCGCTCAAGCTCGTCGTGGTCGGCGATCCGGTCCATCCGTTGCCGCACCATCCCGATGTCGTGGTTACCGGCTTCGTGAGCGAGCGCACCAAGCACGCTGCCATTGCGGGCTCGACTGCACTGGTCCAGCCCTCGTACTTCGAGAGCTTCTCGATCGTGCTGTGCGAGGCCTGGGTGCAGAGCCGCCCGGCGCTGGTGCAGGGACGCTGCGACGTGTTGGCCGGGCAGTGCCGGCGCAGTGGCGGCGGGATCTCGTACTCGGGCTTCGCCGAGTTCGAGTCGGGGCTCGATGCTCTGCTCGCCGACCCCGAGCTGTGCGATCGCATGGGTGCCGCCGGTCGCCGCTACGTGGAGTCACGCTACGAATGGGGCTCGCTTCTGGGGCGCTTCGAGACGTTCCTCGACCAGGTGATCGCCGCATGATCGGGCACCGATGAACCCGGAGTGCAGCGCATGAGCGTCGTCGCCCCGCGTGTCGCGGTGTTCGGCCACTCCGATCGCGAGCGACTGGTCGACGCCCTGTCGAGCAGGATCGTCCGCGCCGAGCTCACCCGCCGGCTGGCGCGAGTGCAGATCACGTCCTTCGCTTCCGAAGGCTGGCGTCGACCGTCTCGCTTTGACGCCGGTGAGCCCGCCGAGCCATGGGGCCCTTGGGGTTCCGACGATGTGGCCCGGTTCGTGGCGGAGTTCGACGTGGCCATCGTCGAAGCCGGAGCCACGGCCGACGCCCCCGTCTCGGTGTTACGGGACGCTGGCATCGAGGTTCTCGAGGCACCCGACGGGCTGGCCCTGGCTGCTCGCACCGCGGCTCCCGATGTGCTCGCCCGGCGGTTGGGCTACCTCCAATGGGTCTCGTGGTTCCCGGCCCTGCGCCCCGTGCGCTGCTTCGACGCATGCCTCGGCGCCGACGACGCGGCGCTCGACGTTGCCCTGCGTGCTGCTGTGGCCGACCGGGTGGCGGTCGCTGTCATCGAGCCCGACCCGGCCGACACGCCACCCGGGGCCCCTGGTCGCGTGGTGCGCGCTCTCACCAAGGCTGGCGTGGCCTTCACGATGACGGATGGCCCCACGGGCATCGAGGATCTCGTGGCCATGCTGGCAACGGCCGACCGCTACGTCGGCCCGTCGCTCGGGGCGGCAGCCGTCGCCGAGAGCTTCGGCCGCGGCACCGGTCCGATCGAGGACGCCCCGGTCGATGCCATCGACCGTTCGTTCGACGAGCTCGCCCGGCGCATCCGGGCCTCCGTTCTCGCCCGATCAGGCGTCGCCGACGCCGTCTCGGTCCTGGCGTCGGCGTTGGATGCTTCGGAGGCCCGGCTCGCTGCTGCGCTGCGGGCCAAGGCGGCGCTGGAGCAGCGGCTCTCCGAGGAGCGCCTGGTCGCTGCCCAATCACGCGCCGGGTTCGAGGCCGGACTGGAGTCGGTCGTCGCCGAGTTGGCTGTCGAGATTCGGCTCCGCGAGGAGCGCATCGCCGACCTGGCTCTCCGGCAGCGACGGCTGGCCGGGAGGATGGTCGCTCACCTCGGGGTAGCCACGCCGAGCGGCGCCGCTGGCGAATCCGCGATCGTCGAGCCCGGGCCATGATCGTGTTCCCGACGGTCGCCCGTCCCGACGTCACCGTCGTGATGGTCACGCACGGGGCCCGAGCCTGGACGGCCCGAAGCCTGCAGGCTCTGGTCGATCGCACCCCACCGCGGTACGAGGTTGTCGTCGTCGACAATGCCTCGCGCGACGGCACCGCCGACTGGCTTGCCACCTCGGTGATCGGCCTGCGTCTCGTGCGCAACCCCACCAACGTGGGTTTCGGCCCGGCCAACAATCAGGGGGCCGCCACCGCGCGGGGCCGCCATCTCTGCTTCCTCAACTCCGACGCCATGGTTCGGCCCGGCTGGTTCGAGCCCCTGGTCGAACGGCTCGACGGCGACTCGACCGTCTCGGCCGTGGCGCCCGTCCTCTACGACCTCGACGGCTCGGTGCAAGAGGCCGGCTCAGCGTTGTTCGCCGGGCTCGAAACGCAGCCGCTGCGCGAGGCCGTCTCGCGCGATGTCGATTACGCCTCCGCCGCCTGCCTGGTGGTCCGCCGCTCCGCGTTCGAGGCGGTCGGCGGTTTCGACGCCGCCTACGGCATGGCCTACTACGAGGACGTCGACCTCTGCCTCGCCCTCCGAGCCGCCGGAGGCCGGATCGTGGTCGAACCCCGTTCGCAGGTCACCCACGCCGGCGGCCGTTCGAGCCCCCCCGCCCGAGCCATCGCCATGATGCAAGCCAACCGCCGCATCGCCACTTCCCGCTGGTCAGCCTTCGTCGGCCTCCGCCCGAGCCTGGGACAACTGGTGGCTGTTGACCGAGTCACGCAAGCTCTGCGCCCTACACTCGCAGGTGATCGGGCGCGCCCTCAACGCCGTGGCTTGCGAACTTGACCCCCTACGTCGTGGCCGGCAGAGCCACCGCGCACTCCTCGCGTGGGCGCGTCCTCGGGATCAGGACCTGAGGCATCCTGTTTTCGGCACGTGAAGCGCCCGAGGGTATCTTGTCGGACGGGCCACGAGCCGAGCCAGCAACGGAGACCATCGTCGATGTCGAGCACCAAGCATCGCGATCGTGTGACCTCTGTCGCCCGGAGGATCGTTGCAGTTACTCGCACTCGAGCACGCGATCGCAGCGACATCGAACGCGCGGCTTCGGCGGATCGATCGGCACCGGATGTTCCCGGCGTGGGGGCCGGAGACGCTGGCGTGACGGGCGACCCCGCCGGGCAGACGGTCACGGCGTCGTTGTGGGGTCAGGTCGCACGAGACCGTTCGGAGTCGGAGGCCTGGCGAGCACGCTATTGGCAGTCGCATCCGGTAACCGCGGCAGCGATCAACCGCAGGATCTCAGGCGACCCGATGCAAGGGTGGGTGGCGTACACCAAGCACCGCCACATCGTGCAGCCGGTCGGCAGGGCGCTGAGCCTGGGATGTGGGGCGGGGAGCCTCGAGCGAGAGCTCCTGCATCTCGACGTGTGCGCGAGCATCGATGCCTTTGATGTCGCGCCCGATGCAATAGAGGTGGCTCGTGCCGCAGCCGATGCGGCCGGCTTCGGCCATCGAGTGCACTACGAGGTGCGCGATCTGAATGGGTTGCGCCTCGATCAAAGCTATGACGCCGTCTTCGTGGCGCAGTCGTTGCATCACATCGAGGAACTTGAGCACGTGCTGTCGGAGGCAGCGAATGCGTTGAAACCCGACGGCTGGTTCGTCATGAACGAGTATGTCGGCCCCGATCGCTTCCAGTGGTCCGACACCGTCGAAGGTCTGATGAACCACCTTCTCGGGGTGCTGCCTGCCGAGCTGAAGCTTCTGCCCGACGGCTCGATCAAGGGGGCAATCGTTCGCAACTCGGTGGAGGCGGTGATCGCCGTCGACCCGTCCGAGGCGATCCGGTCGGCGGCGATCATGGATCTGGTGACCCAACGGTTCGAGATCGTGGAGCGCATCGATTTCGGTGGCACCCTTCTGCAGTTCGTACTCTCGGAGATCGCCATGAACTTCGACCCCGGCAATCCGACGCACGTCTCACTTCTCGAGTTACTCGTTGAATATGAGCGGGTCCTCGTCGATCACCACGTGATCGGTAGCGACTTCGTGTACGTGGTCGCCCGGGCGCGGGCATCGCCGTGAACGGGCACCAGCCCGAGTCGAGCCCGGTTCGCCACGTCGAGATCCACGACGGGGCCGAGCCCGGTGACCCGTTTGCCGAGCTGCGTCACTCTGTCTTGAGCAGCGAGCTGCGCGCTCGACGGCGCTCGGTCACGTTCGAGCCGTTAGCCCCGGCCCTGGCAGGCAGAGCCGAAGGTACCGAAGCCCGAAGGCGAGGCGTTCGGATTGTCACCGGGCCGTGGCTCGATGGGCTCTCGCATGGTCGAGATCGACGCCGGTTCGACCTTGGCGACGGGGAGCGGGCGCTGGTCGTCTTCGGAGTTCAACTCCGGACGCGATCGTCCGGCTCGGCGGGCGAGGAGGAGTGGAGGACTCTCGGGCGGGCACTCCGCATCACCGTGATCGACGACGATTCTCTGCTTCTCCTCGACGATCTCGGTATCCCGGGGAGCATCGTGGCTGACCCGCTCGTCCTGGTCTCGCAACATCGCGACCCTGACCTCCTGGCGCGACGCCGCCGGTTCTTGGTGCTCGCCGGGTTTCTCCCGGTGAGCCTCGAGCCGATCGTCCTGGACTTGCGCAACGTCGAGCCGTCCGATGCATGCGACTGGCTCGAGAAGCTCCCAGCACCCGTTCGCGATCGACTCGTGGTCATCGACGATGCACTCAGTTCGCCGTCCGACTCGGGGCCGTCCTCCAGCCTGAGGCGCCGCTCCGTCAAAGGTGTCATCTTCGTCCCGGCTCATATCGGTGTCGACGACGTCGTGTCGATCATCGGGGGGGCGAGTCTGGTCCTGACCGACGATCAGCGACTCGCCGTCGTCGCCGAGTCGTTCGATGTCGAGGCGCTCGCGACCACAACGTTCGTCCCCGGTCCCGATCGGCCGCCATTCGATCTCGTCGGGGTCGCCCGCCGACGAGGTACGGCCCTCGCTGCCGCCGCCGCAGCCAGGCTCGAGCGCCAACGCGAGGCCAGTGCCGACATCGACATCCTCGTTCGCGACCTCGACGCCGCTTGGGCACGAGAGCCCGCCCACTCCCGGGCTGCGGTTCCCACCATCGAGGAGTTGGAGCGCGAGCTCGAAGCGCTCAGAGCGCACGCACTCGGGTCGGCCCGACGCGAAGCGGCAATGCGGGCTGCTGTCGCCGACCGGTACCTGGCGCTCCATCGCGAACTGGAGGAGGCACGGGCGGACCGGGCCGAGGCCCTGAACGACGTCGAGAGGCTGGAATCCATGCTGCGCCTCCAGAGTGCGGCAGCAAGGCGCGAGATCGGTGCGCGCCTCGCATCGTCTGAAACCGATTCCCAGCGATGAGCCAGGGATGCTCCCGGTGATCGTGTTCCCGGCGGTGGATCCACCGGCCGTGTCGGTGATCATCGTCACGTACGGGGGATGGGGATGGGCGCAGCGTGCCCTCCAGGCGCTCCTCGCGCACACGCCCGCCATCTACGAAGTCGTGATCGTCGACAACGCTTCCCCTGACGACACCGCCCAGCACCTCGAGCGCATGGTCGCAGGAGCCACCCTCGTGCTCAACGACGTGAACCTGGGTTTCGGCGGCGGGAACAACCTCGGCGTGCTTCACTCGCGTGCACCACGGTTGCTGTTCCTGAACCCTGACGCCATCGTTGAGCCCGGTTGGCTCGAGCCGCTGATCGCCGCTGTCGACGCAGATCCCCAGATTGGCTTTGCGGCATCGGCGTTCGTCAACCTCGACGGCTCCGTTCAGGAAGTGGGCTCCGTGGTCGATCGCGAAGGCTCGACGCATGCTGTCGGATCGGGGAGTATCCGAGATTCACTCGTGGGCTGGTTTCGGCGGGAGGTCGACTACGCGTCGGCTGCATGCGTCATCGTGCCGAGAGTCGCGTTCGACGCTGTTGGCGGGTTCGATGTGGCTTACCCGATCGGTTACTACGAAGACGTCGATCTCTGCCTGTCCTTGAGGGCTGCGGGCTATCGGTCGATCGTCGTCCCCTCATCGGTGGTGCGTCACGTTCGACACGGATCGAGCGACTCGGGCCGGGCCGCGGAACTGATGCTCGCCAACCGGATGATCCTGCTCGAACGTTGGGGCTGGGCTCTACGCCTGCACCCGTTGGTCGACGACCCCGAGCGTTTTCCGCACCGGCTGGTCGCTGCTCGAGATACGTACTGCGCCGAGCGCATCCTGGTGATCGACGACCGGGTCCCGCACCACGATCGAGGATCGGGCGATCCGCGTATGGCTCTGGTGCTCGAGGCCTTGGTCGGTCTCTGGCCCGACGCCCGGGTGACGCTGCTCGCCGTCGACGGTGCCGGCGCTGCCGAGTACGCCCCGCCGCTGCTCGAGCGCGGTGTCGAGATCGTCGCTGGTCCCGTGGACCCCGAGGCCTGGTTGCACTCCAGGGCCTTTCACTACACGAGCGTGATCGTCAGTAGGCCCAACAACATCGGGCGCTTCCTAGGGCCCGTCCGTCGGACGCAACCCCAGGCTGCTCTTGTGTACGACGCCGAGGCCTTCTACTTCCGTCGCCTGGAGCGCATGGCGGACGTGACCGTTCCGGGCGATCATCGGGATGCCATCCGCAGCGACCTTCACCGCTATCGCAACATCGAGCTCGACGCACTTCGCGAGGTTGACGCCGTCACCATCGTGTCAGACGAGGAGCGCGCGATCGTCGAGCTGCATGCTCCGGGCCGGGCGAGCTTCGTCGTGCCGCACTATCGCGAGCGACCCGTGCATACGAGGGCCCTGGATCAGCGCTCGGGAATCGCTTTCTACGGCGGGTTCATGGGCGGTCCTGGTTCACCAAATGAGGACGCCGCGGTGCATCTGGTCCGTTCGGTGTGGCCCTACCTTCGGCGACTCGTACCCGGGACCACTCTCGAGATTGTCGGCTCTGACCCAACCGACGCGGTCGAGGCCCTCGCCGGGGCCGATGTCTCGGTGATCGGCGCCGTGGCCGACCCCGTAGACCACCTGCAGCGCTATCGCCTGCTCGTGATCCCCATGCGCTTCGGCGCCGGGCTCAAGCTGCGCCTGCTCGATGCGATCGCCGCGGGGACCCCGTTCGTAGGAACGGGCATCACTGCAGAGGGTCTCCCTCTCGGGCTGCTAGCACCGGTGTTGGTGGCCTCAGAGCCCGCCGATATCGCGATGATCGCCGCACAGCTGATGATCGATGCCGCGCTGTGGGAGCACGTGCGACAGCAGCTCGTCGAGTTGGTTGACTCGTCATTCTCGAAGCGGGTGTTCGAGCAGTCACTCATCGATACGCTCGCGAGCGTCGGGGTCCCACCTCCGCGTGGACGCGCACCGACTTCTGCAGTCGCTGTGTCGGACCTGACGAGGGCACCTCAGCGAGAAGCGTCGCGGGTCACCGCTTGATCTCGAGAGCACGGCGGTAGAGTTCGACCGTGTCGAATGGTCATGATGCACCCAATCCGAGTCGCTACACGCGCCTGATCGACCTCGACGACCCGACGAGCAGTCATTCGATGGCTGTGCTGGCCACTCCCGCCGGATCCGACGTCCTCGACGTGGGGTGCGGGGAGGGGCATGTCGCGGCAGCGCTCGTCGAGCGGGGCTGTCGTGTGTGGGGCATCGAGATCGATCCCGAGGCTGCGGTCGCCGCCCGGATCTCATGCGAGGCTGTGGTCGTCGGCGACGTAATGGGGGTCTCCCATGAGTCTCTGGGCAGCCGACCCTTCGACGTGATCCTGCTCCTCGATGTCTTGGAACACTTGGTCGACCCGTTGGTGGCGCTGCGCCACGTCACGGCCTGGCTGGCGCCCGGTGGGAGGGTCATCGTCTCGATCCCGAATGTCGCTCATGCCGCGGTTCGGCTCGCCTTGCTCCAGGGGCGCTTCGAGTACAGCGAGACCGGCCTGCTCGACGAGACGCATCTCCGATTCTTCGACCGTCGTTCCCTCGGGGCCTTGATCCACGATGCCGGACTCGCTGTCTTCGATGAGCTCCGGGTCCGACGACGGGTCGACGAGACGGAGATCGAGGTCGACCTCGACGCTCTACCGGTCGAGCTTCGTTCCATTGCGACCGCCGAACGCGACGCCGAGACGTACCAGTTCCTCGTGATAGCTGGGCGTCGCCACCCGGACGACGCTACGCCCCAATCCGTGCTTCCGGGGCTTGCGAGCATCTGGCAACGCCGAGCCGAACAGTTCGAGGATTCGCTTCGCCAGACCTCGGAGTACGTGACGGGGGTCGAGCGCGAGTCCGAATCGCGGGCTACCTACATCGGCCACCTCGAGGACGAGATCTCGGGTACAGACGGCTACGCGGGCCGTCTCGCCGAGGCCGCCGAGCGCATGTCTAGATTGGAGCGCGACCTCGTCCTCGCTCAGGCCGAGTGTGCCGAGCTGCGATCGACATCGAGCGACCTTCGCCAACGGCTAGAGCAGGCGTGTGCTCGTGAAAGTGAGGCTGCGGCGAATCTCCGGGAAATTGAGCACTCGGCGATCAACCTCGTGGAAGAACTCGCTGCGCGAGCGCGTGAACGCGATGGCCTAGCGGCGACAATCTTGGGACTCACCGAACGTCTTGATGAAGGGCCCCGTGAGTTACCGGTCGCGTCGTCTGATTTGCTTCTCTCTCCCTCGGGGTGCTTCAACCGCCTACGACGGGGGCGATAGATACCGCGCGGACGGTCTTCGTCGTCAGTTCGGCACCAAATGTCAGGACTCGCCTGATCCGGCGACCGTGTGGATGGTTCCGTCGGCGATGCGGCGGACGCGGTTGTTGACCCTGTCGGTGAACAACACGGAGTCATTCGGCCCCACCACCACGTCGAACGGTCCATCGAGCTGTGCTTCGCTCGCTGGTCCTTTATCGCCGGCGAATCCGGGGGTGCCGGTTCCTGCGATCGTCTCGATGATGCCATCGGGTCCGACTCGCCGAATCCTCACGTTGACCTGATCGACGAAAACGAACGATCCATCCAGAAATACGTCGACACCCGTCGGGAACTCGAGTTGCGCTTCGACTGCTGGTCCTTTATCGCCGGCGAATCCGGGGGTGCCCATTCCTGCGATGGTCTCGATGATGCCTTCCGGTCCCACTCGCCGAATTCTGTTGTTACCCGTGTCAGCGATATAGATCGCACCGTTGAGATCAACGGCGACGTCAACGGGGTACTGGAGCTGTGCTTCGAGAGCGGGTCCTCCGTCGCCAGCGGCTCCCGGGGTCCCTTTCCCGGCGACGGTTGTGATCACTCCATCGGAGCCGACTCTCCGTATGCGTTGGTTGTCCGTGTCGGCGATGAAGAGGGCACCCTCGGTATCGAGCGCGATACCCACGGGGAGCCCGAGCTGTGCCTCGTTTGCTTGGCCACCGTCGCCGGAAAAGCCGCGAGTACCGGTTCCGGCGATCGTCTCGATCACACCGTTGGCGCTCACCCTTCGTATGCGATGGTTGTCGCGATCGACGAAGTAGATGTTGCCAGACGCATCAACAGCGACGCTGACCGGCGCTGCCAGCACAGCCTCGATCGCTGGGCCTTTGTCACCGGAGTACCCGGGCTCACCCGTCCCAGCAATGGTGTCGATTGCGCCATCAGGAGAGACTCGGCGTATCAGGTGGTGCTCCGAGTCGGCGATGTAGATGTCGCCTTCGGAGCCGATGGCCACGCCAGTCGGGAAGTCGATCTGTGCTTCAACCGCCGGCCCCCCATCGCCGAGGGCAGGGAACCTCGGCTGGGAGCCCTCATCGCCTCCAACCGTCAGGAGCACGATCAATGCCACCGCAGTGACAGCGGCTACCACCACCGTCAACGTTGCGATCAACCGGCCGCGTGTCCGATGAGCCCTGGAAGTCTCGGGCTTGACGAATGTGGTCGTCGCACCTAACTCGCCGTCGCCACGGTCCGCTGTGGCGCTGGACGGCGGTGGAGGGGTGGGGAGGACCCAAGGAGGTGTAGGCGGCTCCCCAGGCGTCGAAGAGGTGGGGTGTACCGAAGTCGTCGCCGGTGACCAGGCCGACGGGTCTTGTCCCGTTTCGGTGCGGGGCTCCCTGGGGACGACGACCGATGTCGGGAACGAGGGTAGCCTCCCCGTCTCGGGATTCGACACCAGCGGTCTTGAGAGTGGTGGGTCGAACTGCGTGTCAGCGACGCCCGTGACGAGCTCATCGGAGGTGGGGCCGTTGGTTGCTGCAGCCTTGGTTGGCGTGACCTGCTGACCGGTCAGCCGCTGCGTCAGCTGGAGCGCTCGAGCCATTTCTCCAGCAGAGCTGTACCGCGCCTCCGGCGTCTTGGACATGGCTCGCTCGATCGCCAGGGCGACAGAGTCGGGAACTCCGAGACGGCGCAGATCGGGAACCTGTTCGGTCGCTACGCGGACGAGCATCGGAATAAGCGACTCGTGGGTCGCCGCGGTGAAAGCTGGTACACCGACAATGAGTGCGTAGAGCGTCGAGCCTAGGGAATAGACGTCGGATGCGATGCTCGCGCGGGCTCCGGTCAGGACCTCGGGCGCTGCATGGGCAAGCGTTCCTGTCATGATCCCGGCTGCCGTCATGGTGAGGCTGGGGATTGCAGCAATGCCGAAGTCGGCAAGTTGGCAGTCGTCGAAACGGTCGAGGAGCAGGTTCTCCGGTTTCACATCGCGATGCAGGACATCGGAGCGGTGGGCGGCCTCGAGAGCATCCGCGACCTGAACTCCGATGACGAGGGCGCGCGCCCACGGTATCGAACCTGACTGTTTGATCTGATCGGCGAGGGAGCCGCCCGGGAGATACTCCATGGCCAGGTATGGCGTGCCATCGTCAGCGGTACCAGCATCGAACACCGAGACGATATGGGGATGCCATGAAAGCGCGCCCACCGAAAGGCACTCGCGCTGGAACCGACGAACAGTGTCGGCGTCGACACCGATCCGATGGAGCACCTTGAGCGCTACTGGTCGATTGAACGCGATCTGTGTGGCCCGGTAGACGACCGCAAACCCACCTCGCCCTAGCTCGGTGAGATCGGAGTAGCCGCTGATCGTGGACTCCGACATTGCCGCCGTTTCGCCGTCCGGGTCGGTCCCGCTTGGCAAGCCGGACCGAACTGTTCACCTTGGCGCCAGGCTACAACCCCATGGACGGTTGGTCAGCGCAGGCTCTCAGCTGGACAGGTAGTGCCAGGTGAGCCAACGCAACGCGCCCCCGGGCGAGGCGACGAGACGAACCGACGCCGTCGGTTGCCCCACAACGATCAGGTCGCCTGGCTCGATGTTCGCGGAGCGTCCATTGACCTCCATTCTTGCGGGGTCTCCGTCGTTGCCGGTGATCAAGAGCGCCGTCAGCCGTCGCCCGAGCCCGAGGAGGGGATGGGGTTCGCGCCTTGCCTCGAGCTTGAGACCTCCTTCCGGGCCGACGTGGTACGGGCCGGCCTCGTGCAGGTAGGGATCGGGGATGAGCCCGAGGAAGCCGGTCAGGCGTTCCAGAAGCATGATTGTCGCAGGTGCGGCGGCTGCGGACAGGAGGCCCCGGGTGTCGGATCCGAGCGCGTCCACATGCTCAGCTGAGCGGATCAGGACGCGCTCTCGCGCTCGTTCGTACGTAAGGCCGCCTGAGGGCGTCAGGAACGGGGACTCGACATCGATCGAAGCGAGTCGCTGGTACGTGACGACGCGTGAGAACCTGCCCACGCCGATCTCCGCGAACTCTCGGATCGAGTCGGAGGACACCGCTCCGGTGAAGCAATGATCTGACAGCCGTACTCGGTCATCGAGCTCCTGCTCGCTGGAGACAGGAGCAGCAGCCCCGCCGAATCGGGCCGAACCGTGGAATCGCGCGTCACCATAGGGCCACACTCGGCCGAGGCTGTCGAGGACCAGGCATCCGGTCCCTCTCGCTGACGGCGCAATTGCCACGGCAGTCTCGGCCCCAACCAACAGCCCTTCCGTCGAGCTCGACCAGAGCCTGATGCCGGTCGCGCATGCGCTCGCGCCGCCATCTTCACCGTCGGCGACGCCGAGTCGACCGTCGGTATCGCCGAGGCCATACACGGATCCATCAGAAAGGAGAATCCAGTACCCGGACCCGTCGGCGACCCCGGCCATCGCTGTGCACGTGTGGGTACCGATCCCCCGGCCGACGAGACTGTCGTGGAAGTCGGCCTTCCCGAAGGTGAACACCCCGCCGGACCGATCGGCCAACCAGTATCCGCAGCCACGCGGGGCGGGAGCGATCGCAACGATGTCGCCGTTCGCGATGCCGAGGCCTGCGAGGGTTCCCAGAAACGGGGCGGCTCCGAACGGGTACACATTGCCGTCTCGGTCGGCAAGCCAATAACCGCAGCCTCCTGCCGAAGGTGCGATCCCGACGATCCGGTTGGTTGTCACCCCGTCCTCGGGCAATGACCCGTGATAGGGGAGCTCGCCGAAGGAGTAGACGCCGCCGTTGGCCCCGACGATCCAGTAGCCACGCAGGCCCGGCACACCTGTCATCCCCACGATGTCGTCGACCTCGATGCCTTGGGTGCTCAGGTCTCCGAGAGCATCGGCGTCCCCCAACGCCACGACGCGACCTGTGCGATCGACGATCCTGTAGCCCCGAGGAGTCGGTGCGATGCCGACGAACGGCGTGGATGGTCGTTCGATCATTGCCGGTCACTCCATGCCGTGCCCCGATCTGGGTGCGCGAGGCGTCCGAGGGTGGCGGTACGTCTCCCGGCACGCCCAACTCGCCCATCGGTGGTGAACGACCGCGTCTCCTTGGACGTACATCTCAAGCACCAGGTGAGGTCGATCCTCGCGGTCAAGGCGCTATCGACGGACGGGAGGGGATCGGACATGGCGTCGATCGTAGCGACACGCTCGCCTGGGCACCGGGGATCGTGGGAACTGCCGGCATCCTTGTGGAGCCCGATGTCATCGAGCCGGGCTCCGGCCAGGCGTTTCGGTATGCGGCGACCGGGGCGGCGAGGTTGGTGAGCGAGCGGGCATTGTCACGCACGTTGGTGATCCCCGACGGCGTCCCGGGGAGACCGATGAAGTCGCGGTTCGGGTTCGAATACTGAGGAAGCTTCGGACACCCGGAATAACCTGGTTGGTCGCAGCCAGTGTGATAGCCCATGATCGTCAGGGCCTGTCTGGTCGAGTTCGACACCAGGTGGGCCTCGCTGTAGTTGTACGGGGCCGGCGCCGGTGATCCGGGGGTATTGAACAGCGTGTACGGATCGTGATGACCCCCGAAGTTGTGGCCGAACTCGTGCGCGAAGCCGTACTCCGCGAACACGTCGGTACAGGTCACCGCGAACCCGAGCGTGGCGTCACCCGAACTGGGTGGAACATACCCAACACCGCCCGAGCATGTGCTCCCGGCCAGGCTGACCAGGTCGGCGCCGACCTGCGTCCGCAACGGATGGAGTTGGTCGAGGACGCCATCGTTGGGAATACGCAGATTGTTGAGCGCATCGTCATTGTCCGCAGGGAAGGTGTAGGTGACGGGTTCGAGCCGGACAAGCCGGGCCCGTTGGTTCATGTTCGAGTTCACGAAGGCCCAGTTGATGAAGTCGACCTGCTGTACGAGCGCTGTGGCGGTCACGCCGGTGTAGGCGATCATCACGTCGATCACGTAGTTCACGGTCTGCAGCGACTGGACACCGGTCGTGGATGTGTCGGTTCCCGATGGCTCCGCGGGCAGCGCCGTCGACGGTGCTGTGGCTCCGTCGACGGGGACCACCGCCTCGACGGGATCGCTCAGCGAGGTCTCCGTGACGGGTGTCGAGACCGCGACTCCGGCTCGGCCCTCGGGCAGGTCGGGGTAGGAGTGCATGTCGAGTTCGGAGAGTACGTGGGTGCCGTCGGGTTGGGGGGCGAGCTGGTAGGTGCGCTGTTCGGCGAGGACCCGGGCGGCCACGTCGAAGCCGGCCGTGCCGTCGGTTCGTGGTATCAGGGTGAACTGGGCGGTCGAGTCGGATCCGTCGTTGTTGAGCCGGCGGCCGATCCACGACACGGTCACGGGCCTGACACCGCCGTGCATGGGGTCGAAGCCGGGGACGAGCCCGTCGGGTGACGACACGGTCACCTCGACCGGCTCGAAACGGGCCTGCTCACCGTCGAACAGGTCGACGATCACCGGCCGGCCGGCAACCCGTCGGGTGTCGCGAGGGCCCGAGACCTCGGGGAGCGGGCCGGCCACGAGCTGATCAACGATCGCGGTCGGTTGCACCCCCGCCAACCGTTGGCGGATCACCACACCCGCCGGGATGCCCTCGACCGGTCTCGTCGAGTCCACGAGCTGGCCGTGACGGTCGGCGATCGGCATCGACTCGAGCCGCCCGTCCGCTTTAGGCCCGCCCGGCGCGGCGCGTAACGGCGAGACGCCGCCACTCAGGAGAGCCGCGGCCGCGTCAGCTCGAGCGCCGACGATGACCGGCCCCCCCGGAAGCCAAGAACGCCGACAACGATACCAGCGCAATCAGCGATCCGGTCCGAGGTCTCATCACTACCTCCGGAAGCTCGATGGCGCCCGAGACCGCGAACGCGGGAGCATGGGCGCCGAGCCGAGGGACTCGATCAGATCATCATCGCACGAGCTGTCCGACTCGACAAGAGCGGCCAC
>VFJJ01000068.1 GCA_009886115.1 Actinomycetota bacterium
GCCAAGTACGCGGCCGAGGGTCTGGCCTGGTATTGGATCGTCGATCTGGATGCTCAGACGGTTGAGGTTCTCCGCAATGACGGCGGGGTCATGGTCGATGTCCAGACGAGCCGGGCCGGCGATCCGGCCGAGACGATCGGTCCGTTCCCCGTGCCGCTCGACCCGGCGGAGCTGAGCCGCTGAACCGACGACCAGACGGCGCCCGGTCGTCGGCGCGAGGCTCCAGCCGTGGCCTTCCGACGACCAGCCGAATCGCTCTCGATCGCCGAGGCTCGCAGAATCGCGCTGGTTGCGCAGGGGTTCGGGCGACCCCGAGGTGCCAGGGCGCCGGGCCTTTCGGCTGTCACGGGCTCGGTTGCGCGCCTCGGCGTCGTGCAGATCGACTCGGTGAACGCTGTCGTACGGTCGCACTACCTCCCGCTGTTCTCCCGGCTCGGCCCGTACGACCGCACCCACCTCGACACGGCCGTATACAAGCGGCACACGCTCTTCGAGTACTGGGGCCACGAGGCGTCGTTCCTCCCGATCGAGCTGCAACCCTTGCTGCGCTGGCGCATGGACCGGTACCGGCGCGCAGCCACGGCCGACCCCGATGCCAAGGCCGCGGCCGACTGGCGAGCGGCATCCCTGGCACGCGAACGCCCCGAGTACGTACAGGGCATCCTCGACGAGGTGACCACCCGTGGAGGCTTGAGCGCCGGTGATCTCGCCGAGCCGGGAAGCGGGCGAGGCCCATGGTGGGGCTGGGCCGACGGCAAGATCGCGCTCGAGTACCTGTTCACCTCGGGACAGCTGGCGATCGCCTCCCGGCGCAACTTCGCCCGCGTCTACGACCTGCCCGAGCGGGTGTTCCCCGCGGCGATCCTGGCGGCGCCGACGCCGGAGCCGGCGGATGCCCAGCGGGAGCTCCTGCGCCGTTCGTCGGTGGCCCTTGGTGTGGCCACGGCTCGAGACCTTGCCGACTACTACCGCATCCACGTTCCAACGGCGCGCCATCGGATCAGGGAGCTCGTCGAGGATGGATCGCTCGTCGAGGCGACGGTCGACGGATGGCATGAGGCGGCGTACCTCGACCCTGGAGCGAAACTCGCCCGGAAGGTCGATGATCGGGCGTTGCTGTCGCCGTTCGACTCGCTGGTGTGGGAGCGGGCCCGTACCGAGCGCCTCTGGGGCTTCCGCTACCGCCTCGAGATCTACACGCCCCAACCCAAACGGGTGTACGGCTACTACGTGCTGCCGTTCCTCCTCGGCGAGCACCTCGTGGCCCGGGTCGATGTCAGAGCCGATCGGGCCGCATCGGTCCTGCGGGTCCCGGGCGCCTACCTGGAGCCCGACGAGATGCCGGCGACGACAGCCCGAGCGCTGGCAGGAGAACGGCGATCGCGGTCGGTCGGGGCCGATCGGGTGGCCTCCGAGCTGGCTGCCGAGCTCCGCTCACTGGCCGCCTGGCTCGGGTTGGAACGAATCGAGACCGGCGAGCGGGGCGATCTCGTGCAGCCGCTGGCCCGGGCCCTCGGCGCCCAGGGTCCACCCTGACCGAACGTTCGTTCGATATCCTGCGACGAGCCCGGTCGACCCAGGGTGCGGGGCTCCGGCCCGAGGCTTCGACACGATCGAGCGGTAACTTGGGAGGGGCCGCCCGGCTCAGCCCCATCAGCCCCGTCAGCCGGCCTGGGCGAGCACCCGTCATCCCGTCGAGCGTCACCGGAACCAAGCAGCGAGGATCGGATGTCTGACAGCATCGTCATCCGCGGGGCGCGTGAGCACAACCTCAAGGACGTCGACCTCGACCTCCCGCGCGACCGGCTCATCGTGTTCACTGGCCTGTCGGGCTCGGGCAAGAGCAGCCTGGCGTTCGACACGATCTACGCCGAGGGTCAGCGCCGCTACGTCGAGTCGCTGTCGAGCTATGCCCGGCAATTCCTCGGCCAGATGGACAAGCCCGATGTCGACTTCATCGAGGGGCTGTCACCGGCGATCTCGATCGACCAGAAGTCGACGTCGCGCAACCCGCGCTCCACGGTCGGCACGATCACCGAGATCTACGACTACCTCAGGCTCCTCTTCGCCCGCATCGGCGTTCCCCACTGCCCCACGTGCGGGCGCGAGATCGCCCGGCAGACGCCCCAGCAGATCGTCGACCGGGTGCTCGAGCTGCCCGAAGGGACGCGCTTCCAGGTGCTGGCGCCGGTGGTGCGGGGGCGCAAGGGTGAGTACGAGAGCCTGCTCACCGACCTGGCCAAGCAGGGCTACCAGCGGGCCCGCGTCGACGGCGAGGTGATCGAGCTCACCGATCGCCGCGACGACGGTGAGGCAAGCGGAACCGGCACCCCCACCGGTGGCGGGGCGGGAACCACCACTGCGGCCCGTCCTCGGCTGGCTCGCTACGAGAACCACACCATCGAGGTCATCGTCGACCGGCTCGTGCGTCGTCACGGGATCGAGCGACGCCTCACCGACTCGCTCGAGACCGCCTTGCGCCTCGCCGGCGGGATGGCCCAGGTCGAGGTCGTCCCGCAGGATCGGGAGGCCACCGATGCCGACGTGCACGTGTTCTCCGAGCACCTGGCGTGCACGCACTGCGGCCTCTCGTTCGAGGAGCTGGCCCCCCGCAACTTCTCGTTCAACTCGCCCTACGGCGCCTGTGAGCGCTGCGACGGCCTGGGG
Organism: Actinomycetota bacterium; assembly: GCA_009886115.1. Taxonomy (GTDB): domain Bacteria; phylum Actinomycetota; class Acidimicrobiia; order IMCC26256; family VFJJ01; genus VFJJ01. The sequence continues at coordinate 2,668 of VFJJ01000068.1, forward strand.
ACCCGCTACGAGGTCGACCCCGAGCTGGTCATCCCCGACGAGGACCTGTCGATCGAGGGCGGGGCCATCACGGCCTGGTCGGGATTTCGGGGCAAGTACTTCCTGCTGCTCCTGCAGTCGCTCGGCGACGAAAAGGGGTTCTCGACGAGCACGCCGTGGAAGAAGCTCCCGCCCGCCGCGAAGGCCGTCATCTTGCAGGGCACGGGCCACAAGCTCAAGGTGCGCTACAAGAACCGGCACGGGCGCCAGCGGGCGTTCGACGCCACCTACGAGGGCGTCATCCCGTGGCTGGAGCGGCGTCACGTCGAGGCCGATTCCGACAGGGTGCGCGAGCAGATCGAGGGGTACATGCGGGAGGTGCCGTGCCCGGTCTGCCACGGGGCCCGCCTCAACCCGGTCACGCTCGCGGTCACGATCGCCGATCGCAGCATCTTCGACGTCGGCAACCTCTCGGTGCGCGAATGCGGCGAGTTCTTCGCCGGGGTCTCGCTCTCCGACCGCGACCGCCTCATCGCCGAGCGGGTTCTCCGGGAAGTCAACGAACGCTTGCGGTTCCTGAACGACGTGGGCCTCGACTACCTCTCGCTCAACCGCAACTCGGGCACGCTCTCGGGTGGCGAGGCCCAGCGCATCCGCCTGGCCAGCCAGATCGGCAGCGGCCTGGTGGGTGTGCTGTACGTGCTCGACGAGCCCTCGATCGGCCTGCACCAGCGCGACAACCAGCGGCTCATCGAGACGCTGATCCGCTTGCGCGACCTGGGCAACACCGTCATCGTCGTCGAGCATGACGAGGAGACCATCAGGGTGTCCGACCACATCGTCGACATCGGGCCCGGGGCGGGCGAGCACGGTGGTCACGTCGTGGTGTCGGGCACGCTGGCCGATCTCCTCGCCTGCGAGGCGTCGATCACCGGGCGGTACCTGGCCAAGGAGCGCACTGTCCCGATCCCGACCGTCCGCCGGTCACCGGGGCTCGACCGGGTCGTGGTCCGGGGCGCCCGCGAGCACAACCTGAAGGACATCGACGTCGAGTTCCCGTTGGGCTGCTTCGTGGCGGTCACCGGCGTGAGTGGAAGCGGCAAGAGCACGCTGGTCAACGACATCTTGTACCAGGCGCTGATGAAGCAGATCTACCGGTCGAAGCTCGTGCCCGGTCGCCACAAGACGATCGAGGGGCTCGACGCCGTCGACAAGGTCATCGACATCGACCAGTCGCCCATCGGGCGCACGCCCCGGTCGAACCCGGCCACCTACACGGGCGTCTTCGACAAGATCCGCACCCTGTTCGCGGCCACGCCGGAAGCCCGTATCCGGGGCTATCAGCCCGGCCGCTTCTCCTTCAACGTCAAGGGCGGGCGGTGCGAGGCCTGCGCCGGCGACGGCATGATCAAGATCGAGATGCACTTCCTCCCCGACGTGTACGTGCCCTGCGAGATCTGCAAGGGAGCCCGGTACAACCGCGACACGCTCGAGGTGCAGTTCAAGGGCAAGAACATCGCCGAGGTGCTCGACACCACGGTCGAGGAGGCGCTCGAGTACTTCGCCAACCAGCCTCCGATCGTCCGGCAGATGCAGACGCTCTTCGACGTGGGCCTGGGCTACCTGCGCCTGGGTCAGCCGGCGCCGACGCTCTCGGGGGGTGAGGCCCAACGGGTCAAGCTCTCGACCGAGCTGGGCAAACGGGCCACGGGCAAGACGCTGTACATCCTCGACGAGCCCACGACCGGGCTGCACTTCGAGGACGTGCGCCGGCTGCTGGGAGTGTTGGTGCGGCTCGTCGAGACGGGCAACACGGTCATCGTCATCGAGCACAACCTCGACGTCATCAAGACCGCCGACTGGATCATCGACCTCGGGCCCGAGGGTGGTGGGGGAGGAGGATGGGTCGTCGCCGAGGGCTCGCCCGAAGACGTCGCCCGTCACCCCGACAGCCACACCGGCCGGTTCCTCGCTCCGGTGCTCGGCATCGAACGGCCGCTCATCGATGGCTCGGATCTTGGCGGCGCGGTTGCCGACGGCTCAGGTGCGTCCGCATCGAGGGAGCAGAAGGCGCAGAAGCGGCGGGCCAGCACGACGCGCACGGCCCGGGCCGCCGGCAAGAAGACCACGCCGTAGCCTGCGGCACGGCCCGGGCGCGCGTCCGACCTCGGGCTAGCGTCGCCGCGGTGGCCGACGACATCTCTGCTTGGGAACAGCACGCCGGATGGTGGCAGGACGACTTCACCGACGGGGCCGACATCGAGTACGTCGAGCAGATCATCCCCATGTTCCTCGAGCACGTGTCAGGTGTGCGCCGTCTCCTCGACGTGGGGACGGGCGAGGGCCAGCTCGCCCGTGAGGCCATGTCGGCCGCCGGGGTCGCCGAGGCTGTCGGTCTCGACCCCACGGTGGCGCAGCTGCGGGCGGCCGTCGAACGCGGGGGTGGTCCCGGATACGTGCGCGGTTTCGCCGACCACCTGCCGTTCGGCGACGCGACCTTCGACGGGGTCGTCGCCTGCTTGGTGTTCGAGCACATCGAGGCCTATCGCCAGGCCGTCGCCGAGGTCGCCCGGGTGCTCGAGCCGGGCGGCCGGTTCCTGTTCTTCATGAACCATCCGCTGCTGCAGGCGCCCGGGTCGGGCTGGATCGACGATCACATCCTCGAGGAGCAGTACTGGAGGGTCGGCCCGTACCTCGTCGAAGACCTCTCGATGGAGGAGGTCGCAGCGGGCGTGCTGTTGCCGTTCATCCACCGACCGTTGTCGCTCTACGTGAACGCGTGCATCGACGCCGGGCTCCAGATCGTCCGCATGGAAGAGCCCGCGCCGCCCGAGGGCTTCATCGCCCAGGCTCCCGAGTACCGAGAGGCGGCATCGATCCCGCGGCTGCTGTTCCTCCACACCGTCAAGCGGTGACATTGCTGAGCGCGAGGGTGGCCGGTGAGTGAGCTCGTCACCGGGGTCCTCGGTGTGGCGGCGGTCGTCATCACGGTGGTGCGGGCGGGGCCCCAGGCCCTGCACCTGCTCCGCCATCCTGAGCATGTGGGGGTCTCCGTGGTCACCTGGGCCATGGCTCTCATGACCGGAGGGCTGGGCTGCTCGTACGGCATCTTCCACGACGAGCCGGCGAACCTGGTGGCCAACGCGCTCCAGGCGTTCGGGGCTGCTGCGGTGCTCGTCGCCCTGTCGCGGCGGGGACGGTCGGTGGTGCGCTGGGCCATGCTGGCCGCGGTTGTCGTGGCCGTCGTCGTGTTCGCCGACCGGGCGAGCGGCCGTGACGTGCTGGGCTACGCGACCATCGTCATCGGTGGGGGCATGTTCGTGCCCCAGGCCGTACGGGCCGTGCGGGCTCCTTCGACCGCTGGTGTGTCGGCGGCGAGTTGGTGGCTGGTGCTCGTAGCCGCTGTCATCTGGTCGGCCTACGGCGTGGCCATCGGCCGCTGGGTGGTGGTCGCTCCCGGGTTCATCCAGTTCCCCGCCGGCGTGGCCGTGTTGTGGCGGCTGCGCTCCGACCGGGCTGCACCGGACGCCATGGTGGTTGTCGATCCCTGGCGTACAGCCGGAGGGCGGCCCGGCCGATAGGAGGCCATGGCCACATCGGCGGTTGCCGCCGCGCCACTCGTGGGCACCCGCGGGCGCGTTCTCGGTGAGATCGGGGCTGCGCTGCGTCGTCCTCTGGTCGCGGCCTGCGTGTTGCTCGTCATCTATTTCACCGCCATGCGTTTCTGCGATGCCGACGGATCGATCGGCAGCGACACCGGAGCTCGCGTCGCGACCCTGCGAGCCATGGGCGATCACAGGTTGCATCCCGATGTCGGGTACTGGGCCGAGGGGTTCGACCCAGAAGGTCGGCTCCACCCCTTGAGCCCGGGCGCGAAGGTTGGTGAGCGTTGGGTGGTCGTGGGGACGATCGTCACCCCACTCGTCGCCCAACCGCTGTACCGGCTCGGTGGGTACCAAGCCGTCCTCCTGATCCCCACGGCAGGTGTGGTCGCCACGGCGTTTGCAGCCCGGCGGCTGGCCCGTCGGCTCGAGCCGACATCAGGGGGTTGGCTGGCGTTCTGGCTCGTCGCTCTGGCCTCGCCGCTGGTCGTGTACGGGCTCGACTTCTGGGACCACGCCCACGGGCTGGCGCTGATGGCCTGGGGGATAGTGTGGCTGCTCGAGATCGGTGACGTCGTCGGGTCGAGGGCCGCGGTCGTGCGCCGGTCGCTCGGCGCCGGTCTGGTGTTGGGTGTGGCCGCGACGATGCGCACCGAGACCTTCGTGTACGCGGCCGCAGCCACCATGGTGGTCGGGATGGGTCTGCTCCTCGGCCGGTCGATCGAGCTGACGTGGCGCCGGCGCCTCGCGGTGACCGCACTGGCAGGTGTGTGCTTCGTCGTGCCCTTCGGAGCCCTCCAGGCGCTCAACGGCCGCATCGAGCAGGCCGCCTTGGGAGCCGAGCTCCGATCTTCGCGGGCCGTCGAGGCCGCGAGTGGGGTCGACCAGCTCGGTCTCGACGATCGGATCGATCTGGCGTTCCTCAGCAGCGTGGGTCTCCGAGCATCCGTCCGATCCGACGCCTGGACCGAGGCCGGTCTGGTGGTGGTCGCCTCGGCGGCGGCCGCGCTGGCCCTGGCGCGCCGCCGTCGCGCAATCGCCATCGGATGCACCGTGATCGGGGGAGCGGCGCTGGTGGCCCGGCTCCGGTTGGGCCTGCACTACGTGCCCGGGATGATCGCGGTGGCCCCGTTCGTACCCGCGGGACTCGTGATGGCCTCCCGGCTGCGCCGTCCTGGAGCCATGCTGGCGATCGCCGGTATGGGATTCGTGGGCGTGATCGCGACCCAGTGGGCCGAGGTCAACCCCACGGGCTACCAGTGGGGCGGACGATACGTACTGCTCAGTGGGCTCCTGCTCTCGGTCGTGGGGATCACGGGGGTCGCTCGCCTCGGACGGGTCGCGACGGTCGTGGCACTGGCCTCGGCTCTGGCCGTCGCAGGACTCGGCTTCGAGCTTCTCCGGGTACGGTCGAACATCTCCGGCGATCTCGCCCGTGGTTTGGAGGCTCGAACCGAGGTCGTGCTCATCGACCGGTCGGGCTGGGTCTTCCGAGGTGTCGGCGCGGCCTACGACGTCGATCGCAGATGGCTGACCGGACGGTCGGATCCGGAAACCCTCGAGGCATTCGCGATCGCCGACACGATCGGAGCCCCTTCCGTCGGGCTCATCGAGACTGAAGTGGCTCGCCTCGGGGTCGACGTGCCGGGCTGGTGCGCTGGGCCCGTCGACACCGTCGCATGGGAGTCGGGTGAGCCCCTCACGATCACCACCTGGACCCGTTCGGGCGTCGCGAGCGCCTGCCCCTGACTCAAGCCGCTGTTCTCGTCCGCCGATCTCTCCCCGGTGACGCAATTCAAGCCGATCTCGGCCCCGATCCCGAGGGCTTGACGTGCGGCGTCTCGTCACGCTCGCGCTCCTGGTGGCCACAACGGCCGTCGTCGGTATGCTCGCCAAGATCCACGCCGTCGCCAACGGCTACGACCTGACCGAGTCGTTCCGGGCCCCGAGCACGGTGCTCTACATCCTGAGCCTTGGCGCAGCGGCCTACGCGGTGGGGCTCCCCGATCTCCCGCGCACCCGGCGCTCCCGATGGGGTGCAGCGCTGTGTGCGGTGGCCGTCGTCGCACTGGGCTTCTCGGCCGTGCAGCTCGTGCTGGGCCGTCTGTTGCTGCCTCGCTTCGTGGTCTTCGGGTCGGCGCTGGTGTTGGCGCCGGTGTACACGCTGCTCTCGACTCTCGCTGCCGATGGTCGGCGTGTCCACGAAGATCGCGACCGAGTGCTGCTCGTGGCCGAGATCGGGGCAGCGGCGGACCTTGCCGAAGATCTCAGCGGTTCCCCTGAGCGCTTCGCCAGCCTCGTAGCCTCCCTGACCCCCGATGATGTCGGACCAGGCCAGCTCGGTCTCATCCTTGCCGAGACGGGTGCGACGGTGCTCGTCCTCGATCGTGCTGCTCAGCTCGACGAGGGAGTCGTCGGGCAGGCTGCGGCCCTGCACCTCATGGGCGTGCGCATTCGAACGCTGAACCTCTTCTACGAGGAATGGCTGGGCAAGCTCCCGGTGTCCGAGCTCGAACGAGTGTCGTTGATGTTCGATATCGGTGAGCTCCATCGTCTCCGCTATGGCCGACTGAAGCGGTTGGTCGATCTCGGGGTCGCCCTCTTCGGCATGGTGGCACTGGCTCTGGTGATACCGGTCGTCGTCGTTGGCAACGTCGCTGGAAACCGGGGGCCCCTGTGGTATCACCAGCCGCGGGTGGGCCGAGCCGGGCGCGAGTTCCGCATCGTGAAGTTCCGGACAATGCGCGAGCAGCCTGGCGAGCGCACGACATGGACCATCGCCGGAGACCCTCGGGTCACCCGCTTCGGGGCGCTGCTACGGCGTTCGCACCTCGACGAGCTGCCCCAGATGTGGAACATCCTGCGCGGCGACCTCTCGATCGTGGGACCGCGCCCCGAGCAGCCGACTTACGTGGCCGAGCTCCGCGAGAAGTTGCCGTTCTACGACATGCGCCATCTCGTTCGTCCGGGCCTCACCGGGTGGGCTCAGGTCAAGTACCCCTACGGCGCCGATGAACGCGACGCACTCGAGAAGCTGCAGTTCGAGTTCTTCTACCTCCGTCGTCAGAGCCTCGGCCTCGACCTGCGGATCATCGGGCGAACCGCGAGGACCGTCTTGCGCGGAGCCGGGCGATGAGCGTCACCGACCAGCCGGCACCGCCCTCGGCGCCGCCTCGGGCGGGGTCGGGCTCGCCCCCGACGCGTCGGCCTCGGTTCCTGGCCTTCTACCTGCCCCAGTTCCATCCCATTCCCGAGAACGACGAATGGTGGGGGCCCGGCTTCACCGAGTGGACGAACGTCACCCGCGCCAGACCGCGCTTTCGCGGTCACCAGCAACCGCACCGACCCCGGGAGCTCGGCTACTACGACTTGCGGTTGCCCGAGGTTCGAGCGGCGCAGGCGGCACTTGCTGCGGCACACGGGATCGACGGGTTCGTTTACTACCACTACTGGTTCGAGGGGCGTCGCCTGCTCGAGCGCCCATTCAACGAGGTTCTCGCTCGGGGCGAGCCGTCCCTGCCGTTCTGCCTGTGCTGGGCCAACGAACCGTGGACGCGAGCCTGGGACGGCGCCAATCGCCAGGTCCTCGTGCCGCAGGGCTCCTCGCCCGCCGACGACCTTGCCCACATCCGGTCGCTCCTTCCCGCCTTCGCCGATCCCAGGTACATACGTGTCGACGGGCGACCGTTGCTCCTGGTCTACCGGGCTTCGATGCTGCCCGAGCCGCGCAGGACCGCCGACATCTGGCGGAGGGAAGTGTCTCGCGCTGGACTCGGAGAGCTGGAGCTCGCTCGCGTCGAGAGCAACCGCAGCGAGCACGCAGCGCCGGCGAAGTTGGGTTTCGACCTCGCTATCGAGTTCCAACCCGACTTCTCGATCCTGCGTCCACGCCTCTCGGGCACCGCGCTACGTCGGGTGGCAAACGCCATGGGAGTCCCGGTTGAGGCCCCGAGGATCACACGCTTCGACTACTCAGAGGTGGTCGACCGCATGCTGGCCAAAGCGGCGGTGCCCTACCCGAGAGCGCCGGGAGTCACGCCGATGTGGGACAACACGGCGCGCCGCGATCGGGGGGCTGTGGCCCTCGTGGGCTCGACGCCTTCCGAATACGGTCGTTGGCTGCGCGGCGTCATCGCCAAGGCTGACCGGGGTCTCATCTTCGTCAATGCCTGGAACGAGTGGGCCGAAGGCTCATACCTCGAGCCGTGCGAGCGCTGGGGGCTGGAGTACCTCGAGGAGCATCGTCGTGTTGTGGCAGAGCTCGAGCAGTCGGAGCATCGTTCGCTGGTCAGACCATGAGTATCAACGGGCGCTTGCGCATCGCGCTGTATCACAACCTTCCCCACGGCGGGGCCCGCCGGCTGCTCGTCGAGCTCGTCGCACGATCAGCAGGGGTCCACGACTTCGACCTCTTCGAGATTGCTGTCGGCGACTCGGTCGAAGCCGCGGTCGACGCCTCGGTTGCTGCGCACCCGGCGCTCGTTGGTCGGCTCGGACGGGTGACGGTCGAGAGGCGAGGGCGTGGCCAACGGTCCTCGGGGATCTTGTCCCCGGTACGCCGGATCCGCGAGTTGACCGATGCCGATGCCAGCGTCGCCAGGGCGATCGACGCTGGCGGCTATGACCTCGCCGTCGTGTTCCCGTGCAGATTCCGGCAGGCACCCGAGCTTCTCACGATGCTCGAGACCCCCTCGCTCTACTACGCGCCCGAGCCGCGGAGGCGGTCGGTCGAGGCGGCGTACGACCCGACGTGGCGCCCTGCTCGCGAGCGCAGAGGGCTCTCGCTCGGAGCGTTGGCGGGTGGGTGGTCGCGACTGGCTCACGAGCGCTTTCTCGCAGCGCAGGATCGTCGTGCGGTGTCAGCGGCAGGACACGTGGCGGCCTGCTCGGCCTCGGCTGCGGAGCGGTTCTGGATGGCGTACGGGCGTGATGCAATGGTGAGCCATCCAGGGGTCGACGAGCTCCTGTTTCGTCCACCGTCACCGACCTGGCAAGGCCCTTCGGACTCCCTCGAGCGCGTACCTCGCACGCCAGGTGTGGTGACAGTGGGTGCGCTCGATCCAACGAAAGGCCACGAGCTGGCGATCGACGCGCTGGCCCTGATTCCGGCAGAGATCCGGCCCGAGCTGACGATCGTTCATGAGCGGATGAGCCTGGGTTACGACACCTTCTTGGCCCGTCGCGCGGCTGCGTGCCAAGTGCTCCTCCGTATGGTGCGGGGAGTTACCGACGATCAGCTCGTCATGGAGTATCGCAATGCTGCGGCCACGTTGGCGCTTGCACGCGTCGAACCCTTCGGGTTGTCTGTGATCGAATCCCTGGCTTGCGGCACGCCGGTCGTCGCTCTCAACGAGGGCGGGTACCGCGAGACCGTCGTCGACGGTGTCAACGGACGTCTCGTCGAGCGATCACCCGCAGCTGTGGCGGTCGCGATCGCCGAGGTCGCAACCCGGGGTTCGCTGTTTCCCATCGACCGGGTCGTTGCGACCGTCGTCCCTCGCTGGACCTGGACTGCTGCCACGACTCGGTTCCTCGAGGTGCTCGACCGGTGTGCGATGGCGACGGCGGTCGGTCGATGACCGGTGCACCGCCGGTGTCCCCGGCCCAGGCACCGATGCGCGGCACGTCTGGCGCGACACTCCGGCGGGCGGTCATGACCGGAGGCGGAGCCGCAGTGGTCACCGCGGTCGCGAACCTGGCGGTGGTCCCGACCCTCTTGGATCGGGTGGGGACCGCTGACTACGGGGCTTGGGCCACGATCTCCTCGGTCCTCGCCGTCGGCGGTCTCGCAGATGCCGGGCTGCGAAGTGAGATCGTGCGCCGCGTCGGCGACGCGCACGGACGCCGTTCTGACGACGACATCGCCAGGGCCGTCCAGGAAGGTGTGACGTTGCTCTGCCTCGGTGCCGTCGTGGTAGCTGGGGTTGGGATCGTGCTCGCCCCGACGCTTCGGGGGCTGGCCTTTCCTGAGGGACTCGCCGCACACGGTCCTGGTGAGCTCGACCTCCTGATCCGTGCGACGTTCCTCCTTCTGGGCGTATCGATCGTCGGGGCCGGTGCATGGGCCGCCCTGCCCGGGCTCCAGCGGGGAGACTTGATCGCACGAGCCGAAGTCGGTGCTCTGCTGAGCGGGCTCCTGGTCACGCTCCTCGGGGCGACGGCGGGCTGGGGTTTGTGGGCGCTCCTCGCTGGGAGCACGACGCAGATCGCGTTCCGGACACTGGTGAACCTGATGGCGATGCATCGAGTCCTGCCCGAGGTTCGCGTGCGCCTGGTTGCCGTCGACCGATCGTCAGCCGGAGGCTTCCTCACCTTGTCGTGGCTGGCGATGCTGGCCCAAGTCTCGGATGTGGTCGACGCGCAATGGGACAAGATCGTGCTGTCGAGATACGCCGGGCCCGATGCCGTGGCGTCATTCCAGATCGGAACGCTCCTCGTCTTGCAGGCCAAGGTCCTGGCGGTCCTGCCGTTGGCGCCGCTGCTTGCTGCGGTTGCCGAACTCCGCACCCGCCCCGGCACCGACCTCCTCCGATGGGCGCAAACGCTCACCCGGACATCTGGAGTGGTCGCGGCGGTCGCTTTTGGCGGCCTCGCAGCATTCGGGCCCGCTCTGTGCCGACTTTGGCTTGATGAAGGTGCCGGTCGCAGCGGCGCCGTGGCACGCATCTTCTCGCTCGCGATCGCGTTCAACGTGCTCGCCGCCCCGATAGCACTTCGGGCTTTCGGCGACGGTCGTCACCGCATCGCTGCCTTGGGTGCCACGGTCAACATCGTGGTGAATGGCGTCATGAGCCTCGTCCTCACGATGCACTTCGGGTTGGTGGGCGCGCTCTGGGGCTCGGTGGCCGGCAACGCCGTTGGCTCGGTGGTGCTCGTCGTTCTTGTCCGTCGGGCCGGCGGCCAGAGCTGGCCCGTCCCCGCGTGGCGAGCGCTGTCGATCGGGGCAGCTGCCACCGGCGTCGCGGTCGTGCTCGGGAGCGACACGATCAGGACCTGGCCCGAGCTCACGGTCTGGGGTGTCGCGTTCACGCTTGTGGTGGCTTCGACGAGTTGGTGGGTCGAACAACGATGGGAGGTCCTGCCATGAGGGTCGACCGCCACGACCTGCTGTACCGAGGACTCGTGTGGGCTGCACCGTTGACTCGCAATCGTGTGTCCGGGCGCATGTGGGACCGCGCCTGGGCCCGCTTGTCGAGCCGGATAGACGTGACCAGACGGGTATCGATGCGTCTGCACGGGCGCGAGGCGATCATCAACGTGGGAAACCCATACCCGGCCTTCGCTCGACGGTGGCCGAGCTACAACATGCCCTTGGTGGCAGTGGTGAACGAGGTCGGTCGTGTGTTGCAACGGCCGGTCACGCTCGTCGATGTGGGTGCCGCTATCGGCGACACGGTGCTGCTCGTGCGTGAACGCTGCCCGGGTGTGATGGGGGCCGTCCACTGCGTCGAAGGCGATCCCGAGTTCCTTGAGATCCTGCGCGCCAACACCGCCGGGCTCGCGGAGGTGTATGTCCACGCCGGCATGGTGGCCGAGGCCCAGCTCGACGTGCCCACACTCGTCCGCACGCACGCTGGAACGGCGAGCCCCCAGGGCAGCGAGTCCCGGCGGGCGACGACCCTCGACCTGCTCCTCGCGGGGACCGAACCCATCGACATCGTCAAGATCGACACCGATGGCTTCGACGGTCGTGTCCTTGCAGGGGCAGACGCGATTCTCGGCGAGGCCCGACCGGTGGTGGTCTTCGAATGGCATCCCAAGCTCTGCCTCGCTACCGACACTCCCTGGACCCTGGCCTTCGACACCCTCGTGGCGCACGGCTACCGCACGGCCGTCTGGTTCACCAAGTTCGGCACGTTCGACCACATTGGCGAGCTCGGGGATCGCACCTCGTTGGCGACACTGGCGGCGCTGTGCCTCGAGGACCTCGGTCCTGCGCCTGACTGGCACTACGACGTGGTCGCGCTCCCTTCGGAGTCGACGATCAGCGGGAACGATCTCGTCGACGCGGTGTCCAAGCTCGGAGGTTGCCGTGGGCGACGCTGAACAGTCCCATCGACCGGTCGTCGACGTCGTGATCCTGACCTGGAACGACGGGTCGCTCCTCGACATCGCGGTCGACTCGGCCCTTTCATCGCTGGACGTCGACGTGAGGGTGTACGTCATCGACAACGGATCGGACACTCCTGTCGTATGTCGCCGCGACCCGCGTGTGACATTGCTGCACAACGAGATCAATCGGGGCGTGGCCTGCGCTCGAAACCAGGGCGTGCGTGCCGGAGATGCTCCCGTCGTGTGCTTCCTCGACTCCGACGCGCGCCTCCATCCCGGAGCGCTCGCGACCCTGGTCGAGGCACTGCTCGCTGACGACCGCCACGGGCTGACGGCGCCTGTGTTCAGCCATCAGCGACCCGAGGATTCAGCTGGGGCACGACCCACCATGGCTCGCAAGCTGCTCCGGGCGGCGAATCTCACCGGGAGCTACGCGGGGGTGGTACGCGGATCGACTCAGGTGCAACAGTCGGATCGGGGTCGCACCCAGAAGGTGGCGGTGGCCATCGGCGCGTGCCAGGTCTTCCGCAGAGATGCGTTCGTCCAGGTGGGAGGGCTCGACGAGGCCTACTTCTACGGTCCGGAGGACATCGACTTCTGCCTCCGGCTCGGCGCTGTCGGTTGGAACGTCCTCCAGGTTCTGGACGCACGCGTTGATCATCCGGCTCGTCGACGGAATCGACGGCTCCTGACCCGTTCTGGCCTGCGCCATGCCGTCGCCGTCGCAAGGTTCCTCTGGCGCCATCGCTTCGGAAGGCCGGTCTTCGCGCCTCGTACGGGAGCCCGTGCTCCCGCAGACGCTCCAAGAACGACTCCGTCCGACCGCAGCGCGCCCGACGGGAACAGCGGCGGCTCGTCGGATTCGGGGAGATATCCCGCGGTCGACGTCGTGATCGTCGGGTATCGCAGTGGTCAGCGCTTGCTTCGGGCGATTGAGTCGGTGAGCGCGGAGCCCTCCGTGGGACGGGTGATCGTCGTCGACCACGGCAACGGCGCCGATGCGACGTTGGCGAAAGTGGTTGGTGCGGTCACCGTGCATGATCCGACCAACCCCGGTTTCGGTGCCGGCCAGAACGCTGGCCGCTCGTTCGTCACGACGCCCTACGTGCTCGTCTTGAATCCCGACGCAGAGATGCGCCCCGGGGTGATCGCCGAGGCGCTCGTTCTGCTCGAGGCCCGTCCTGAGGTCGGTGCGGTTCAGGGCGTCATCATTGGCCGCGACGGTCGGCCCGAGCGCAGCCAGGGTCGAGCGATCGGGTCGCTCCATCTCATCGGGCGAGCGATCGGCGCCGGTTGGTTTCTCAGGAACGCAACCGCACGGAGCCTCGTCGAGCGGATCGGTGTCGGACGGATTCCGTCTCTCGCTGACCACGTCGAACGGGTGCCTCGCGACACCGAGGATGTCGAGGCTCTCGCTGCCACAGCGATCCTCTTTCGGGTCGCAGCGCTCGAATCGGTCGGGGGCTTCGATGAGCGCTACTTCCTCTACGGAGAGGACCTCGACTTGGCCCGACGCCTCCGAGGATTGGGATGGAGATTGACCTCGATCCCGGCTGTTTGGGCCGATCATGCGAGTGGCGCCTCGTCCGAGACGACGTGGGACCGCGAGCTCGAATGGTGGCGCGGCACGCTGCGGTACTTCGCTCGATGGAGTACCGACGCCGAATGGCGCAGGATCGGCTTCGCCCGAACGGTCGTGGCCGGCAGGCTCGTGTTACGTCGGCCTCGTTCGGCGCCAGCGGTGCGTGAAGCCCTCACACTCTCCCCCCGAGCCGTGCGTGCCGCGCGCACGATCACTCCCGTGTGGACCCGCCGCGCCTCCAGAGCGCACCCAGGTGATCCGGCCGCGCGTCAGATCGAACGAGCCGCCCCCAGCATTGGAGCGAGTTCGCTGCCCGCATCCGTAGCGGCCGCGCCCCGCTGACCGCGGCGACTACCGGTCTGAGCACCGAGCCCGGACCCACACGGGCAATCGGCCCGGGCCGACGTGGCCGGTCAGGTGATGTCGAGCATGCGTTGGAGGGCGACCCGGGACCATTGACGGGTCTCGGGGTCGACGGTGATGCGGTTGACGACGGTGCCGGCGACGAGGTTCTCGAGCACCCAGGCCAGGTGGGGCTGGTCGATGCGGAACATGGTCGAGCAGGGGCAGATGAGTGGATCGAGCGTGAAGATCGTCTTGTCGGGATGCTCGGCGGCGAGTCGGCGCACCATGTTCACCTCGGTGCCGATGGCGAGCACCGATCCCGCCGAAGCTGATTCTACGGCGTTGAGGATGTACTCGGTGGAGCCCACCTCGTCGGCCACCTCCACCACGTCGTGGGCCACCTCGGGGTGCACGATCACCCGCACCCCGGGATGCTCGGCCCGGGCCACGGCCACGTGCTCGGGCTTGAACCGCTGGTGCACGGTGCAATGGCCCTTCCACAGCAGCAGGGTGGCCTCCTTGACGTCGTGCTCCTCCAAGGCGCCGAGATCGCGATGCGGATTCCACACCCGCATGTCTGCGTGTCCGAAGCCCATCTGGAAGCCGGTGTTGCGCCCCAGGTGCTGGTCGGGGAAGAAGAGCACCTTGTCGCCCTGGGCCTGACCCTCGTAGCGGCCCGAGCCCAGGGCCCATTCGAGGACCGCCCGCGCGTTCGACGACGTGCACACCGCGCCACCGTGGCGCCCCACGAACGCCTTCAGCGCAGCCGACGAGTTCATGTAGGTGATGGGGACGACACGCTCGACGTCGACGACCCCGCCCAACGCCTCCCAACACTCCTCGACCTGATCGATGTCGGCCATGTCGGCCATGGAGCAGCCGGCGTTCAGATCGGGGAGGATCACACGTTGGGCCGGCTTGGTGAGCACGTCGGCCGACTCGGCCATGAAGTGCACGCCGCAGAAGACGATGTCGGTGGCCTGGGTGTTGTCAGCGGCGAAGCGGGCCAACTTGAAGGAGTCGCCCCGGGCGTCGGCCCACCGGATCACCTCGTCACGCTGGTAGTGGTGGCCGAGGATCAGGAGCCTCTCGCCGAGATGCTCCTTGGCTGCGGCGATCCACGACGCCAGCTCGTCGGGCGATGCCGACGAGTAGCGATCGGGCAGCGGAACCTGCAGGCGAACCATGTTGTCAACTGTACCCCTCGCGATCCGAGCGCTCCTGGGGTGCTGGCCCGTGGCCGGAGCGTCGACATCTCGGGTGAAGCCCGGTCCGTCCGCGATGACGACCACAGGACGATCCCGGCCGCGGGCGGTCATGGCTGGTCAAGCCCCACCGTTCGGATGTCGATCCCCTCCGTGTGCACGGCCCAGCCCGAGGTGACGATTCCTGCACCCGGATGACCATGCTGGGCGTTGCCGCCCGATTGGTGATGGCCCTGGTGTTGCTGATCGACGTCCCCGACCCGTGGACCGCGTCGTTCCTGAACAGCGACATGACCAGGTACCGGGAGATCGCCACCGCTCCGGGCCGCCCGCATCAGGATTTCCCCGTCGAGTATCCGCCGGTGCTCTATGCAGCGATCGAGGTGCTCGCTCAGGGCGCCCAGCAGCCCAGCGACGCGACCCCGAATGCCGAGAGCCTCGGCGCCGGGAGTGCCACCGGCGTGACCGAGGGCGACATCCAGCGGCGTCTGATCGTCGTCGCGCTGGTCGTCGACCTGGCGATCGCGGGAGTGCTGGGATGGGGCTTCGGGGCCCGGGCGACCAAGCGGTACCTGCTCTTCGGGCTGCCGCTGGTGCTCTCGGGGATGACGTACCTTCGGCTCGATCTCCTCCCTGTGCTGTTCGCCGCGATGGGGCTGGCCGTGCACAAGCGGGGACGGCCGACAGCCGCCGGGCTGTTGTGGGTTCTCGGTGCCTTCACCAAGTTGTGGCCCGGCGTCCTGCTCGGGATCCTCGTCGCCGAGCGGCGTTGGCGGGCCCTGGCGGTGGCCGGGAGCGCTGGAGCGATCGGCTTGGTGGGCTGGCAGAGCTGGGGCGGCCCGGACGCCTTCAATCAGGTGCTCGGCATGCGGGGTGCCGGCGGTTGGCAGGTCGAAAGCCTGCCGGGCTCGATCGCGCTCGCCTTCGGGGACGGGGTGACCCGCATCGAGTCGGGAGCCTGGCGCGTCGGTGAGGCTTCATCGGTTGTTCGTCTGGTCCTCGGGGTGGCTGGGGTCGTCGCCGTGGTCGGTCCGTGGCTGTTGGCCCGCCGACACCGGGAGCCTCACCTGGTGACAGCCTCGGCCGGGATGGTCGCCGTGACCGGCCTTCTGGTGACGGCCCCGCTCCTGTCTCCTCAGTTCGTCAACTGGCTCCTCCCGATGATCGCGATCGTCCCGGCCCTCGCTCCCCGTACCGACGCGGTCGCCGCTCCGGTCGCCCCGCTCGCCGAACTTCCGGCTGAGGACTCAGCGAGTGATCGCCGGGACGGTCCCTCGCAGCCCTCGGGCGCCGATGGCGCGTCCTGGTGGAAGGGTTGGTCGGTCCGCTCCGCCCCAACCGGGGTGGCGGGCCTCGACGTGTGCGCATGGATCGTCATGATCTTCACGCTCCTCGTCTGCGCTTCCTACGACGAGATGCTGGCCCGCGAACCATCGGCCATCGTCGTGTTGCTCGTACGCAATGGGGCCCTGGTCGCGCTGGCGATCGTGGGGTACCGGCATCTCGCGCGCTCGAGCACCCCCGTCCCCGTGCCCGTCCCCGAGCCGAGTTCAACCCCGGTCGGGCCTGTGCCGATCGAGGTGGGGTGAGCATCGAGGCGGCTCCGACAACGGTTCAGGCCGACACGCCGGCGGCTGCTCAGGGCGTCCTGCCCGAAGCGGTTCACCGAACGCCGCCGCACCCCCTGATCCCCGGACTGCTGATATTGCGGGTCGTGCTGGCGTTCATGATGGTGCGAGCGGTGCCCGACGAGCTCCCGTCGGACTTCCTCTACAGCGACACCGGTCGCTACCAGGAGATCGCCGGGGCTGACGGACGCCCGTACCGCGATCACGACGTCGAGTACCCGCCGGTGCTGGTCGGGGTCATCGAGGCCATTGTCGACGACGGTGACACCGGGGGTGACGTCGCCAGGCGGGTGATCGTCCTCGCCCTCCTCTGCGATCTCGCGGCGTTCGCCGCCATCGCCTGGGGTTGGGGTGAGCGCGCCGGCCGGCGCTACCTCCTGATCGGCCTGCCGCTGCTGGCCGTGCGGCTCCCGTACGTTCGACTCGACCTGCTCTCGGCGGCGATCGCCGCGTGGGGCCTGGCGTTGGTGCACAAGCGACGCCCGACCGCCGGGGGAGTGGTGCTCGTGCTCGGTGCGTTCACCAAGCTCTGGCCCGGCGTTCTGCTCGGCGTGCTCATCGTCCAGCGACGTTGGCGGGCGCTCGGCGTTGCGTGCGCCGCTGGAGGCGCCGGGCTCGTGGCCTGGGGCGCCTGGGGCGGCGGCGACGCTTTCGGACAGGTCCTCACCATGCGGAGCGCGCAGGGCTGGCAGATCGAGAGCCTGCCGGGCTCGCTCGCTGAGCTCGTCACCAGCGCCAAGCCGGTGTTCAACTCGGGCGCCTGGAGAGTCGGCAACGCCCCGGCGCTGTGGCGGGGCGCACTCACCCTCCTGTCGATCGTGGCGATCACCGTGCCCTGGCTCGCCGTGTGGCGTCGAGGGTTCCGACCGCGACCAGCGCTCGTCGGCAGCATCCCTTCGAGCAGCATCCCTTCGAGCAGCATCTCTTCGAGCAGCGCCGGCGCCGACGCAGACCGATCGTCACCGGCGTGGGCGCTGGCGGCGTTGGGGTCGGTGGCCGGGCTGATGGCGACGGGCCCACTGTTGTCGCCCCAGTTCGTGATCTGGCTCCTACCCCTGCTCGCGATCGTCCCGCCGGCTGCGGATGCGTGGGGCAAGGCCGTTCACCGGGTGGGGACGGCCGTCGTGGCTCTCACGGCCGTGCTCTTCCTGGTGCTCAACCAGCTCCTGGCCCGTAGCCCCGGCGGCCTCGAGATACTCCTCCTTCGCAACGCCGCGCTGGTCGCTCTGACGATCGCCTGCGTGGCCTCGATCCACCGGCGCACTCCGCCGGCATCGGCATCGGCATCGGCATCGGCATCGGCTTCCAGAGCGGGCACGTCCGCGACGAACCAGATCGAGACATCACCCTCAGCCCGGGCGAGTCCAGCTGAGGTCGTCGAAGCGGGCGAAGTCGCGGTCGAGTGACGCCAGTGCGCAGCCGTGCTCGATGGCGATCGCTGCCAGGAATGCGTCGGCTGCCAGATCCCCGGTGGCATCGAACGACACGCAGAGGCGTTCGAACGTCTCGTAGAGGCCTGCGCTCGGGGTGAGATCGAGATGGTGAGGCTGGGCCCTCACCGAGGCCACGAACCCGAAGGCATCGGACAACGGCGTCGGAACCTGGAAGACCCGCCGGTGCGTGGCGATGCGCACGAACGAGGCCCACACCGACGACGGGACGGTGAAAGGCTCGTCGCCTGCCATCAGGGCGTCGAACCACGGGCGGACGAGGCCGTAGCGGGGGTGGTCGTCGCGGTGGACGGCCAGCACGACGTTGACGTCGAGAAGGATCACCGCAGCCGGCCACCACCGTCGGCCTCTGCGCCCGCAGCGTCATCGTCGAGCAACTCGGCCAGGGCCCGGTTCGACGTGAGATCGACACCGGGGTGTGGTCCGCCCCAGCCGTGGTACACCGGCACGGGAAGACGCTCGACGGACCCGGCCGGACGGGCCATCTCACGGCGCAGCGCGGCCTCGACGAGCTCGCCCAGCGTCAATCCGTCCTGGCGCGCCCTCCGCCGGGCCTCGGCGAGCAGGCGGTCATCGATCGAGACGGTGGTGCGCATGATGCAGAGAGTACTGCATCACATGCATCACCAGCGCGGGCGCGAGGTGGTCGTCGGTTGTTTCACATGTGGGCCATTCCCCGACCAGCTCGGAACCCAGGCCCACGACAACTCCCGGCCACCGCGGGGTTCCGGCGCGGCGGCGCGGCAGAATCGTGGTGTGCTCGAACGGCCGGCAACCTCGACGATCCCCGACATGCCCGGCTCGTACCAGTTCAAGGATGTCCACGGGCAGGTCATCTACGTCGGCAAGGCCAAGAGCCTACGGAGCCGGCTGGCCAGCTACTTCGTGGCTCCGCACCTGCTCCCGGCCCGCACCCGGCAGATGGTCGCCGCGGCGGCGACCGTCGAGTGGATCGAGGTCCGCAACGAGGTCGAGGCGTTCTTCCTCGAGTTCAACCTCATCAAGCGCTACCAGCCCCGCTTCAACATCAGGCTCAAGGACGACAAGTCGTACCCGTTCCTCGCCATCACGAGCGACGAGCAGTGGCCCCAGGCGACCGTCCGCCGGGGGGTGAAGAAGAAGGGGCAGCGCTGGTTCGGGCCCTTCGCCCATGCGTACGCCATCCGCGAGACGCTCGACCTCCTGTTGCGCACGTTCCCCATCCGCACGTGCAGCAACACCAAGCTCGAACGGCACGCCAAGCTGGGCCGCCCGTGCCTGTACGCCCACATCGAGAAGTGCGTCGCGCCCTGCGTGGGGGCGGTCACCGACGACGAGTACGGGGCGCTCGTGGCCGAGCTCGTGGCCTTCCTCGACGGCGAGCACGCACCGGTGCTGCAACGCCTCGAACGAGACATGCGGACGGCCGCCACGGCGCTGGAGTTCGAGCGGGCCGCTCGGCTGCGCGACCAGATCGCCAGTGTTTCCAAGGTGATCGAGCGTCAGCAGATGGTGGGGGAGGGGCACGAGGACTTCGACGCCATCGGGATCCACGACGATGCGCTGGAAGCGGCGGTCCAGGTCTTCCACGTGCGCAAGGGGCGCATGGTCGGGCGCAAGGGCGTGGTCGTCGACAAGGTGGAAGATCTCACGCCGCCCGAGTTCGTGGGCCGCATGCTCGAGCTGCTCTACGGAGACGAGCCCGACGTGCCTCGCGAGATCCTGGTGCCGGTCGAGCCCGACGATCTCGAGATCCACGAGCTGGTGCTGGCGGCACGCCGGGCCGAGACGATCGGACGGTCGAACGCCGCGGTCACCGTGCGGGTGGCCCAGCGGGGCGACAAGCGCGAGTTCCTCGAGATGGTCAACCGCAACGCCGAGGAGGACTTCCGTCGCCACCGGTTGCGGCGGGCGGCCGATCACAACGCCCGGGCCCGGGCGCTCACCGACCTGCAGGACGCCCTGGGTCTCGCCGAGGCGCCGCTGCGGATCGAGTGCTACGACATCTCGCACATCCAGGGCACCGAGATCGTGGCGTCGATGGTCGTGATGGAGGACGGGCTCCCCAAGCGCAGCGACTACCGGCGCTTCAAGATCAAGACGCTCGACGGTCAGGACGACTTCGCGGCCATGGAGGAGGTGCTCACCCGGCGGTTCACCCGGCTGCTCGAAGACCGCGAGATCCCCGTGGCCGAACGCTCGGGCCGGTTCTCGTACCCCCCCAACCTGTGCCTGGTCGACGGGGGCAAGGGTCAGCTCAATCGGGCCGTCGAGGTGGTCGAGCAGCTCGGCCTCGAGGGCGAGATCGCCGTGGCATCACTGGCGAAGCGGCTCGAAGAGGTGTACGTGCCCGGCTCGTCCGAGCCCATCCGCATCCCCCGCGACTCCCAAGCGCTGTACCTGCTCCAGCAGATCCGGGACGAGGCCCACCGCTTCGCGATCACCTTCCACAGGCAACGGCGGGGCAAGGCCATGACCCGCTCGGTGCTCGACGGGGTCGCTGGGCTCGGTCCCACCCGCAAGACCAGGCTGCTCAAGGAGTTCGGCTCGGTCAAGAAGCTGCGGGCCGTGCAGCTCGACGACCTGCTGGCGTTGGTGTGGTTGCCCGACGCCGTGGGCCGGGCCGTGCACGAGCGCCTCCATGGCCCGCCGCGACAGCAGCCTGCGCCGGGGATGGTCCCGGCCTCCGATGCCGGTGCGGTACCGTCGAAGCCATGAGTGACTCGCCCCTCGACTTCACGATCATCACCGGGCTCTCGGGGGCCGGACGGTCGACCGCGTCGAACGTGCTCGAAGACCTCGGGTACTTCGTCATCGACAACGTGCCGCCGGCGTTGATCCCCAAGGTGGCCGAGCTGGCCAAGGCCGAGGGCCAGCGTCAGACCAAGTACGCGCTCGTGGTCGACGTGCGAGCCGGACCCTTCGTCGACGATCTCCAGTCGGCGCTGGCCCAGCTCCGCGACCTCGGAGCCCGCACGCGGATCCTCTTCCTCGACGCGGCCGACGAGACGCTCGTCGCCCGGTTCGAGGCGACGCGTCGGCCTCATCCCCTGGCCGAGAACGACCTCGTCTCGTCGGGCATCTCCGAGGAGCGCCGCATCCTCGAGGAGCTCAAGGGTCAAGCCGACGTCGTCCTCGACACCTCGACCATCAACGTGCACCAGCTCCGCGATCGGCTGCAGGAGGTCTTCGGCGACGACGCCGTCGCACGGTTGCAGACCAACGTCGTGTCCTTCGGCTACAAGCACGGGCTGCCCCGCGACGTCGACCTGGTGTTCGACTGCCGGTTCATCCCCAATCCCCATTGGGTCCCCGAGCTCAAGCCGCTCATCGGTATCGACGCCCCCGTGCGCGACTACGTGATGGCCACACCCGAGGCCCAGGAGCTGCTCGTGCAGCTCAGGAGCCTGTTG
This sequence comes from Actinomycetota bacterium, assembly GCA_009886115.1. Lineage (GTDB taxonomy): Bacteria > Actinomycetota > Acidimicrobiia > IMCC26256 > VFJJ01 > VFJJ01. The sequence continues at coordinate 23,904 of VFJJ01000068.1, forward strand.
GCCTTCCTGCTCCCGGCCTATGTGAACGAGGGCAAGTCGTACGTCTCGATCGGCATCGGCTGCACCGGCGGCCGCCATCGCAGCGTGGTCATCGCCGAAGAGGTCGCCAAGATCGTGGCCGACCTCGGGTTCGCGTCCCGGGTCCATCACCGCGACAGCAGCCGTGCCTGACCGCGATCGCCTGCCTGCGGGCCGGCGCCGCGCCGACAGCGATTACGGGCCCTCGGTGGTTGCCCTCGGTGGCGGACACGGCTTGGCGGCCGCGCTGCAAGCCATCCGTCGGTACGCCGGGAAGATCACCGCGGTGGTCAGTGTCGCCGACGACGGCGGCTCGTCGGGGCGGCTCCGGCGGGCGCTCGACGTGCCGGCGCCGGGCGATCTCAGACGGTGCCTGGTGGCGTTGGGCGATCCCGACTCGTTATGGTGCGAGGCGTTCGAGCACCGCTTCGGTGGCGGCGAGCTCGACGGCCACGCGCTCGGCAACCTCGTGATCGTGGGGCTCGCCGAGTCGCTCGGCAGCTTCGCGGCAGCGCTCGAGGAAGCGGGGCGGCTCCTCGGCACGGTCGGACGGGTCCTGCCAGCAACCCTCGATCCGGTGATGCTGAAGGCCGACGTGGCGGGCCCGGCCGAGCAAGAGTTCGACGACGTGGTCGAGGGCCAGGTCGCGGTGATGAACGCCTCGGGTCGGATCCGGCGGGTGTCGCTCGTCCCGCACGACGCCTCGGCGCACCCCGATGCCGTGGCGGCCATCCGCAAGGCCGATCAGATCGTGCTGGCGCCCGGTTCTCTGTACACGAGCGTGATGCCGGTGGTGTGCGTCCCCGAGATCGCCGAGGCGCTGCACCAGAGCCGCGCCCGCATCGTCCAGGTCTCGAACCTGCGCCAGCAGCACCCGGAGACCGCCGGGCTCGACGGAACCGAGCACCTCCACGTCACACTCGAGCACGGTGCCCGCATCGACACGTTGATCGCTCACGACGGCCCGGCGGCCGCCGGTTTCCTCGCCTTCGACGACGACCGGGTGCGCGCGCTCGGGGTGGAGTTGGTCCACGCCCCGTTGGCGCGGCCCGACGGCTTGGCCCACGAACCGGCTCGCTTGGCCTCGGTGCTGGCCCGCCTGATCACCGCCCCCGGGTCCACGTAGCCCTCCCGCCCGCGGCGGCATGCTGCGACGGGTGCCGGTGGGTCGCGCGGGTGCCCCTCGCGCTGATGCCGAGTCCCGGCGAGACGGCCGCGGTGTGGCAATCTCGGTCAGCACATCCCACATCCCACATCCCACATCGCTGCGCGACCACGAGTCGCGAAGCGAGCTTCCAGGAGGATCGGTCAATGACGGTTCGTGTCGGCATCAACGGATACGGGCGCATCGGGCGCTCCCTCCACCGGGCGATCCTCGCCCGCGGCGCGTCCGCCGGGATCGACCTCGTCGCCGTCAACGACCCCTTCGGCGACAGCCACACCATGTCGTTCCTGCTCAAGCACGACTCGGTCGGTGGCCGGCTGAAGAACGAGATCAGCTACACCGATGACGGCTTCACGGTCGACGGTCAGAAGGTCACCAAGCTCGTCGAGACCGATCCGGCCAAGATCCCGTGGGGCGCCCACGGCGTCGACGTCGTGATCGAGTCGACGGGCGTCTTCACCGCTCGCGACGCAGCAGCCGGGCACCTCGTCGGGGGCGCCAAGAAAGTGGTCATCTCGGCTCCGGCCGGTGACGCCGACATCACGATCTGCTTGGGCATCAACGACCAGAGCTATGACCCCGCAGCCCACGACGTGATCTCGAACGCCTCGTGCACGACGAACTGCTTGGCGCCCTTGGCCAAGGTGCTCAACGACAGCTTCGGAATCGAGCATGGCTTCATCACCACGGTCCACGCCTACACGTCCGACCAGGCCCTCCAGGACGTGGCCAAGGCCACCCGATCGGGCAAGCCCGACCTGCGCCGCATGCGCGCCGCTGCCCTGTCGATCATCCCCTCCTCGACGGGCGCCGCCAAGGCCATCGGGCTGGTGCTGCCCGAGCTCAAGGGGCGCCTCGACGGTCTGGCCCTGCGGGTGCCCACCCCTACGGGCTCGATCACCGACCTGGTCGCCGTCGTGAAGAACGACGCCTCCAAGGAGGCCATCAACGAGGCGTTCGCGGCCGCGGCGTCTGCCGCCTCGTACCGGGGCGTGCTCGAGTACAGCGCCGAAGACCTGGTGTCGGCCGACATCGTGGGCAACCCGTCGTCGTGCATCTTCTCGTCGGTCGACACGATGGCCAACGGGCGCATGGTGAAGGTGCTGGGCTGGTACGACAACGAGTGGGGCTACTCGAACCGTCTCGTCGACGTCGTCGACTTCGTCATCGACCCCAAGTAACGACGGACCGTCTGCCATGAACGCCTCGGTCCGCGTCCCGCAGCTCGAGGACCTCCCGATCCGGGCCGGGACCCGGGTGCTCGTACGCGCCGATTTCAACGTCCCCCTGGCCGAGGCGGCAGCCGGTGGCGGTGATCGCGAGATCACTGACGATCTGCGCATCCGTTCGGCCCTGCCGACCATCGAATGGCTGCGCGAGCAGGGCGCGTCGGTCATCCTCTGCTCGCATCTCGGCCGGCCCAAGGGCGCGCCCGAGCCGAAGTCGTCGTTGGCGCCGGTGGCCGACCGACTGTCCGACCTGCTCGGTGGCGTGTACGTCCCGCTGGGTCCGGACACCGTCGTCGGTCCCGCGGCGCTGGCCCTGGCGGAAGGTCTGGCCTCGGCCGAGGTGATGCTGCTCGAGAACCTGCGCTGGCACGCCGGCGAGGAAGCCGACGACCCGGCGTTCGTGGCCGATCTGGTCGCGCTGGTCGGCGACGGCGGCTGCTACGTGAACGACGCGTTCGGGGCGGCCCATCGGTCGCACGCCTCGATCGTCGGGCCGCCGTCACTGGTGCCGAGCGCGGCGGGGCGTCTCTTGGGCCGCGAGGTCGAGGTGCTCTCCACGGTCCTGCACGGAGCGCGGCACCCGTTCGTGGGCGTGCTCGGCGGCTCGAAGGTGAGCGACAAGCTGGGCGTCATCGACGCCCTGCTCGAGCGGTGCGACACCATCCTCATCGGTGGCGCCATGTGCTTCACGTTCCTGCTCGCCCAGGGCTACGAGGTCGGGAAGTCGTTGTGCGAGCCCGACCGGGTCGACGAGTGCCGGCGCCTGCTCGCCACCGGGCGGGTCAAGATCCCCACCGATGTGGTCGTGGCCTACGAGATGACCGCCACCGCCGAGACCATGATGGTCGGGAGCCGATCGATTCCCGCTGGTGCCATGGGCCTCGACATCGGTCCGGGTACCGCGTCGGTCTACTCCGACATCGTCGAGGAAGCCGCGACCGTCTTCTGGAACGGGCCCATGGGCGTGTTCGAGCTGGCCCCGTTCGAGGCCGGGACCCGGGCCGTCGCCGAAGCCGTCGCCGTCTCCAAGGGCTTCACGATCGTCGGCGGGGGAGACTCCGCCGCCGCCTTGGCCCAGTTCGGCCTGGCCGACCGGGTCGACCACATCTCCACCGGCGGTGGCGCATCGCTCGAGTACCTCGAGCGCGGCGACCTCCCGGGCCTCGCGGCACTCCGGCGCTCGGGTGAGTAGCGTGCGTGTATGAAGGTCGACCCGGTCAACAAGCCCACGTACTGGTCACTTCCCAAGCGCGACCGCGACCACATCGACAGGTTGCTGGCCCAGTTTCGCTTGACACTCGAGTTCCTCCGCGACAATTGATCCTGCCGTCGCTCGCGCTTGCCGTTTCGCTCAACGAGGCGGTCCGCGATGAGGAAGAGGCGCGTGAGCCCGGAGACGACGACGACCTCGATCGTGTCGCCGGGGCCCTCGATCGAATCAGCGAGCTCGACGACCCGGTCGAGGCCGCGGCCCGGCTGATCTTTCATGTCACGTTCGCTCACGGCTTCTTCGAAGGCGACAAGCGAACGGCGTTGCTTCTGGGGGCCTGGATGTTGGACGCAAACACCGTAGGGGGTGCGGTGGCGTTGATGCGCGAGCCTGACGATGAGCTCGGTCATCTCCGCCGCCGAGCGGCGCGCGGTGTCGATGTCGAGTCCGAGATGGTGAGGTTGCTCCGATCACGAATCCCAACGGGGGACACAGAATGAAGGTCACTGCTCGTAAGCCGGTCATCGCCGGGAACTGGAAGTGCTTCCACACGCACCTCACGGCCATTCAGGTCGTGCAGAAGCTGTCGTACCAGCTCGACCCGAGCGACTACGACGCCACCGAGGTCGTGGTGTGTCCGGCCTTCACGGCGTTGCGCTCGGTGCAAACGACGATCGAGTCCGACCGGATGCACATCAGGCTCGGCGCGCAGAACGTCTACTGGGAGCCCGACGGGGCCTTCACCGGCGAGATCAGCGCGCCGATGCTGGCCAAGCTCAACGTGAGCTACGTGATCGTCGGGCACTCCGAGCGGCGCCAGCTCTTCGGCGAGACCGACGAGTGGGTGAACCGCAAGGCCAAGGCCGTGCTGGCCAACGGGATGATCCCGATCCTGTGCTGCGGCGAGACGCTCGAGCAGCGTGAGGCCGGCGAGACCGCGTCGTGGGTGGCCGGTCAGATCGCGGCCGGGTGGCAGGGCGTCGACCCGGCCGACATCGCCCGCAGCGTCATCGCCTACGAGCCCATCTGGGCCATCGGCACCGGCCGCAACGCCACGCCCGATGACGCCAACGAGACCATCGGGTCCATCAGGGCCGCCGTGGCCGAGGCCTACGGGGAGCCCACCGCCAGCGCCGTGCGCATCCAGTACGGCGGATCGGTCAAGCCCGGCAACATCGCCGACCTCATGGCCCAGCCCGAGATCGACGGTGCCCTGGTGGGTGGAGCATCGCTCGACCCCGACGACTTCTCCAAGATCGTCCGCTACCGGCACTGAATCTCGGCGTGATCGAGACCGAGCGGACGGGCCGGGGCGCCGAAACCGTCCGTGAGAGCGTTACGCTGGGACCGGCTCCCCGGAGCTTGCAGCTTGCCGCGAATCACCATATCGTTACCGTCCAGTAACTTCTGAGAGGCATTGACGCCGTGATCAACGCGTTGCTCATCGTCATCGATCTCATCGCTGCGCTCCTCCTGATCCTTACGATCCTGCTTCACGCGGGTCGCGGGGGCGGGCTGTCCGACATGTTCGGGGGGCCGGGTGGAGGCTCGATGGGCGGGTCGACGGTGGTCGAGAAGAACCTCGATCGAATCACCGTGCTCATGGCCCTCGTCTTCTTCTTCACGACCGTCGTGCTGGGGTTGCGACTCGATTGACGTTGGTTAGACGCAAGCAGCCATCGGGGGGTGGGCGAGCGGTCATCCCCCGGACGTCGGTGCTGCCATCAAACACGAACCCAAGGGGGATCACATGAAGAAGCACACCCGGCCCCTGTGGCGGCTCATCGCCGTCGCATCGGCGCTCCTGATGATCGCCGCCGCGTGCGGCGACGATGACGACGACACGAGCGCCGAGACCTCGGCTCCTGCTGGCGAGACCTCGGCTCCTGCTGGCGAGACCTCGGCAGCAACGGGCGACACGACGCCGACCTCGGAGACACCCGTCACCGAGGCTCCGGCCGCCGCACCCGAGGGTGAGCTGATCCTGGGGGCCGAGCAGTGGCCCGAGTGCCTCAACCCGGTCACGCAGTGCTTCACGTCATCGTGGATGCACTGGGCGACCATCGAGCACGTCCTGCCCCGGCTCATGGAGCTCGACCCGGGCAGCAACCACGTTCCCTCGCCGCTGCTGGCGGGCGAGCCGGTCCTCGCCGGCGAAGGTGCCGAGGAGGGTTCGACCGATCCGTTCACCATCACCTACGCCCTGAACCCGGCCGCGGTGTGGAACGACGGAACGCCGATCACCTGCGCCGACGTCGAGTTCAC
>VFJJ01000190.1 GCA_009886115.1 Actinomycetota bacterium
ACCCGGCACCCGGCACCCGGACCCGGCACCCGACCCCCGCGAGGCGAGTGGCGGGGCGAGGCCGGTGTGGATGAGCCTGGCGCCATGTCCCAACGCATCGCCAACCCGCACGCCGGCCGTCAATTCACCGACGACGACGACGCCATCGCCGCGGCGCTCGAGGATGTGAGCGTCCCTGCGCTCATGTGCGCCATGGTCCACGTGACCGGTGACCCCTCCTGGATCAGAGGCGACATCAGGCCGCAGGCAGCGGTGCTGAACCAGTACCAGGGCATGATGAGCGTCGAGATGCAGGCCGAGGCCCGTCGACGGGCGCTGCCTGCACTGGCGGCATTTCGCGACGGCGGTTGCCGGTTGCCGGAGCCGCCGTCAGCCGAGGTGATCCACGAGATGATGTCGTGGCTGGCCTGCGAACGTGTCGCCGACGAGGTCGTCCCCATGTTCGCCGAGGACCTGCACCTCGACGGCGCCGATCAGGGCGAGATCACCTGGGGTCACGAGATCCCCGATGACGTGCGCGACCGCTCCCATGTCGTGGTGATCGGCTGCGGGGAGTCGGGGATCCTCGCCGGCATCCGCCTCGGCCAGGCCGGGATCGCCTACACGATCGTCGACAAGAGCGGCGGTCCCGGCGGCACCTGGTACGACAACCGCTATCCCGGCGCTCGCGTCGACATCGGCAGCCACTTCTACTGCTACTCCTTCGAGCCGGCCGACCACTGGACCGAGTACTTCTCCCAGCACACCGAGCTGCGCGAGTACTTCCAGCGCGTCATGAGCCACCACGGCGTCGACGCGCACTGCCGCTTCCACACCGAGGTCACCGCCGCGTCATGGGACGAGGCCACCGCCCGCTGGATCGTCACCGTCGTCACCCCCGACGGCGGTACCGACACCCTCGAGGCCACGGCGCTCATCAGCGCGGTCGGGGCGCTGAACCAGCCCAAGCTCCCCGACATCCCCGGGCTCGACGATTTCGCCGGACCCTGGTTCCACTCCGCCCGTTGGGACCGTTCCGTCGACCATCGGGGCAAGCGCGTCGCGCTCGTCGGTGCCGGAGCGAGCGGCTTCCAGATCGCGCCCACGATCGCCGACGAGGTCGAGCACATCACCGTCTTCCAACGCACCGCCCAGTGGATGATGCCCAACGACAACTACCACCGGCGGGTACCGCCCGGCGAGACCTGGGCCATGCGCCACATCCCGTTCTACGCACGGTGGTTCCGGTTCATCACCTTCTATCCGGGCGCCGGCCTGTCGATCGAGGGCTCACGGATCGACCCCGACTACGACGACAGCGACGGGCGGGCCGTGAGCGCAGCCAACAAGATGCGCGGCGAGATCTTCGGTCGGTGGATCACCGAGCAGGTGGGCGACGACCCCGAGCTGCTCGCCAAGGTGATGCCCGACTATCCGGCCACGGCCAAGCGGATGCTCCAGGACAACGGTTCGTGGCTGGCATGCCTCAAGAAGCCCAACGTGGAGTTGATCCGTACCGGGATCGACCGGGTGGTACCCGACGGGATCGTCACCGTCGACGGACGACACCACGCGGCCGACATCATCTGCTACGCCACGGGTTTCCGCCACAACGACTACCTGTGGCCGATGACCATCACCGGCCGCGACGGCATCACGTTGCGCGATCAGTGGGGTGACGAGCCCACCGCCTATCTGGGCATCACCGTGGCGCACTTCCCGAACCTGTTCTGCCTCTACGGACCGGGGACGAACCTCGCCCACGGCGCCAGCCTGATCTTCCAGTCGGAGTGCCAGGTCAACTACATCATGGACGCGCTGCGCCTGGTGCTCACCGGCGGTCACCAGGCTTTGGAGCCCCGGCAGGACGTCCACGATCGCTACAGCGCCCACTACCAGGAGCAGATCGGCCAGATGGTCTGGGCCCACTGGTCGGTGAAGCACTCGCACTTCAAGAACCCCGACGGTCGGATCTTCACCCTCTCGCCGTGGCCGATCCCCACCTACTGGCGCTGGACCAAGGCCGTCGACCCGGCCGACTACCTGCTCCGGTAACCGTCGCCGAGGCCGGGTTCATGAAGCTGCTGTCGAGAAGGTCCAGTCCGGCTGCTTGAGACGTTGCTTGTCATCGAGGCTGAACCGGTCGCCGACCAGATCGACGATCTTGGTGATCAGGAGGTCGCGGCGTTCGGCCTGCGCTCGCGACGCACGCATCTCGGGGATCAGGCTCTCGATCACTCGCTGTTCCTGGGTTGGCAGGTAACAGCGAGCCGCGTCGGTGACGGCGCCGAGCCGCCCCGACAACACGCCGAGGTCGAGGGCCACGCCCGTTCGCGCCTCGAGCAGCGACGTGACGTGCTCGCAGCCGAGCTTGCACGCCGGGCATTGCCCGCACGACTCCACGGAGAGGAACCGCGATACGGCGGCAGCCAGCTCGACCGGGTCGGTCCGATCGTCGAACACCATGAAGCCGCCGGTTCCGAGGCCGCTGCCGAGCGCAGCAAGCCCTTCGTAGCTGGCGGGAACATCGAGGTCGTCGGCTCGCAGCACCGCGTTGGCGACGCCCGACAAGACGTACTTCAGCGTGCGCCCGTCGGCGATGCCACCCCCGATGGTGTCGATGATCTCGGCGACGGGGGTTCCGAGCTCGAACTCCTCGACCCCGTGGCGCCGGGTATCGCCCGAGACCGTGCACACGATCGTGCCCGGCGACTCGACGGTACCGAGCGCCCGGTACCGCTCGCCGCCCTCGCGCACGATCGTCGGGATCGCGCTCAACGTCTCGACGTTGTTCACGAGCGTCGGGTTCGATGCTGCCCCACCGCCGCGGTTGCGGGTCTGGCCGGCCGACCACCCCATCTGCGGGTTGTTCGTGAAGAGGCCGTAGATGTAGGGCGGGAACATGCGGGGCAGCGGGTCTTCGCCCTCGATGACCTCGAGCAGTGCCTTTTCTTCCCCGAACAGGTACTCGTCGGGGCCCCTGACCAGCTCGATCCCGATCTCGGGCGCCCAGCCGGCGGCCTCGATCTCCTGGACGGCCCGGGTCACGCGCTCCGCCTCGATCGAGAACGACCGCTTCAGAGCGATGAACACCCGGCGCGCACCGACGACGGTCGCTGCGATCAGCACGCCCTCGACCAACTGGTAGGGGTTGCGACGAATGAGGAAGCGATCCTTGAACGTTCCCGGCTCGCCCTCGGCGCCGTTCGCCACCACGAACCTCTCGCCCGCCGCAGCACCACCTTCGGCGATCGAGCGCCATTTCACGCCGACCGGGAACCCGGCACCACCGCGACCGCGCAGACCCGAGATGTCGACCTCGTCGAGCACGCCCGAGGCGCCCAGCCGACCGACCATCGACAGTGCCCGTCCGCCGCCGGTGGCGACATAGTCGTCGAGCGACCACAACGGCTCGGAGCCCAGGAGCACACGACGAACCCCCACGATCAGCCCTCCCCGCCGACCAACGGCTGGTCGCACGGCACAGGCTCGTCGAGGACCACAGCCTCAGCGCCGCTGCGAGGTCGCCGATGGATCGAGGCCAGCTCGTGTTCGGCTTCCAAGGGATCCGGCGTCCGATCGGTGACTGCGACTTCGACATCGGCGAGGAACTCGGCTGGAGAGAGCTCGAGCTCCCGAGTGTTCGACATGGAGACCATCTCGTTTCTCGCTCGACCCGGGTTGTCAAGGTGAGGCCCACCCCGGTCCATGCACGTCCACCCTCGGGCTGCGTTCTCGAGGCCGGGTCAGAAGATCCAGGACGCGAGCTGGGGTCTCGCTGTGACAGAGAGGGTCGGGCCCGTGAGGCTGACCCTCCAACGATTCCCTTCGCGCCGTGCGCCGAAACATCAGATGGCGTGTGGGGGCTCCGCAGCTGGGCTCCGCACCTCCCACTCTATGAACAACCAGGACCGGCCGCCTCGACGTGCACCAACCGCGTTGGGCAGGGGGCTCATGCCATGTCGGCATGGGCCCGGAGTTGGTGGAGACGGGAGATGGTGATCGAGCCGCGCGCCGAGGTGAGGAGCCCGGCCCGGGCCGCACCGGCCAGGGCCCGGTTCACCGTGGGGCGGCTGCAGCCGCTGAGCATCGCCAGCTCGTCCTGGGTGATGCGGACCGTGACCGTGCGATCGCTGGCAGGACCGCCGGCTCCGGCTCCGGCCTCGGCCGCCGTGGCGGTACGCGAGGCCACGTCGGCCAGCCGGCGCAGCACCCGGGTATCGGCCGGGCTGAACCAGGCTTCGAGCACCAGGGCAACGAGGTGTTCCGACCAGCGGGCGCCGTGCTCGACGATCTCCGCGTCGAACGCGGGAGAGCTGCGCCGGGCCTGGTCGAAGCGCTCACGGGGCACCAGGATGGTCTCGGTGGTGTCGAGGGCGACGGCTCGGCCGAGATGGGCGGCACCGTCGAGCGTCGTCTCGCATGGGCGTCACGGGCCAATCGAGCTCTCGCTTTCAAGGCGGGCACGTATGGTCTCAACCGTGGGTGAGGTGACGATCCTCGATCGACCGGTCTATGGCTGCCTCCGGGGTGAACGTGTCTGCGCCGACCCGGACGGATCGATCGCAGAACTCCCCGGCCAGCATGGCAGCCATGAGCGCGCTGTCGTTCGTCGACACCGGCCACGGCGAGCCCCCGCCGGGTGTCGACCACGACGACACCGGCCACGGGGTCGGACTTGGAGAAGGTCACCGTGTACGAGACGAATTTTGCCGGTCCCTCGTAGCCGACATCGATCTCGCACACCGGTGTCCACCTGTGCGCGGCCTCCGTAACGTCGACGAACTGGTAGCCGTTGGGGTAGCCGGCGGACGATGTCGACACCGGCCGGGGACTGCAAGTCGACGGCGATCGAGTGTTTCCCCGGTTGCAGACGACGAACAGGGAGCTCATGCCGTTGATCCGGACACCGACGTAGCGGCCGATGCCACCGATTCCCGGGCGTTCGACCTTGATCACATCGGCGCCCTGGTCCGCGAGCAGTGCCGCGACGTAAGGGCCGGTCAACGCGATGGAGATCTCGAGAACCTTGACGCCGCCGAGGGGTCCAGCGGCCATGGTCGTCGCGCCCTCAGTCCATGAAGACCGGCGGCCGGCCTTCCTTGCGGGCCTTGACGGCCTCCTCGAAGTTCTGCGTGGTGAGCCGCACGTACAGCTGCGTGTTGCTCTCCATCTCGATGGCGGCGCGCAAGCTGGAGATCTCGAGACCGGCCCACATCGTGCGTTTGGTCAGGGCGGTGCCCTGCGTGCTCCAGCCGTTGATCTGGTCCGCGAGATCGAGGGCTTCGGTGAGCAGTTCGCCATCAGGAACCACGCGCGAGATCAGGCCGATGGCTGCGGCCTCGTGGGCGTCGAGGTCACGTCCAGACAGCATGAACTCGAATGCACGCGACGAGCCGATCGCGCGCGGCAAGAGGAAGCTGAGCCCGAGCTCGGTGGCCGTGAGGCCGTTGTTGATACCCGCGGCCCGGAAGTAGGCGGACTCGCCGGCCAGGCGGATGTCTGCGCCGAGCGTGAGGCACATCCCGCCGCCGATCGCCGCGCCGTTGATCGCACAGATCACGGGCTGGGGCATGCGTTGCATGGCCGGGACCAAGTCGGCGAGCAGTGACATCGCTCGGCTCGCGATGCGGGTGAGCGTGAGGCCGGCGATGTTCGGGGGCGGATCGCCGCCTCCGGACGTGTCGGCGCCCGAGCAGAACCCGCGGCCCGTGCCGGTGAGCACGACACAGGTCGTGTCGTTGTCGGCAGCGACCTCTTCGAACGCTTCGTGCAGGGGGACCATCAGCTCGAACGCCATCGAGTTCATGCGCTCGGGGCGGTTGAGCGTGATCACCGTCGTGTGCGGTCGTGGCTTGTCGATCAGGACGAGGTTCGTGCGCGGTTCGGTCATGAGTGAGGCATAATAGCAAACATGTCTCACTCTCGATGGCTGCGGCACCGTGACGGCACGGTCGCCGCCGACACGATTCTCGACGCGGCCGGCCAGGTTTTCGCCGAGTACGGCCTCCAGCGGGCGACCATGACCGACGTGGCGCGCGCGGCCGGGTGTTCGCGGGCCACGCTCTACCGGTACTTCCCCGGCCAGGACACGTTGCATCACGCGTTCGTGCACCGGGCAACGCTGCGAATCGCTCGGCGGCTCGCCGACAATCGCCGCTCGGGGGCGCCTGGGTCCCTGGCCGACCGGATGCTCGCGGGCATCGCGGCCGTGCGCTCAGATCCGCTTCTGGCGGTCTGGTTCCAGCCCGAGAACGTGGCGGTGCCGATCGCGGTGAGCCAGAGCTCGGAGCTGCTTCGGGCCATGTCGACCGGACTCTTCGGCCAGCTCGGCGTCGAGGCCGAGAACCCCGACGAACTCGAACGCCGCGGCGAGTGGCTGCTGCGGTGCATCGTGTCGCTCCTTGCGATGCCCGCGGCGGACGACGCCACGGAGCGAGCGCTCATCGAGTCCTTCGTCGTGCCCGTGCTCCTCGCGGCGGCGCAGCCGAAGCGGAACGCATGATGTCGCGCCCAGGCGACGAGAAGAACGTCGCGCTCCTTCTGACCGGGGCTGCAGAACGGCCTTCGCCTGCCGGTGCGCTGGTCACCCGCCCGCTGACCGCGCCCAAGCCAACGACCTGTGGATCGAGGCGTCAGCGATCCACATCGGGGCACCGCTCCTCACCGCCGACGATGGAATCGGCGCGAGACCGCATGTGGGTTGAGCGGTACCGAGCCGTCGACAACGGACATTCAACCACCCGCTGCGGCCCGCTTGCCAGATCCAAATACCAGCCCTGAACTGCGGTGATCCGGTGGAGGTGAACGGACTCGAACCGTCGACCCCTACGTTGCGAAAGTGACCCAGAGTGTTCGTCTGATGCTGTCTCGTAGCGTTTAAGCTGGTCAGAGCCTTGTGTTCGTCACGTTCCGTACCGTCTCGTCCATCCAGTCCCGGCCCTTCCGTTGACAAGCGGTTGACAAGAGTCTGGTTCGAGAACATTCCGGATGTTGTCGGTAGCACGACGGCGTCGATGATGAGCACGGTCGGCCGCGTCCGCACGCTTCCGCGAGCGTCGCATCGGCGTCACGGGCCAATCGAGCTCTCGCTTTCCAGGCGGGCACGTATGCTCTGACCGTGGCTGACGTGACGATCCTCGATCGACCGGTCTATGGCATCGGTCAGGCGGCGGCACTGCTTGGGCTGCGGCACGATCGCGTTGGGGCCTGGCTCGACGGCTACCGCCGGCGCGGAGTGTCGTACCCGCCCGTGATCCGTGATGCACGCACGGGCTCCGATTCGGTGACCTGGGGCGAGTTCGTCGAGCTGGGCTATCTCCGCGAGTACCGCAAGGCCAGGGTGAGCCTGCAGCACATCCGGCCCGTCATCGAGCGCTTGCGGGAGATCTACGGCGTGCGGTACCCGCTCGCGCACGCCAAGCCGTTCGTCTACGACCATCAGCTGGTGATGCGCATCCAGGAGGAGGTGGGTCTCGATCCGTCGTTGGCGATCGTGATCCGTTCGGGTCAGCAGCTCGTGCTGGCACGTGAGGTGGAGGCCTATCTGTTGAAGGTCGAGTTCGCCGACGACGTCGCCGCACGTTTGCACCCGGCGGGCCGTACGTCGCCCGTGGTCATCGACCCCGAGATGTCGTTCGGGCGACCGGCGATCCGGGGCGTCGCCACCGAGCGCTTGACCGAGCTGTACCGGGGTGGCGACTCTCCCGAGTTCCTCGCCGAGGCCTACGAGTTGCCGCTTGAGCACATCCGAGCTGCTATCGCCTTCGAGACTCAGTTGGCGGCCACCGCCGCCTGATGGTCACCGGGGGAAAAGCGCGATTCTTCGTCGACGAGAGCGATCTCGCTCTCGGACGCTGTCTCGCCCTCGCTCGCCGGGATGTCGTGCATCCGGGCCATCGTCGACTGTCCGAGGTGCCCTACGCGATGTTGGACCAGGACTGGCTCCCGATCGTCGGTCGGCTTGGCCTGGTCGTCATCACCCGCGACAAACGGATCAGGTCCCGACCGGTTGAAGCTCGGCGAGTGCTCGACTTCGGAGTGCGCGGGCTCGTGCTCACCCGAGCCGGCGACCTCAGCACATGGGACACGCTCACCGTCCTCGTGCGGCAATGGAGCGCCATCGAGACGTTCATCGGCGACCATCCAACCGGCCCCTGGTTGGCAGCAGTCACGCGTGAAGGCGTCAAGCCGCTCCGCGTCACGACGCGAGGTTGAACATCGCCCTTGACCGGCAGGTTCGCCGTCCTGCGGGTCGCGCGCTCGCCGGTCTGCACCTCGTCCTCGATCAGTGAGCCAACTCCTGCTCCTTACGAGTGCGATTTTGACAGTCTATCTGGTGTCGTCTTGTGCGTGTCTGTGCTGGTCAGAGCAGGTGCCCGTGATGGTCAGTGTTGTCCGATTCCGCCCCGTATCGCCCCGTCTGGCGGACGTTTCCCGGACACGCCGACATCAGCTCACGACACAATGAGCTGCTCGCAAACCACGCCTGCGTACAGGACCTCCAGGAACCTCGACTCCGATCGACCCATCGGGCCCAGGGCAAGCTCGCCTCCACCCAGCACCACACCACCCCTGCGTGCAAGGCAGGATTCGGACACATTTCTGGTGTTATCTGGTGCCCGCTCGTCCATGTGCACCAGGGGTTTCCGGACGGGGCCGTACTCGCCGGACCGCATCGGTATCAGGTGGATTGATACATTTCTGAT
>VFJJ01000212.1 GCA_009886115.1 Actinomycetota bacterium
ACGATCGGCGCCACCAACGTCATGGCGCCCGTCGAGCCTTGGAACACCGCATCCCCGAACGCGAAGACCCCGCCGTCGGACGCCACCAACCAATACCCCACGCCAGTCGGCGTCGCCGCCATCCCCACGATCGGCCGGTTGAGAGGCATGCCCCCCGTCGAACCCTGGAACACCGCATCCCCGAAGGCGAAGATCCCGCCGTCGGACGCCACCAGCCAGTACCCCGCCCCGCTCGGCGTCGCCGCCATCCCCACGATCGGCCGAACCGTGGGTGTCGATCCGAACACGGTGGCTGCACCTGCGGTCGTGACGGCCCCATTGGACGACGCGATCCAGACGCCGTCGCCGTTGCGGGTCTGCGCGGCCGCGACCACCTCGATCGCGGCGCCGGCAGCGAGGCCCAGGGTCCGGGGTGCGCCGGCGTCGGCCGGGAGCACGCCGGACGTCACGAGCGCCAGCGCACCGAACGCCGCCGAGCCCGCGACCAGCAGCCGTATGCCGGGTCGACGACGCACGGCGTGACGACGCACGGCGAGGCGACGGCTGCTCAACGGCTCCTCGAGGCTCGACGGCCCGGATCGAGTCTCGTATGAACGTGTGTGCCCAAGCCCGTCCCCCACTTCATTTGGTGACGACATCGAGGTCGTGCCCCCCGGCTCGACCATGCCGCCGCCTCACCCAGCCACCGACAGTAGCGGATCGCTCTCTCCGGCGCGCGACTCGCGACGATACCGACGAGCGGAGCGGACCTCAGTCGCCGTAGGACGCAGCCAGCAACGAACGAGCCAGGGCTCCGAAGGCAGCCGCCCGGTGGGAGATCGTGTTCTTCTCGGACGTGCTCATCTCTGCGAACGTGCGCCCATCGCCAGCCGTGGGGGCGAACACCGGGTCGTAGCCGAACCCACCACTGCCCCGGGGAGCCTCGATGATGCGCCCGTCGACGTGCCCACTCGTCACCAGCTGACGCCCGTCGGGCCAGACGAGCGCGGCGACCGTCGTGAAGCGGGCTGTGCGTCCAGGTCCGTCGACGCCGGCGAGCTCGGCCAGGAGCCGGCGCACGTTGTCGGCCGACGAGCAGTCCGGTCCGGCGTAGCGCGCCGACCGGACGCCGGGCGCGCCGCCGAGCGCGTCGACCTCGAGCCCGGTGTCGTCGGCGAGCGCGGGTGACCCCGTGGCGTCGACGAGCGCCCGAGCCTTGAGCACGGCGTTGGCCTCGAGCGTGTCGCCCGTCTCGTCGACGTCGGGAACCTCGACCGGCCGCGCGATCAGCTCGACACCGGCAACGTCGGCCAGGATCGCCCGGATCTCCTCGACCTTGTGCGCATTGGCCGTCGCCAGCACGACCCGGGTGACGCCGGCCACGGTCGGCCTGTCCTGCTCGGGGATCACCGTGACGGGCGGGGCGGCGGCGGCGTAGCCAGCACCGCGGCCTGCGCGGCGCCGAGCTCGTCGATGCCGGCGGTCGCCAGGTCGAGCATGCGGTCGAGCGCGGCCCTGTCGAACGGGCTGCCCTCGGCCGTGCCCTGCACCTCGACCAGGCCACCGGCGCCCGTCATCACGACGTTCATGTCGACCTCGGCGCCGGCGTCTTCCGAGTAGTCGAGGTCGAGGAGCGCCCGACCGTCGACCACCCCGACCGAGACGGCTGCGCACGACGAGATGAACGGCAGTGCCGGCATCCTGCCGTCGGCGATGAGGCGGGAGCAGGCGTCGTGCAGTGCGACGTAGGCCCCGCAGATCGACGCCGTACGGGTGCCACCGTCGGCCTGGAGCACGTCGCAGTCGAGCGTGATCACCAACTCGCCCATGGCTTCGAGGTCGGTGACGGCGCGGAGCGACCGTCCGATGAGGCGTTGGATCTCCAGGGTGCGGCCCGACTGCTTGCCCTTGGCGGCTTCGCGATCGACCCGTTCGGCCGACGAGCCGGGCAGCAGCGAGTACTCGGCGGTCACCCAGCCTCGTCCCCGCCCGCGCAGCCACCGGGGCACGTCGTCGTCGACCGAGGCCGTGCACAGCACCTTCGTCCCTCCGACGATGACGAGGGTGGAGCCCATCGCCTGCGCGGTGAAGTCACGCACGAGTTGCACCGGCCGGAGCTGCTCGGGCGTGCGCCCGTCTCGGCGCACGTGCTGGGCCTCGGGCGTCGCCATCTAGACGTGCACCGAGAGATGGGGTGTGGCCAACGTGACCCGGTCGCCGAAGGCTTCTTCGGCCTCGAGCACCGACGCGGCCGGATCGAGCATGGGCCAGATGTGCGTGATCATGAGCCGCTTGGCGTTGGCCTCCCGGGCCCGAACGCCCGCATCGTGGGCCGTGTAGTGGAGGTGGGGCGGATGGGCCACGGCGCGCTGGTACGTGGCCTCGGCGACGACGAGATCGGCGCCCGTGCCGAACTCGGCCGGGCTCCACTCGGAGCAGGTGTCGGAGGTGTAGATCATCCGCCGGCCGGCGGCGCTCAGCTCGACGGCGACGGTGTTCGCCGGATGGGTCGTACGCGAGAACCGCAAGGCGATGTCGCCGAGATGCTCCTTGTCGCCGTCGGCGACCTCGATCCAGTCGAAGGTCGTGCCCCAGTCGCCGTCGACGAGAGCATCGAGCTTCGACCGCACCCCGGCCGGGGCGAAGAGCGGAAGGTGCTCCCGTTGCAGCCCGTACCGCCAGAGCACGTGCAGCCCGTAGATGTCGACCGAGTGGTCGGGGTGGTGATGGGTGATGACGACGCCGTCGAGATCGGCGATGGGGATGTGCCGAGCGAGGTTGGCCAACGTGCCGTTTCCGCAGTCGACCCAGATGTTGGTGGAGCCGTGGCGGACGAGATACCCGCTGCAGGTGCTCGCGGGTGGTGCCCCGTACGAGCCCGAAGAACCCAGGACGGTCAGTTCCATTCCCGGCTCGTACCTCCGCGCCAGCGCTGCAATCGGTGACACTCGACCCGGTCGAGGGTACACAACGACACCGACGCAACATGCAGGTACGAGCGGGTCATCAGCGATCGGGCCAGCGCCATGCCTCGACGTCGACGACCTCGGGACCGCAAAAGCGTACTCCCAGCGCGCGGAAGGTCGTCGTGTCGCCGCTCGTGACAAACGCACGTTGTCCGGCGCGCTCGGGAGGCGCTAGGGCCCCGGTCCGCTCGAGGAGCTCGCGGACCTCGAAGGCCGTCTCCTCGGCGCTCGACACCAACACCACGTCGCGCCCCATGACGTCACCGATCGTGCGGGCGAGCAATGGGTAGTGCGTGCAGCCGAGGACGAGCGTGTCGACCCCCGCCCGTCGAACAGGATCAAGGAGCCGCTCGGCCAGCACGTGCACCTGATCGGAGTCGACCTCACCGGCCTCGACGAACTCGACGAATCCCGGGCACGCCGCACAGTACAGATCGATCGGTGACCCTGTGCGGGAGCCGGTCACCGCACGTGCCGCCGCCCCCGCAGCCGCCTCGACGTGCATCGCCGCCCGCTGGTAGGCGCCCGACGCGATCGTCCCCACCGTACCGATGACACCGATGCGACCTGAGCCCGTCACCTTCGCCGCGGCGCGGAGGCCGGGCTCGACGACCCCGATCACCGGCACCGGAAGGTCGCGCTGGAGGATGGGGAGCGCGGCGGCAGACGCCGTGTTGCAGCCGACCACGATCAGCTTGACGCCGCGCGCCACGAGCAGTTCGGCGATCTGCACCGCATAGCGGCGGACGTCGTCCGCGGGCTTGGGCCCGTAGGGGAAACGGCCGTTGTCGCCGAAGAAGACGATGTCCTCGGACGGCAGCAGGTCGATGAGCGCCCTGACCACGGTGAGACCGCCGAGCCCGCTGTCGAACACCCCGATGGGCCGGGGGTCGTTCACGGCGACGGGTCTCCGCCGATCGATCCCGCAGCAGCAGCCCGGCGCAACCGATCGGCGACCGCGGCTCCCAGCCCATCCTCGGGAGGCAGCACGGCCAGCACCACGTCGGCGCCAGCGGCATCGGCCTCGCGCAGGCGGGCGTAGAGATGCGCAGCCTCGACCCCGGCCAGCACCACGACACGTCGCCCGGCGTCGGTGAGCTCGGCCCGGCGTCGGGTGAGGTCGTCGGCGTCGACGATCTCGACCCGCGCGTCGGGCGCATAGTGCGCCGGTAGCGTTCCCGGCGCTCCACCCGAGGTGGTCGCGACCTCGACCCGACGTCCGAGCATGGCCTCCACACCCTCGCGGGGGATGCCGCCCGTGCGGAGGATGCGGACGTCGCCCATGGTGCAGTCGACGATCGTCGATTCCACGCCGATCGCGCACGGGCCGCCGTCGAGCACGAGGTCGACGTCGGATCCGAGATCGTGCCGCACATGTGCTGCCGTCGTGGGCGAGACCCGTCCGAAGCGGTTCGCGGACGGTGCCGCGATGGCGCGTCCGAACGCTCGCAGGAGTGCGAGGGCGACCGGTTGGGCCGGGATCCGGAGCGCGACGGTGGGGCGACCGCCCGTGACCGCATCGGCGCCCACGTCGGCTCGGCGGGCGACCACGAGCGTCAGCGGACCGGGCCAGAACACCCCCGCCAGCACGCGGGCCGCATCGGGGATGTCGCAGCCCCACTCGTCGAGCCCCGAGATCTCGGCGACGTGAACGATGACCGGATGGTCGACGGGTCGGCTCTTCACCCGGTACAGACGGGCGACTGCCGGCGCGCTCGACGCGTCGGCTCCGAGCCCGTACACGGTCTCAGTGGGGAAGGCGACCAGGCCACCCGAGCGAAGGATCTCCACCGCTCGCGTGAGCTCGGCGTCGCTGGGAACGGGCGCCGCGACCCGCGCCACTAGGTGCCCACGAGATCCACTAGAAGAAGATGGTCGTGCTCGAGCGGGCGACGACCTCGTCGATGGGGTCGGTCCAGGCGCCGGTCGAGAGGTACTTCCAACCGCCGTCGGCGAGCAGGACGACGATCGTCCCCGACGTCATCTTCCGCGCCACCTTGACGGCGCCGGCGACTGCAGCGCCTGAGGAGATGCCGCCGAAGATCCCGCAGATGTTCACCAGGTCCCGGGTGAACTCGATCGACTCCCCGAGTCGGACGATCCGCTTGCCGTCGAGCACGGTGGGGTCGAACACGGGCGGGACGTAGCCGTCGTCGAGGCTGCGCAGACCCTGCACGATCTCGCCCGAGGGCGGCTCGACGGCCACGATCTGCACGCCGGGCTTGCGCTCCTTGAGGTAGCGGCCCACACCCATGAGCGTGCCGGTCGTACCCAGACCCGACACGAAGACGTCGATCTCGGGACAGTCGCGCCAGATCTCCGGGCCCGTACCCTCGTAGTGCGCCAGCGGGTTGGCCGCGTTGGCGTACTGGTACAAGAACACGTACTCGGGGTGCTCGGCCGCGATGGCCTGAGCCATGCGGATCCCGCCGTTGGAGCCTTCCTCACCGGGCGAGAGGATCACCTCGGCGCCGAAGATCTCGAGGAGCTGACGGCGCTCGATCGAGACGTTCTCGGGCATCACGATCTTCAGGCGATAGCCCTTGACGCGACACACCATCGCCAGGCCGATGCCGGTGTTGCCCGACGACGGCTCGAGGATCGTCGCCCCCGGGGTGAGGAGACCGTCGCGCTCGGCCTGAACGATCATGCGCAGCGCGATGCGGTCCTTGACCGAGCCCCCTGGGTTCTGGCCCTCGAGCTTGGCGTAGATGCGCACCGCCGGGTTGGGCGAGAGGGCGTGGATCCCGACCAGAGGCGTGTTGCCGATGAGGTCGAGGACGGACTCGTAGCGGGTCATGGGGACGAGATCACACCGGTCGAGGGCGCCGGCTCAGCCGCCGGCGACCGCGGGCAGGATCGACACGTCGTCGCCCGCGACGACCGCCGTGTCGAGCTGGCCGAGGTAGCGGATGTCCTCGTCGTTCACGTACACGTTGACGAAACGGTGCAGCGTGCCGTCGTCGGAGATGAGGTAGTTGCGCAGCCCCGGATACTGACGCACCAGGTCGGCGAAGAGTTCGCCGACCGTGTCGCCGTCGCCGGTGACAGTGACGGCGTTGCCGGCGTGCTGACGCACGACGGTGGGGAGACGGACTTCGAACGACGGCACTCGGTTCCTCCCGGAGCGGGCGATCACACCAAGCCAGATGGTGGATGCCGGTAGCAACCAATCTACAAGGCGGCCTGTTCCCCATCCCGTTCCGTGCGCCAGCCTGCTCGGCCCATCGGCCGTTCCGGCCGGATTCGGCGGGATGCGCAGGGTGTCGCTCAGGGGCCGCGGTGGGACCGGGAGTCGGGAGGAATCAGGCGTCGGTGAGCACGACGGGAACCTCGTGGATGACCTGATCGACGATGTGGTAGGCCCGCACCTCGGGGTCGCCGTGGCGCAGCCCCACGATCACGTACCACCAGTTGGGGTCGACCGCCTGGCGCACGTCGGTCGCCGACGGGTAGGCGTCGGTGTGGGTGTGGGAGTGGTACACGCCGACGACATCGAGGTCGAGCTTGGCGGCCTCGCGCATGGCCCGGAGCTGGTCCTTGGAATCGATGGTGTAGGTGCGAGCCGAGGCGTCGGCGTTCCGGCACGGGTACACCGCATCGACCCCACCGCTCGGCCGGCCGTCGGCGCTCACGGGACCAGCCAGGAGCCCGCAGGCCTCGTCGGGTACGCCGCCGAGACAGTCGGCCACCATCTGCAGGTAGGCCCGGCGGGGCAGCAGCAGCATCACGAGCCGGTGGGGGTGGCGGCGGTGGCGGTGGGGGGCCCGGCCGCCGTTGCCGCTGCGTCGCGGATCGCCTGCCAGACCTTGTTCGGCGTGCACGGCATGTCGATGTGGGAGACCCCGAGATGGGCGAGCGCGTCGACGACCGCGTTGTGGACGGCGGGCATCGAGCCGATCGTGCCCGACTCCCCGATGCCCTTGGCCCCCAAGGGATTGAGAGGCGTCGGAGTTTCGGTGTTCGACGTCTCGAACGATGGCAGCTCGGCGGCCGAGGGCATCGAGTAGTCGACGAGCGACGCCGTGAGCGGGTTGCCGTCGGCGTCGTAGACCATCTCTTCGAACAACGCCTGGGCGATTCCCGACGCGATGCCGCCGTGCTGCTGGCCGGTCACCAGCAGCGGGTTGACGATCGTGCCGCAGTCGTCGACGGCGATGTGACGCACCAACGTGACCGCACCTGTCTCCACGTCGATCTCGACGACGGCCACGTGGGTGCCGAACGGGAACGTCGATCCCTTCTGCACGAAGTCGCTCGTCGCGGCCAGGGCGTCGGCGTCGTGGTGGGCCAGGTCGGCCCAGCTGATGGCCCGGGCGGGCACGCCCCGGACGGCGAACCGTCCGCCGGGAAGCACCTCGATGTCGCTCTCGGGCGCCTCGAGCATCTGGGCCGCGAGACGGCGGGCCTGATCGACGACCTGACCGCTGGCCACGTGCACGCTCGATCCGCCGATCTGCGTCGACCGGGATGCGAACGTGCCCACCCCGCGCTCCACCGTGGCCGTGTCGCCTTGAACGATCGTGACCGCCTCGAAGGGAACGTCGAGCGCCGCAGCGGCGATCTGGGCGAACGAGGTGGCGTGGCCCTGCCCGTGCGACGACGATCCCGACCGCACGGTCACGGCTACGCCGCCAGGAACCTCGGCGTCGGGCCGCATGCTGACGCCGGCGAACTCGGTGCCCCCGTTGGCCGCTGTGACCTCGACGTAGGTCGAGACGCCGATACCGAGCAGCGGTGCATGGCCCCCGGATCGCCGGCGTGCCTGCTCGGCTCGCAGCTCGCCGTACCCCGCGGCGGCGAGGGCCGCGTCGAGCGTCGCTTCGTAGTCGCCGCTGTCGTAGACCGCGCCGGTGGGCGTGGTGTGGGGGAAGGCCCCGATGAGGTTGCGGCGGCGGAGCTCGACCGGGTCGATCGCCAGCTCGGCCGCCATCATGTCGACGACCCGCTCGATCATCGCCGCGGCCTCGGGCCGGCCCGCGCCCCGGAACGCCGTGGGCACCGCGGTGTTCGTGGCGACGGTGATCGTCGAGCACTCGAGCTTCGGGATCTGGTACACCCCCGACGCCATGAGCCGGGTCATCATCACCAGGAAGCAGTTGATCGCCGGGTACGCGCCCCCGTCGGCGATGACGTGGGCCCGCAACGCCGTGAACGTGCCGTCGCGTCGCGCCCCGAGCTCGACGTGTTGCACCTGGGCCCGGGCGTGCATGCCCACGAGGTTCTCGGAGCGGCTCTGCAGCCAGCGCACGGGCCGGCCCAGATGGCGAGCGGCGTGCAGCACGACGTGGAACTCCATGTCGCTGCCGCCCTTGGCCCCGAAGCCTCCGCCCACGGCCGGGGCGATCACCCGGATGCGCTCGGGGGCCAGCCCCGCCGCCCCGGCGAGCGCGCCCCGCACCCCATGGGCGCTCTGGGTCGAGGCCCAGACCGTGAACTCCCCTTCTTTGTGGCCAGGGTCACTCCCAGAGCCTGGTGAGCCACAAAGAAGCGGGTCGGGGCCGGGGTCGGGGCCGGGGTCGATGGTGACGGCCCAGGGCTCCATGGGCATGACGGCGATGCGCTGGTTCACGAACCGGGCTGCGACCACCACGTCGGCATCGGCGAACAGGTCGGGATCGGCAACCGCGGGGATCGCCGTCGCCTGGTTCGTGCCCAGTTCGGGGAACAGAAGCGGCGCGCCGTCGTCGAGGGCCGCCTCGATGTCGACGACGACGGGCAACGGGTCGTAGTCGACCACGATCTGCTCGGCCGCGTCGTGGGCCTGTTCGGCGGTCTCGGCCACGACGGCGGCAACGAGCTCGCCGACGAAGCGGACCGTGTCGGTCGCCAGCACCGGTCGGGCCATGGCTGCGGGAACACCCAGGGCGCCCATCATGTTGATCGGAGCGATCGGGAACCCGTCGCCCGTGTAGATGGCGAGCACGCCGGGCAGCTCCTGGGCCGCGGCCGTGTCGACGGACAGGATCCGGGCGTGAGCGACCGTGGAGCGGACGAAGCTCACGTGGCACAGACCCGGGAGCTCGATGTCGCCGGTGTACCGGCTGGCGCCGGTGATGAAACCCGGATCCTCGACCCGGCGGACCGAGGTGCCGAGGATCGAGGTGCCGGCGATCGTGGTCGCTCGCATGTTCACGGACCGTTGTCTACACGAGGTGCGGACGACCGGTCACAGGGTGCCGTAGGGGAACTTGGCGCTCACACCGCCGTCGACCACGATCGTGTGGCCCGTGATCCACTGGGCCAGGTCGCTCGACAAGAACAGTGCGGCGCCAGCGATGTCGGACGGGAGACCCATCCGACCCAACGGAGCGTTGGCGTCATTGGACTTCCTGCGCTCCGCGTCGAACGCGATCTCCATGCGAGGGGTGAGGATCGAACCCGGAGCCACCGCGTTGGCCCGTACCCCGTAGGGAGCGAGCTCGATGGCCGCCGAGCGCATCCACGCCATCAGCCCGGCCTTCATGGCGCCATAGGCGGCATGGCGTGGCGCCGAGGTGAAACCCGAGACCGACGCGATGAACACCATCGAGCCGCCACCACCGGCGTCCTTGAAGTGCCGTCCGAAGAGCTGCGACAGCAGGTACGCATGGCGCAGGCAGATGTCGATCTCCCAGTCGAAGGTCTCGTCGCTGAGGTCGAGCAGGTCCTCGAAGCGGGCCATGCCGATGATGTCGACGAAACCGTGGATACGTCCACCGACGAGCGCCTGCGCGTCGACGACGAGACGCTCGACGTCTTCGCGCTTGGTGGCGTCGCCCGACCAGGCGAAGCCGCCGCACTCGTCGGCGATCTCCTTGGCCCGCTCAGCCTCGAGGTCGACGCAGACGACCCGGGCTCCGTTCTGGCGCAGCGCATGCGACGTCTGACGGCCCATGCCCTGCCCGGCCCCCACGACCACGAAGTTCCGGTCGGCGAAGCTCAGGCGGGACGGGTAGTCGGGGACGGGCTGGATGTCGGTGGAAACCACTGGTGCCCCTGGGTCAGTCGCGCTTGACGGCGTACTTCTCGAGCTCGGGCAGCACTTCCTTGCCGAGCAACTCGATCGATCGTTTGATCGAATCGTTCTGGAGGTACCCGAACTGGCTGTAGCAGATGAGCTGGTCGACGCCGAGGTCGGCGTAGTGCTTGAGCTTGTTGAAACACTCCTCGGGGGTGCCCACGATGATCATGTCAGCCTGGTCGAAGTGCTCGATCGGGATGTCGCCGGCCATCAGCGGCTGCAGGAGCGGGAACATCACGTCCTGCTCCGCCTGGTTCAGGTGCGGGAGCTCCCAGTCGAGGGTGAACTGTGCGATGTTCTGATACCACCAGCCGACCGAGGCCCAGATCCCGTTGTCGATGGCCTTTTCCTTGGTCTCGGCACAGTGCACGAGCGTGTACGCAGCCACCTTGTTGGTGTGGACCCGGGTGACCGGCACGGCGGTCTTCTGGGCCTCCCGATACGCCGCGATGTGGGCACGCATCTTCTCGAGCGGCTGCATGATCGAGAACGACAGGAGCCCCAGGCCCTTGCTGCCGGCGATGGCGGCCGAGTCGTCGGACGTGGCGGCCATCCAGCACGGCGGGTGCGGGTCCTGGTACGGCTTGGGGGTCACCATGCGCCGGGGGAAGTTGAACGTGGGGCTGTCCCACTCGAAGTACTCGTCCTCCCACATCTTCACGATGATCTGGATCGCCTCTTCCCACTCCAGACGAGACTTGGCCCGGTCGACGTGGAAGGCCGTCTGCTCCATCGGCGTCGAACGACCCGTCCCCCACTCCACCCGACCGCGGCTGAGCACGTCGGCGGTGGCCACCTTCTCGGCGACACGGGCCGGGTGCGTGAAACCGAACGGGAGCAGCGTGACGCCAAATCCCAACCGCAGGTTCTCGGTGGCCTGGGTGAGCGCACCGATCAGCACCTCGGGCGCCGGGTTGTGGCTTCGACCCTCACGGAAGTGGTGCTCGACGAACCAGGCCGTGTTGAAGCCGACCTTGTCGGCCACCTTCAGTTGATCGATGGCGTCGTAGAACGCCCGCTGCTCTCCCGCCCTTTGCCCGTAAGGGTGCGGGCCGTTCCACGGGCGGGGGTTGTCGACTTCGTACAGCAGATCCAGCTTCATCGTGGCTTCTCCCATCGTCGGCGCCGGAGACTAGGTGCCTCGTTGCCGAACCCGCCAACGGCGTGTCACCCGGGCGGGTGGAGCGGTGCGTCTGTCTGGATGACTGACTGAGTCACACCCCCCAGCATCCAGGAGGCCGTCATGCAGCTGTCCCTCACGTCCCCCCGCCGTCGGCTCGTCTCGCTCGTCGCCGTGGCCACCCTGGCCACCGGCGGGCTCGTCGTGGCCGCCGAAGCCAGCGACGCCCACACCTTCCGCGGAGAAGCCACCATGCGCTCGGCCGACGGCACGCCGCTCGGCGTGGTGCGCTTCGAGCTGCACCGCAATCACACGCTCGTCCGGGTGCTCCTGTCCAAGGCACCGGCCGGCGCCGCGCTCGACGCCTTCCACGGCTTCCACATCCATGCCAACAACAACCCTGCCAACGGCGACGGTTGCGCCGCCATTCCCACCGAACCGTCGTCGACGTGGTTCGTCTCCGCCGATGGGCACTGGAGCCTTCCCGGTCAGACGCACAACAACCACCTCGGCGACATGCCGAGCGTGCTCATCAACCCCGACGGCGGCACCGAGATGACCTTCCTGACGGCCAAGATCGACCTCTCCCAGCTCCTCGGGAAGGCCGTCGTGCTCCACGCCCTGCCCGACAACTTCGCCAACATCCCCGTGGGCACGGCGTCGGGCCAGTACACGGCCGTCGACCAGGTGTCGCTCGACCGGACCGCGGCGACAGGCAACGCCGGCGACCGCATCGCCTGCGGCGTCATCGAGCGCCGAGGCCGCTGAGGGCTCCGTCGGCACGGGCGATACCAGCAACGAGCAGGTGCTGTTCGACACCCCAGCGGGGTGCTGCGACGGCTTGCTCTGAGGCACGTTTCCCTGAGTGGTCGTGCATTCGATCGCATGTGATCGAATGCACGACCACTGCACGGCCGGGCTGTGGCGATGGGTGCCCTGTGGCCTCGCTCAGGTCCCGGCCGCGAGCTTGGCGCGAATGTCGTCGCGGAGCGCTCCCTTGGCGACCTTGCCGCCGCTCGAGCGGGGGAGGTCGCCGACCACGATCTCGAGACGCTCGGGCCAGGACTCCTTGCCCACGCCCCGCCCGTCCAGATGGGCGTTGAGCTCGTTCAGCGTGAGGCGGGCTGCCCCATCACCGCCCGCTCGCAGCACGACGTACGCGCAGACACGCTCGCCGAAGATGGGGTCGGGCATGGCCACGGCGGCCACCAGGGCGACCGCGGGATGGGTGGCGATCTCCTCCTCGACCTTGGGGGCACTGATGTTCTTGCCGCCGCGAATGATGATGTCGCTGGAGCGCCCGACCACGGTGAGCACGCCTCGATCGTCGAGGGTCGCGTAGTCGGCCATGAGCATCCACCCGTCAGCCGTGTACAGCTTGGCGTTGGCCTCGGGATCGTCGTAGTAGCCCAGGCACAGCGTGGGTCCGTTGGCCGCCGGGACGGCCGGACCGCCGGTGGCCGTCACGTCGTTCCCGGCGTCGTCGTAGAGCCGCACCTGCATCTCGGCGATGACGTGCCCGGCGGTGCGCAACCGGGTCTCACGATCGCTGCCGAGGCTCGTGCCCGACAGCACCCCCGTCTCGTTGGAGCCGTAGAAGTTGAGCACCACCGAGCCTGTGCGGTCCTCCCACTCGGCGGCCCGGTCGGGCGGGATCATCTCGCCGCCGGTGTACATGATCCGCAAGCGGTGGAGGTCGGCGTCGTCGAGCGCCCGCGAGTTGAGCATCATGATGAACTGGGTCGACACCGCCGCCAGCACGCTCACGCCGAAGCGCTCCAAGGCTGCGATGCACGCCTCGGGCGTGAACCGCTCGAACACCACGCAGGACGCCCCCACGATCGCAGGCGTGAAGTGGCCCGTCCACAGGCCGAACCCGAAGGGGGCCGGCAGCGCCGAACAGAACACATCGGAACGGCTGAACGGCGAGGCCTCCATGGCGAAGCGATGGAACGCGAACCAGCGAGCCTGCTGGTGCATCACGCACTTCGGGAGCCCGGTGGTACCGGATGTGGAGTTGAGAAACCACAGCTCGTGGGGCCCGAAGGCCCGCTCAGGCGGAGCGGGGGGCGCCGACTCCCCGAGGCCCAGCAGCGCTTCCACGTCGTGATCTCGGAGGAGTGCCTCGGCGCCGGTGCGCCCGAGCAGATGGTCGACCTCCTGCGCGCCGGCCCGGGGCCCGATGCCCACGCCCACGACGCCGGCCTTCTCCAGCCCGACCATGACCGCGTGCACCATGGGCCCGTCGCTGATCTGCACACCGACCCGGGACCCACGGGCGTGGCCGCGCGCCACCAGAGCGGAGGCCACCAACTCGGAACGGTCGTGGTACTCCCGCCACGACATCGTGGTGCCGGAGCCGGCCTCCACGAACGCCAACCCGTCGGGCTGCTCGTCGGCGTTGCGGCTGACGACCCCGGCGAGCGTGGTGGGCGCGGTGGGCCCGCTCATGCCTCGACGGCACGCGCCGGTTGGGGATTGACCTCGTGGGGTGGCGTGAACTTGAGGCTGACGGGGGTGTCGAGCTCGAAGGGCGACTTGAGACCCAGGCTGTCGCCGATCTTGCGCAACTCGGGAACGACCTTCTCGCCGAGCAGCTCGACGCAGCGCATGGAGTCTTTGTGATCGACCTTGCCGTCGTTGCCCCACAGCATGAGGATCGACGGTCGACACGTCTCGAGGATGTGGCCGACCTCGTCGATCACCTTCTGGGGCGAGCCGGCCACGATCTCGCGGTTCGCGGTCTGCTGCTCATAGGAGTTCGCGAACGGACGGGGCGCCAGCCCGTTGGCCATCTGCGTGTACAGCAATCGACGCGACGGGCTGCTGTAGCCCGGCGGCGAGACCCAGTACGGATGACCGATGCCGGTGAACTGGCCCTGCATCCACATGAACTCCCTGCCGCCCTGTTCCGCCTTGGCGTCGGTGTCGGCCACGTGAGTGCGCAGCAGATAACCACGGTTCTCGGGGCCGGGCTCATACCCCACCCGGCGAGCGGCGTCGTCGTAGGTCTTCCACAGCTGCGGCGTGAGGTGCATCGGCGTGTTGAGCGCGATATAGGGATAACGGTGCTCGGCCGCCCACACGATGGTCTCGGGGCTGAACACTCCAGGCACCCAGATGCGTGGGTGGGGCTGCTGAAGCACCCGCACCCACGGATTGACCACGCGGTATTGGAAGTGCTCACCCTCCCAATGAAACGGCCCGTCCTCGGTCATGATCTTGACCAGGAGATCGTGGGCCTCGTCGAATCGCTCGCGGTTGTAGGCAGGGTTGGAGTTGATGCAGATGGCCTCCTGCCCGGCGCCGCGCACGATGCCGGAGACGAGCCGGCCCTCGCTGATCATGTCGAGCATGGCGATGTCCTCGGCAAAGGCCAGAGGGCTGTCGTACATCGGCAGCGGGTTGCCGAGCTGGACGATCTTGGCCTTCTTGGTGACGGCCGCCAGGATGCTCGACCAGACCGTGATGCGCGGCTGCATGCAGTACGGCGCGTTGTGGTGCTCGTTGACCATGATGCCGTCGAAGCCGAGATCGTCGGCTGCGATGTACTCGGCCAGACGCTCGCGGTAGAGCCGGCTGCCCTCGACGGGATCGAAGTGCTTGTTGGAGAACAGCACGCTGGTGATGCCGGCCTTGAGCCCCTCGTCCTCGGGATAGGCGCTCATCGGCTGTTCGGTGAAGTAACAGAGGAACATGGTGCCGTCCTTCCTTCTCGGGCCTGGTCAGCTCGTGACGAACCGGGCGACGAGCTCGGCGAGCTCGGTCGGCCGTTCCATGTCGACGGCGTGCCCGCAATCGGCCACGATCTCGAGCCGGGCATCGGGCAGGAGACGTTGGTACTGCTCGGCGCAGACCCTGGGGACGATGGCGTCGGCGTCGCCCCACACGAGCAGCGTCGGCACGTTCACCTCGCAGAGCAACGGAGCCATCTGGCGGTTGTACATGTAGGGCTTCCAGGCGACGCGGGTCATCATCTCGCGGTTGACGTCCCAGGTGATGAGGGTGTCGTCGGTGGGCGGATCGCCGTACAGCCGGGTGTAGACGTCACGGTCGTTGAACGCCGCGCTCACGTAGGCCGAGTGCGACACCAGGATCTGGTCGAAGATGCGACCCTCCTCGGGCAGCAGCCCGGCCGCGCCGACCAACACCAGGTGCGACAGGAGCTCGGGAGCCATGGTCGCCAACTCGGCGACGACCCATCCCCCGAAACCCATACCCACCAAGGCCGCCCGGGTGAGGCCCTCACGGCGCAGGAAGTGCCCGAGGATGATGGCCAGATCTCGGGGATGACGGGCCCAGTCGGGTCGGTCACTGGCTCCGAACCCGGGAAGGTCGGGAACCCACGCGGCGTGGTGGGCTGCGAGCTCCTCGTAGAACCGCAGCGGGCCCGGATGGCCGAACGAATGGTGCACGACCACGACCGGGTGCCCTTCACCGCCGCGGACGCCCCTGATCGTGAGCCCGGCGACGGTGCTCGAGAACTCCTGCATGGGTGCACGTCTCCTTCAGAGCGGTGGGCGCCAGGTTCGCAGTGTCTAGTTGAGGACGTCGGGCTCGCGCTGGAGGAGCCGGCGCACGGCACCGTGCCAGTAGGCATCGGGTGTGTTGCGCTCGAGGAGGTCCTTCACCGCGGCGACCGACGCTCGGGCGGCCGCGGTCGACGATCCGTCGATGGGTCTCGGCACGCGGCCGGCGCGCAGTGCGTCGACATGGAAGCGGCACATGCGTTCGAGGGTGACGGCCTTGTAGCACGCGGCGCCGGGGGTGCTCGCGGTGACGATGGCCCCGTGGTTTCGCAACAGGGCCCCCGACGCGGCACCGACGGCCGCGGCCAGCGCGGCGCCCGCGTCGGCGGTCTCGACGACGCCGCCGTACTCGTCGACCAGCACCAGCTCGCCGTGGAGCAGGATCGAGTTCTGGTGCACGACCTCGGGGAGCACGCCCAGGTTGGCCAGCAACGTGGCGTGGTACGGGTGGTTGTGCACGACGATCGCGGCATCGGGGCGGGCTCGGTGCAGCTCGGTGTGGATGAACACGGCCGGTGTGACATCCCACTTCCCGTGCAGGATCTGCCCGTCGGGGCTGACGAGCACGATGTCGGACGCCTTCACCTCGTCCCACCACAGGCCCCAGGGGTTGACCCACATCGCGCCGGGCTGGTCGACGGCAACGCTCGGGCTGGTGACGGCGCCGACTTCGCCCGCGTCGGCCACCCAGGTGATGTGCCCGCTCAGATTCTCCTGCCAGCCTTCGTGGGCCAGGATGCGCAGCATGCAGGCCAACTCCTGCTGCACCGTCAGCTCTCGTCCGATGCCGGGCATGGCGCGAGGCCACGTGCTGTCGCTGTCGCTCATCGGGGATTGGCTATCGCAGCCATCAACGGAGGCGCCATTGCATGCGCTGGCCCGACGTGAACGCCTCCTGGCCGGCCTTGAGCCCGGCCGCGGTCTGACCGAGGGCGATCGAGCTGTACCCCTGGCTCAGCGCCTGTGACCGTCCGACCTCGAGGCCCGACCACAGCGCCCGCACCGTGGCCTGGACCGCCATGGTGTCGTAGGAGGCGATGATCTCGGCGGCGCGTCCGGCAGTCGCCTCCAGCTCGTCGCCGGGGACGACCTCGGTGACGAGCCCGATCTCGTGGGCCCGCTTGGCCGAGACCCGCTCGGCGTTGCCCATCAGCGAGATGCGCATGATCTCGTGGAAGGGCATCTTCTGCATCATGTGGATGGGCTCGAAGACCGTCGGCATCCCGTAGGTCACGTGCGGGTCGAAGAACGTGGCGTGCTCGGCGGCGATGATGAAGTCGGACTCGCCGAGCATGTAGAAGGCGCCACCGCAGGCCATCCCATTGACGGCGGCGATCACCGGCTTCCAGTAGTCGTTGCTCTTGGGCCCGACCTGGGCGCCGGGATCGTCGAGCATGAACGGGCTGGCGAACCCGCCCACGTCAGCGGTGCCGGCGTTCTCGCCCGCCGCGAGCTGGTCGGCGTAGTCGATGTTCACCTCGCTCCGGTCGACACCGGTGCAGAACGCCTTCTCCCCCGCGGCGCTCAACACCACGCAGCGCACCGACGTGTCGGGCCGCAACCCTCGCCAGAGGTCACGCAGCTCCGAGCACATGGCGCCGTTGAAGGCGTTGAGCTGCTTGGGCCGATTGAGCGTGACGTACGCGACCCC
>VFJJ01000146.1 GCA_009886115.1 Actinomycetota bacterium
AGCTTGGTCAGGTTCACCGTCGCCAGGGCCGGCAGCAGGTACCGGTCGATCATCCCCCGGGTCTCGAGCACGGTCTTGGGCGAGAAGTCGGCCCGTGCGTGCTCGAACCAACGCTCGAGCAGCTCCCCCACCGTCGCACCCGGCGTCGCCAGCCCGTGACGGTCGGCGTCCGCCACCATCGCGGCGAGCGCCCGCTGGGCCTCACGTTTGCCGCCGCGCACGGTCCGGTTCGCCCATTGCTTCTTGCCGTCGACCGGGTTCCGGCCGATGTACACGCGCAGCTCCCACGAGTTTCCTCGCTGACGCATGAAGCCAGCCATCTGCGACTCCCCTGCTCGGTCCTGCGAGGCCAATTCCGACGAGAGGGATTGGCAAAGGATTGGCAAGATGGTAGCAAGAAGGGCGGCCTCCGCGTGGGAGACCGCCCTTGACCTGGTGATACCGAGCAGCCCGTACGGGATTCGAACCCGTGTCGCCACCTTGAGAGGGTGGTGTCCTAGGCCCCTAGACGAACGGGCCCCGTGGTGAAACCGGGGGTGGTGCGGCTGCTTGCGGCGGCGCACCCTAGCTGGGGGCGTCGCCAGCGACGAAAAGCACACGCTCGTCGCAGCTCGGGGGGAAGGACTCGAACCCTCAAGGGCAGGACCAGAACCTGCTGTGTTACCTATTACACCACCCCCGAAGGTGGCGCTGAACGCTGTTGAGCAAGAGCTTGGAGAGCTCCGGGCTCGACGCACGGCAGCGGCGTGCAGGATAGCGCGCCGTCCCCTGGGGCCTCACACCCTTACACCCTGGGGACGGGCCCCCACCCGGCGAGCACCTTTCGCTGAGGATGACTGGGGGCCACCTGAACGACAGGTGCTCGGATCGTCGGATCGATCGCGCCCCACCTCAGCCGAACAGGCGGCTCATCCGACCGAAGCCGATGAGCCGGCCTGTTCCCACGGCCAGGGTCTCCTGGGCGACACGTCCCAGGGGCGGACGGGCGTCCGGCTCGGCCGGCGAGGTGGTGGCGTCGAGGCCCACGTCGCCGGCGATGCCGGCCGCGCGAGCCAGGTGATACCCGTCGGACACCAGCACGACCGAGGTGACGGAGCGTTCGCGCAAGAAGCGGGCCGTGGCCACGATCGACTCCCAGGTCGAACGGCCGGTGGTCTCGCGCAGGATCGCCGTGTCGGGCACACCGCGAGCGATGAGGTAGTTGGCTGAGGCCGTCGCCTCGGTGAATCGATCACCAGTTGCCCGGCCCCCCGTCACCACGACCAACGGCGCCAAACCGTCGCGGTACAGGTCGGCCGCGTGCTCGAGCCTGCGTTCGAGCACGTGTGACGGCCGACCGTCGTACTGCGCTGCGCCGAGCACGACGATCGCCTCGGCAGTGCGCGCCCGCTCCGAGGTGGCCGTCCGCCAGACCGAGACGAACGTGACCGCCACGTAGATCGCGACGAACGCCCCCACCAGCGCGAGGAGCGCCCACCACCGCCGGAACCCCCGAAGCCGCCAGAACCGCCGGACGCGAACGACGGGCCGCACCCGCTCAGCCCAGCCGGGCTCGCGCCGATCGCAACCGACCCAGCGTTCGATCGCGGCCCAGCGCGTGCATGGCGTCGAACAGCGGCAGGCCCGAGTGGCGGCCCTCGACCACGGCGTACAGCGCGCTCATCACCGTGCGGGGCTTGAGCCCCAGCGCGGCGATCACCGGTTGCAGCGAGATGGCCTCGACGGTCCAGGCGCAGGTCTCGACGTGGACGATGACCGCTTCGATCACGTCGGTCACGCGCTCGGTGGCCACGACCACGTCCCACGAGTCGTCGGCGATGCGGAACGACGACTCGTCGCAGAAGAGGAAGGCCACGAACCCGGGAACCTCGGCCAGGGTCACCAGCCGCTTCTGGGCCACGCCCAGGAGCGCCGCGAACTCGGGCGCATCGACGTCGACCGACGCGGCCGCAGCGTCGCCACGTGCCGTGGCGGAACGGCACCAACAGCCGGCGCGAGCGACGAGCTCCGACACCGGCAGCGCCCGCAGGTACTCGCCGTTCATCCAGTCGAGCTTGTCGTGGTCGAAGAACGCGGGGCTGTGGTTGACCCGGCCAAGGTCGAAGTCGGTGACGACCTCGGTCACCGGGCGCACCTCCGACCCCTCGGCCGGAGCCGGGAACCCCAGCAACGACAAGTAGTTGACGAGTGCCTCGGGCAGATACCCCGCGTCGCGGAAGTCTTCGACGGCCACGGCGCCGTGGCGTTTCGAGAGCTTGGCCCGGTCGTGGCCCACGAGCAGCGGGAGGTGCGCGTACACCGGAGCGCCCGGGTGACCGAGCGCGGCCCTGATGGCCAGCACCCGGTGCGTCGAGTCGAGGAGGTCCTCGCCCCTGATCACGTGCGTGATGCCCATATCGGCGTCGTCGACGGCATTGGCGAGGTAGAAGACGGCGTCGCCCGACGAGCGCACGATCATGAAGTCGGCGATGGTGTCCCATGGCGCCGCCACATGGCCCCGCACGACATCGTCGAACTCGGCGGTGCCCGAGGTGGGCGTGCGAAACCAGATCGAGCGGGAGCGATCGTCGCTGGGGAGGCCCGGCCCGATCTCCATCGCCCGCTCGTGAAAGCGCGGCACGCCCCCATCGGTCTTTGCGGTCTGGCGCTCGGCGTCGAGCTCGGCCTCGGTCAACCAGCTCTCGTACGCCGCTCCCGAGGCGACCAGCTGCTCGGCGGCGTCGAGGTAGCGCCCGAGACGATCGCCTTGGCGGTACGGGCCTTCGTCCCAGTCGAGGCCCAGCCAGCGCAGGGTGGCCTGGATCCCGTCGACCCACTCTTCGCGGGTGCGATCGCGGTCGGTGTCCTCGATGCGCAGCACGAAGGTTGCTCCGTGGTGCCGAGCGAAGAGCCAGTTGAACAGCGCCGTGCGGGTCCCGCCGACGTGGAGGAAGCCCGTGGGCGACGGCGCGAAGCGCACGCGAATCGTGGGGTCGGTCTCGTGGGTCATGGGAGCCCGAGTGTACGGGAGGGGCCCGTCGCCCAAGGGACGGGAATTGTCGAGGGACCCGCCGAAGCGGGTCCCTCAAGAGTCATACCAATATTCGTCGGTTCAGCAGGTCTCGACAGTGTCGAGAATCAGCCGATCCGGCGAACGTTGGCGGCGTTGGGGCCCTTCGGGCCGTTGGTGACCTCGAACTCGACCTTCTCGTTCTCGTTCAAGCTCCGGTACCCGGAACCCTCGATCGCTGAGAAGTGCACGAACACGTCGGCTCCGCCGTCCTGGGTGATGAACCCATAGCCCTTCTCGGCGTTGAACCATTTTACGGTGCCAGTCGCCACAAGCAATCCCTCCTCTCCTGGCCGTTTTCCGGACATCTCATGGTCCGATCGGCCCTTCCGGCTCTCGCCGGCAAGTCGGGGAACTGCTCGAAGCTCGCTTACGTGCCGCACCCGCGAGAGTGACTCTAGTCGGCCGCGCGCCTCACCGTCGACATCTCCGAAGAATGTGTCCGGAGCCTGGAACCAAGGTGTCGATCTTCGCCGAGCGAAGCGAGGTCTCGACGTCGCCCGCGACGGCGCCGCAGGCGCCTTGGAGCCGCAGGCGCCTTGGAGCCGGTACTAGTAACGCGTGAGGACGAACGTGCCTCCCGGTGTACCGCCACCCGCCGACACCACGGCCACCTCGGGGGTGCCGGGAACCTGACGGGCGCCACCGTCGCCCCGGAGTTGCACGCACGCCTCGTGCAGGAATCCGTAGCCGTGGAGGCGTCCGGCCGAGAGCTGCCCGCCGTGGGTGTTCAAGGGGAGCTCGCCGTCGAGCGCGATACGGTGACCGCCCTCGACGAACGGACCGCCCTCGCCGATCTCGCAGAAACCGAGCTGCTCGATCCACGACAGGCAGTTGAAGCTGAAGCCGTCGTAGAGCTCGACGACGTCGACGTCGGACGGGCGGAGATCGGTGCGCTCCCACAGGTGCCGGGCCGCCCCTTGCAGCAACGGCTCGTGGATGAGCGTCCCCTGATCCCACGAGACCCGCTCGGTGAGCGCCGTTCCCACAGCCTCGAAGCGGATGGGTGTGGTCGGAGCATCAGCGGCGGTCTCGACCGCCGAGACGATCACCGCCACCGCTCCGTCGCAGGGAACGTCGCAGTCGTAGAGCCCGAACGGGCTGGAGATCATGCGAGCCGACAGGTAGTCATCCATCGTCAGCGGGTCTTTGTAGACGGCCCAGGGGTTCAGGGCAGCGTTGCGTCGGGCATTCAGCGCGATCGCTCCCAGGTGCTCGCGCTTGGTGCCGAAGCGGTGGAAGTGCCGGCTCGCTTGCAGCGCGATCCAACTCGCCGCCGACACCGCGCCGTAGGGGATGCGATGGGCGGCGTCGCCGCCGACCCGTCCACCGGACGGACGGACCACACCGGTCTTGAGGAGCTGATCGTGGGTCGACTCCCAGACGCACCGGTAGCACAGCACGTGCCGGCACAGGCCCGACGCCACGGCCAGCATGGCGTTGACGACCGAGCCGGTCTGGCCCGAGGTCTCGATGCCGCCCGAATGCCAGGCGGGGCGCAGGTCGAGCATCTCGACGACCTCGCTCACCGAGCCCCCGCTGAACCCGCCGCCCACCGACATGCCCGGATACGACGAGACGCCGTCGATGTCGTCGATGGTGAGGCCGGCGTCGGCCACGGCGGCCAGGGCCGCTTCGGCGATGAGACCGCGGGGGTCGCGCATGAGCCGGCGGCCGACCTGTGACATGCCGATCCCGCTGATGACCGACCGGTCCTCGAACTTCTCGCTCGCCCGGAAGCGGCGCGACTCGCGTTGGTGGACGGGATGGTCGGGGGTGTCGGTCGCCAGGCGCGGCGGCTCGCCAGGGATGGGCCTGAACAGGGGGAACCAGACGGCGTCCTGGTGCTCGAACGTGACCTCGACCCGCATCCCGATCACCACGGCCTCGATCGGGCAGCCCACGATGTTGGTGGTGATGCGGACGTCGGGGTCGTCGTCGAGCTGGACGACGGCGATCACGTACGGTGGAACGAAGCCGGGCAGCCACTGATGATGGTTGACGGTGAAGCCGGCGACGGTCGCCCGTCCGGAGACCTCGGCGATGCCCATGTCGAAGCTGCGACAGACCAGGCACACCGGGCCCGAAGGATGGTTCAACCTGCCGCAGGCGTTGCAGCGCTGGATGCGCAGGGTCCCATCGGCCCCACCGGTCCAATAGAACTCGGTCCACGGATAGACCTGCGGTTGCGGACGATTCGGGGGAGCCGGCTCAGCACCCGTGGCGTCGGCGTCGGCATCAGCTCGTTCGTTCGCAGGCATGGTCAGGCTCCCCGTCGGCTGAGCGACTCGTACACGGCTTGTTGGAGCAGATACCCGCGCAGGTCGATGTCGGCCCCGAGGCGAATCTCGTTCTGGGTGTAGGAGAAGCCGACGCGGTTGTCGGTGTCGGCGAAGCCGCACGAGCCGCCCATCCCGCTGTGACCGAAGGCTGTCGGGCTGGGGCCGTAGCTCCCCCCGACGTTCGACTGGAAGCCGAGCCGCCATTCCAGCTCCATGCCCAGCACGAGGTTCATGCCGCTGTTCTGCGGCTGGCGCGCCCGGTCGATGGCTTCGGTGCTGAGCAGTCGCAGCCCGTCGAGCTCACCGCCCCGGGCCAGCACGCCATAGACCCGGGCCACACCCCGGGCGTTGCCGTGGCCGTTGGCTCCGGGGATCTCGGCGCTCCGCCATGCTGGCAAGTTCGAGATCTTCGAGCTGACGGGCTGGTTGCCCATGGCCGCCCGTCCGACCTCAGGCAGGCTCGCTGTGAAGTCAGCCGCGCCGTTGCCCACCCCGGGTAGGTCGGTGAGGGGTGCGACCCGGCCGTGCTCGCTCTCGGGAAGGCCGATGTGGAAATCGGCGCCGAGCGGACCGGCGACCTCCTCGGCGAAGAACCGTCCGACCGAACGACCGTCGATGCGCCGGATCACCTCTCCCACCAGGAAACCGTAGGTGACGGCGTGGTAGCCGGTGGCCGTGCCCGGCTCCCACCACGGCTCCTGGGCGGCCAGACGGGCACACGCCCCGTCCCAGCCGCAGAGCTCCTCGAGCGTGATGCGCTCACGGAAGGCGGCCATCCCCGCCTTGTGGTTGAGCAGCATGCTGACGGGGATGCGCTCCTTGCCGGCCGCAGCGAACTCGGGCCAGTAGCGCGCCACCGGGGCGTCGAGGTCGAGCAGGCCCCGGTCGACGAGCATGTGGGCGCACAGGGCCACCATGCCCTTGGTCGTGGAGTACACGTTGACGATCGAGTCGCGCTGCCACGGAGTCGAGCGCTGCGGGTCGACGTGGCCGCCCCACAGATCGACGACCATCTCGCCGTCGACCACCACCGCCACCGAGGCGCCGAGGTCGGCGAGGTCGGTGAAGTTCCGCTCGAAAGCGGCTCGCACCCCGTGGAAACGTTCGTCGCAGTACCCGTCCACCGTCATCGTGGCCCCTTCCGGTTGCCGTGCAGTCAAGCACTCGTCTAGACGGAGGACCCACCCGGAGCGACGGGCTCCGCCCCCGACCGGAGGAACCGATGGACGACCTCACCAAGCTGCTGGCGATCGAGGAGATCAAGCAGGTGAAGGCCCGCTACTTCCGCACCATGGACACCAAGGACTGGGACGGCTACGCCGAGGTCTTCGCCCCCGATGCCGTGATGGACATGCGCTCCGAGGGCTCGCGCGACGGTGTGGCACGCGACGAGATGGTCACCACCGGCAACCGGGCGATCGCCGAGTTCGTGAAGGCCGCCATCGACACCGTGACGACCGTCCACCACGGGCACATGCCGGAGGTCACGTTCACGTCCGACATGACGGCCGACGTCATCTGGGCCATGGAGGACAAGCTCCGCTGGCCCGAGGGATCGCCGATCTCGACGTTGCACGGCTACGGCCACTACCACGAGACCTATCGCCTGGTCGACGGGGCCTGGAAGATCCAGACGCTGCGCCTCACCCGGCTCCGGATCGACGCTGTGTAGATGGCGACGGGCCCCGACGCCGGCGTCGGGCAGGCCCCGGCGCGGGACGGGCGCGCGCCGGGAGTCGGGGAATCGGCGATCAGTGCTCGGGGGCAGCGATGAACAGGGAGCGCCAGTCGGAGGCCGCTCGGCTGCGGACCGTCTCAAGCGACAGCCGTAGGACGGCGGGATCGACGGCATCCACCGTGGCCCGGCGGGGCTCGTAGTGGTGCGCCGCATCGTGCACGAGCGGCCGCCGCCAAGCGACCTGCTCGGGGTTCGACATACCGAGCACACCGAGGATGGTGAACCCGACCTCGAGGTCGGTCGAGGTGGGAGCCCGGCCGAAGCCCGAGGCCCGTCGCATGGCGATCTCGGCGGCGACGGCCTCGACGTCGGCGCTGTGCTCGAGCGGGTCGAGCTGCAGCCGATCACGGAAGCGGACGAGGAGCGAGAGGACATAGCCCAGATCGGGTCCGGGACTGCCGAGCATCGCTCCGCTCGGCTGCGATGCGCCCAGCTCGCCCGGTCGGTCGGCTCGCCATGCTCGAGCCGGCGGGGGGCCCAGCTCAGTGCGGGGCTCGTCGGCGGTACGGGTCGCGACGTACGGGGGAACGGCCACGGTCAAGCTCCTCGGGGATGGGCTGTGTCGGTGCGGGCTGCGTTCACGATCGGGGCGGGAACGACGCGGCGATCTCGTCGGTGCTGTCGACGGCCACGAGGTCGACGCCGGTGACGCCGCCCCGATCATGGGTGCTCCAGCGGATCGTGACCCGTCCCCAGAGCACACCGAGATCGGGATGGTGCTCGGCCTGCTCGGCCACGAACGCCAGCCTCACGACGAACGCGATCGTGTCGGCGTATGACGCGAACCGCAGCTCCCGCTCTAGCCCGGCGACACCGTCGACCTCGACGACGCTCCAGCCCGGCCGTTGCCCGACGGCGGCGGCGAGCTCGTCGGCAGCGATGAGGGCACGTGAACCAGGCACGCCCTCATCGTGCCACATGCGCCCCCGTCAGGCCGCTGTTCAACCTGCGTCTCAAGTGCTACAATGTAGAACATGAAGGCTGTTGGAGTGCGAGAGCTCAAGCAGAACGCGTCGGCCGTCGTAGCCGAAGCGGCCGCCGGCGAGATCATCACGATCACCGTTCGGGGACGGCCCGTGGCGCAGATCGTCCCACTCCCCGACGATCGTCTGCGCGGGCTGATCTCGGCGGGGCGAGCCCGGCCGGCACGTCGCTCGCTCGACGACCTCGCACCCCCTCCGAAGCGCCGACGAGGTGCCGAACCCTTGTCGGACGTGCTCAAGCACATGCGCGCCGACGACCGAGACTGATCCGGCGCCCACCGCGTGGCGTACTACCTTGACACCTCGGCTGCGGTGAAGCTCGTGGTCGCCGAGCCCGAGACTGCGGCACTGCTGAGGTGGCTCCGGACACCGCATCTGAAAGTGATCGCCAGCGACCTCGTGCGCACCGAGCTCCGACGAGCGACGCGCCGAGGTGCGCCTGAGGCCATGGAACGGGCGGACACGGTCCTCGACTCGGTCACGTTGCTGACCATGAGCACGTCGGTGTTCGAGCGCGCTTGCTGGCTCGATCCTCCGATACTGCGCAGCCTCGACGCGCTGCACCTCGCTGCCGCGCTTGAGCTGGGCGACGAGCTCGAAGGAATCATCACCTACGACGATCGGCTCGCCGAAGCGGCAAGGCTTCACGGGCATGCGGTGATCGCGCCCAAGTAGGCGCTCCCGACGGTCGGCCGCGAGATAGCGGTCGGCCGTCGGGCCGCGAGTTGCCGAACTCCCGAACTACCGAACTCCCGGGGTGGCCGACTCAGCCGGTGACGCCTTCGGCGCGCATGAGCCCGTAGACGATCGACTCGGCCAGGGCCTGCCACGACGCCTCGATGATGTTCTCGGACACGCCCATCGTCGACCAGTCGTCGGATCCGTTCGTGGAGTCGAGGAGCACCCGCGTGACGGCCCCGGTTCCCTTGTGGGAGTCGAGGATGCGGACCTTGTAGTCGGTGAGGTGGAGCTCGCCCAAGCTCGGGTGCGCCCGGCCGATCGCCTTGCGCAGCGCGGCGTCGAGCGCGTTCACCGGACCGTTGCCCTCGGCCGACTCGATCACCCGAACCCACGTCGACTCGTCGTCGGGCGCCGCGTCGGGACCGGGCACCCACACCTTGATGGTGGCCTCGGTGGCAACGGTTCCCGAGGCCTGCTTCTCCATGAGCACCCGGAACGACTCGAGACGGAAGAACGTCTGGTGGAAGCCCGCCGCGGAGCGAAGGAGCATCTCGAACGACGCGTCGGCCACCTCGTAGTGGAACCCCTCGTACTCGAGACGCTTGAGCTCCTCGACGACGTGCGCCAACTGCTGGCCGTCGAGCGTGATGCCGAGCGTCTCGGCCTTGAGCGCCACCGTGGAACGCCCACCGAGCTCCGAGACCACGAAGCGCGTTGCGTTGCCCACCAAGGCAGGCGGGCAGTGCTCGTAGGCGTCGCTGGCCCGTGAGATGGCGCTGGTGTGCAGCCCCGCCTTGTGGGTGAACGCCGACGTGCCCACGAACGGCGACTGGGGATCGAGGGTGAGGTTCACGAGCTCGGCGATGTAGTGCGACACCGGCGTGAGCAGCTCCAGGCACTCCCGGGGCACCGTCTCGACCCCCATCTTCAACGTGAGGCTGGGGATCACCGAGCACAGGTTGGTGTTCCCGGTCCGCTCGCCATAGCCGTTGATGCAGCCCTGCACCTGCACGGCGCCCTGCATCACCGCGGCCAGGGCGTTGGCGACGGCCAGACCGGCGTCGTTGTGGAAGTGCCCCCCGACACCCACGCCGGGGAGCGCGGCCCTCACCTCGGCCACGATCCGCTCGACCTCCCACGGCATGGTGCCGCCGTTGGTGTCGCACAGCACGAGACGATCGGCTCCGGCGTCGTGCGCAGCCTGCAGCACCCGCAGGGCAAAGCCCGGGTTGCGCCGGTACCCGTCGAAGAAGTGCTCGGCGTCGAGGAGCACCTCGAGGTCGCGTGCCTTGAGCCAGGCGACCGAGTCGGCGACCATGGCCACGCCTTCGTCGAGGCTGGTGCGCAGGGCCTCGAGCACGTGGTAGTCCCACGACTTGCCGACCATGCAGACGGTCTGCGTGCCGGCCTGGGCCAGGTTGCGCAGGTTCTCGTCGCCCTCACACGTTGCGCCGGCCTTGCGGGTGGCGCCGAACGCGACGAAGCGCGACCGCGTCAGGGAGAGCTCCGTGCGAGCCCGAGCGAAGACCTCGTCGTCCTTGGGGTTGGCGCCGGGCCAGCCGGCCTCGATGTAGTGCACGCCGAGCTCGTCGAGCTTGACGGCGATCCGCAACTTGTCCTCGACCGTGAGCGACAGGCCCTCGCGCTGCGAGCCGTCGCGCAAGGTGGTGTCGTAGATCTCGACGCTCGCGGGAACGGCCGACGCCGCCGTGCCTGCACCATCGGGCCGTTGGAGCTGGGAGGCACCGTCAGCCGACATGCTCGACCCAGTCCTTGTAGCGATCGACCTCACCCCGCACAGCCTTCGAGTAGGTCTGCTGGATGCGCTCGGTGATCGGACCACGCGAGCCGATCACCCGGCCGTCGACCGAGTTGATCGGCACCACCTCGGCGGCCGTGCCCGTGCAGAACATCTCGTCGGCGAGGTACAGGTCGCCGCGGAGCACCGGCGTCTCGGCCACCTCGTAGCCCAGGTCTCGGGCGATCGTGATGACCGAATCGCGCGTGATCCCTTCGAGGATGCCGGCCGAGGTTGGCGGCGTGATGACCCGGCCGTTGCGCACCAGGAAGAGGTTCTCGCCCGAGCACTCCGCGACCTGACCGGCGGTGTTGAGCATGATCGCCTCGTCGTAGCCGGCCTTGATGGCTTCGACCTTGGCGAGCGACGAGTTCACGTAGTAGCCGGACGCCTTCACCTGGGTGGGCACGGCGGTGGGGTCGTGCCGGCGCCACGACGACACCATCATGCGCACGCCCTTGGTGGCACCGTCCTCGCCGAGGTAGGCGCCCCACGGCCACACGGCGATCGCCACGGAAGTCTTGCAGGGAATGGTGTTGAGCCCGATCTCGCCGTAGTTCAGGTACATGAGCGGGCGCAGGTAGCAGCCATCGTCCTGACCGTTGGCCTTCACCGTCTGCTTGCAGGCCTCGATGATCTGCTCGCGGGTGAACGGGACGTCCATCATGAGGGTCTCGGCCCCTTGGAACAGCCGCTCGATGTGGTCGGTGAGGCGGAACACGGCGACACCACCCGAGGTCGGGTAGGCGCGGATGCCCTCGAAGACGCCCGAGCCGTAGTGGAGCGCGTGGGTGAGGACGTGCACCTGGGCGTCGGCCCAGTTCACGAGCTCGCCGTCCATCCAGATCTTCTCGGTCGTTGCGAAGGGCATGGTCTGGCTCCTCGATCGGGTGTGGCCGTGGGCGACGGGGACTCGGGGCGACGGGGACTCGGTGGCTCGGTGGGGAAGGGACGGTGTCAGGCCAGGTTGGCGGCGACGAGGTCGCCCACCTCTCTGGTGGAGGACTGCATGGTCGACGCGGTGGTGCCGCCCATGGTGGTGAGCGCGATGCCCACCGCCGCCTCGATGCGGGCCGCAGCCGCAGACTCGCCCAGGAATTCGAGCATCATGGCGGCGCTGATGATCGCGGCGAGCGGGTTGGCCCGACCGGTTCCGGCGATGTCGGGCGCCGAGCCGTGGACAGGCTCGAACACCGACGGGGCCTCACGGACCGGGTTCAGGTTTCCCGACGCCGCCAGACCCAGGCCGCCGGCGATCGCCGCGCCGAGATCGGTGAGGATGTCGCCGAAGAGGTTGTCCGTGACGATCACGTCGTAGCGGTCGGGCGACTCGACCATGTACAGGCAGGCGGCGTCGACGTGGTTGTAGGCGGTGGTCACGCTCGGGTAGTCGCGTGCGACATCGTCGAACGTGCGCTGCCACAGATCGCCGGCGAAGGTGAGCACGTTGGTCTTGTGGCACATGGTGAGGTGCCGGCGGGGGCGCTTGGCGGCGAGCTCGAAGGCGTAGCGGATGCACCGCTCGGCGCCGAGGCGGGTGTTCACCGAGCCCTGGGTGGCGATCTCGTGGGCCGTGCCCCTGCGGAGGAAGCCGCCCTCACCGGCGTAGGTGCCCTCGGTGTTCTCGCGAATGACGACCATGTCGATGTCGGCCGGGCCTCGACCCGCGAGCGGTGTGGACGCACCGGGGAGGAGCTTGACCGGACGGAGGTTCACGTACAGGTCGAGCTCGAAGCGCAGGCGCAACAGCAGGCCCCGCTCGAGCACGCCGGGCGGGACCTCGGGCGTACCAACGGCCCCGAGCAGCACGCAGTCGAGACCGCGGATCTCCTCGAGCACCGTGTCGGGCAGCACCTCGCCGGTCGACAGGTAACGGCGTCCGCCGAGGTCGTAGTCGACGGTGTCGATCTTCACACCGACGGCGTCGATCACCTTGAGGGCCTCGGCGACGACCTCAGGGCCGATGCCGTCGCCGGCGATGATCCCGATGCGGTAGCTCATGGTGTGGTCCCGGTCTCTGATCGTGGTTCGTGGTGGTTCCTGGTGGGCTGCGAGTGCTGGCCCATCGGGCAGAGGGGCCGACAACGAAAAACCGCCCACCGAGGTGGACGGTCGGGGCGAACGCCGGGTCGCGGCGCTCGCTAGACGATGACGATGATGGCGGTGTCGAAACG
The DNA here is from genome assembly GCA_009886115.1 of Actinomycetota bacterium. Lineage (GTDB taxonomy): Bacteria > Actinomycetota > Acidimicrobiia > IMCC26256 > VFJJ01 > VFJJ01. The sequence goes on from VFJJ01000146.1 coordinate 12,706, forward strand.
GCAGCTCATGGCTCCCCGAATCGTAGCGGCTGGGCGCCGGCACCCGTCAACGCGGCCCCGAGGGTACCGAGTCGCCGCGGCGAGCAAGTAGCCTCCGATGATGAGCGAGACCCAGCTTTCGCGCGCTGCACACGACCGCCTGCGTGCCGAGCTCTACGAGCGGATCGGTCCGCGCCGCCGTGAGATCGCCGACATGATCGAACGTGCCCGCGAGCTCGGCGACCTCAAGGAGAACGGCGACTACCACGCGGCCAAGAACGAGCAGGGGCTCAACGAGTCGCGGGTGCGCCAGCTCGAGTCGCTGTTGAAGAAGGCCGAGATCATCGACGACCTCCCGTCCGACATGGTGACCCAGGGGATGATCGTCGAGATCAGCATCGCTGGCGGACCGTCGATGACGTACCTCTTCGGCTCGATCGAGGAACGCTCCGAGCACGACCCGCTCTCGCCGACCTCGCCGCTGGGCAAGGTCCTGGCCGGCAGGGGCCCGGGTGACCGGGTCGAGTACGAAGCGCCCCGCGGCATGCTCATGGTCGAGATCGTCTCGGTCCGCCCCGCCGACTGACGACCCTCCGACCCTCCGACCCCACCCCACCCCTCCGAAATGTGTGCAGAAATCGTCGCCTGGCGACGATTTCTGCACACAGATGGCGCTGGGGTCAGCGGACGAAGAGGATCGCGCTGGGGTCGCTCACGGCGATCGTCCACCCCGGGTCGGCCGCCAGCACCTCGGCCAGAGGACGACGCGCGCCAGTGAGCACGCAATCGACACCCAGGTCGTCGAGCTCGTCGGTCACCGGACGCTGGGCCGTGTTCCAGGTGATCCGCAGCAGCGGACGCAACCGATCCTTGCCGTACATGTCGTTGCGGCCGTCCTGGGCCACGAGCACCTCGGGCCAGCGGCGCTCGATCACCAGGCCCCCGAGGTCGTAGTCGTTGAACAACCGGCACCCCGCCGGGATGGCGTCGACAGCTCGCACGGGCATCGACTCCGGGTCGATCGTGCCCGCATCGGCCAGCATCGGTACCGCCGAAACCGTCGTGACCACGGCCACGATCACCGTGGCCAGCACCAGCTGCGACGCCCGCGCCTTCGCTCCGGCGCGCAGGCGCGGGATCGGCGCCACCGTGAACGCACGGGCGAGCTCGCCGGCGCCGAGCACGAGGAAGAACGGGCCGTTGCGGATGGCGTCGATCGTCATGAGCGCCAAGGCCGCCAGGGGCAGCGCGACATCGGGTCGCCGCCAGCGGCCCGTCCGCCACAATCCGTAGGCGACGCCCAGCCCGATCACCACGATCGCCTGGTCGCGAGTGTCGAGCACCGAAAGGTGGCGGTACTCCTCGATCTTGCTCGAGACGGCCCGCACGTGCCACGCATGGGTGTACACGTGCCACGTGAACGGGTTCACGAGCGGCGCCAGCACGGCCACGGCCACGAGCGGGACCTCACGCCGGAGCGCTTCCAGGGGACGGCCCGAGCCGTGACGAGCGGCGAGGATCCGACCGAGGGCCTGGAGCCCCACGACTCCCACACCGACCACGAACACCCCGTGCGTGTTCGCCCACACGGCCAGCACCGCGCCCACCCCGGCCAGGCTCCGGGCGCGACCGAGCCGGTTCTTCGGATCGGCAAGCGCGAGGAGCGCCGGGAACAGGAGGAAGCTGAACAACTGCGGTCGCTCGGCCACGAACGGGTCGAGGGCGAAGGTGCACAGCCACGCGGCCCCCACCGAGGCCCAGGCCCCGGCACCGGTGCGGCGGGCGATGCGGTACAGCACGATCCCGAAAGCGGCGACACCGACGGCCCGGAGCAGCGACACCGCCGTGAGGCCTCCGATCCGGTCGGTGAGCGCCAGGACGACATCGGCCAGCCAGGCATTGGGCTGCCAGTCGGCGCCACCGGCCGTCCATGAGAACGGGTCGCTGCGGGGAATGCGCCCGGTGTCGAGGATCAGCTCACCGGTGCGGCGATGCCACGGCCCGTCCGGATCGACGAGCGTCCCGGCGTTCACCAGCGCCCGTCCGGCGAGCGCGATCGCCATCACCCAAGGCGCGAAGCGCTGGAGGCGCTCGGCTGGTGACGTCAGGCTCGGCGAGGGACGGGTCAGGGCGACGATCCTCGGGTATCGACCTCCGAGAACCCAGGCTGGAGCACGATCAGCACGTCGATCCCCCTGTCCCCGAGCACGCCTCGGCGCAACGCCTGGAGGCGGCCTCTTCCCCGCCCGCGCTCGTCCGTCAGCTCGACGCGACTCGGCGTCGTTCGGCGGCGCGGAACGGGATGGCGAACACCACCATGAGCACGACAGCTCCGAGCATCACGCCATGCTCTCGGGTTCGAGGCACGACTCCCAGCGAGACGATGAGCGTGGTGGCGCACGCCGGTGCGTGCAGCGAGCGCAGCCCGAGCAGGAGCCCCGCGGTCAACGCCACCGACAGCCCCACGGCACCGACGCGCGTGCCCGAGACCCCCACCGCGATCGCGCTCCCCGCGTCGACCAGCCCGAACAGGTGCAGCGAGGTCCACCCGGCAACCAGGCCCGCTGCGTGCCCCACGACGACGGCCCTCGGCGAGTTCACCGGGTTCGCCGGCTGGGCCACGAGCAAGAACGCCGTGGGTCCGAGCGACGGGAAGATCATCGGCTCGTCGAGGATCGCGGCCGAGGCTGCGAGCACCATCGCCAGCAGCCCGGCGCCGGCGCCGACGAGCGCGATCTGCCGCGGGCCGAACGCCGCTACCCGGGCCGCGCCGGGAAGGCCCGTCATCGCGATCCCAGCGACCGCTCGACCGAAGCCGCGGCGCCCATGACAGCCACCGCCAACCGCTCGCCGGGCTTGCGCCCCATCCGCTCGACAGGTCCGCTCACCGAGACCGCTGCTCTCACAGCCCCGTCACGGTCACGGATCGGGGCGCTCACACTGGCGACGCCCGGCTCGCGCTCGCCGACACTCTCGGCCCAGCCCCGCCGCCGAACCGTCGCCAGGAGCGCGCTGTCGAGTCCGAACTCATCGCGATCGCCCGCCCACGCCAGCAGGACCTTGCCGCCCGAGCCCCGATCGAGGGGCAACGGCACGCCCACGGGAACGGTGTCGCGCAGGCCGGCCCGGGGCTCGGCACTGGCAATGCAGACCCGGTGATCGCCGTCACGCACGTACAGCTGAGCTGTGAGACCCGTCGCGTCGCGCAGATCAGACAGCAGCGGCCGTGCTGCATCGACGAGACCCATCTCCCCCACCGCCGCGCTGCCCCACTCGAACAGCCGCAGGCCCAGCACCCACCGGCCCCGGTCGTCGCGGCGGAGCAGGCGGTGGTCTTCGAGTGCCGAGGCCAGCCGATGGGCGGTGGCACGCGAGAAGCCCGTGGCCTCGACCAGCTCCACGAGCGAAACCGCGCTCCTCGAGTGCACGGTGGCCAGGATGGTCACGACCTTGTCGAGCACACCGACCCCGGTCACGGCCACGCCAGCCACGCCAGCCACGCCGGCCACGGCGGCCACGCCGGCCGTGGGGCCCGAGGCGGCCGTGGGGCCCGAGGCGACCACGCCGAGGGCGGGCGGCTGGGCTGCCGATGCTTCGCCACGGGAGCTGGCGCCGGGCTTGTCACGAGGCGATGGCCGAGGTACGGTGATCACATCTCGATATTAGCATCTCATATTCTGAGATACAAGACCGGGGAGCATGCGATGGGCCAGACCCTGTCCGAGAAGGTGTGGGAGCGCCACGTCGTCCACCGGACCGACGACGAACCCGACCTCCTGTACGTCGACCTCCACCTCGTCCACGAGGTCACGTCGCCGCAGGCCTTCGAAGGGCTCCGGCTCGCCGGCCGCCGGGTGCGCAGACCCGACCTCACCCTGGCGACGATGGATCACAACGTGCCCACGGCAGGCCTGCACCTCGGGATCACCGACCCCATCTCCCGCCGCCAGTGCGAGGCGCTCGAGAGCAACTGCAAGGAGTTCGGCGTACCGCTGTACGCCATGGGCCATGCCGATCAGGGCATCGTGCACGTCATCGGTCCCCAGCTCGGCCTCACCCAGCCGGGGACCATCATCGTCTGCGGCGACTCGCACACCGCCACCCACGGCGCCTTCGGAGCCATCGCGTTCGGCATCGGCACGAGCGAGGTCGAGCACGTGCTGGCCACGCAGACGCTCCCCCAGACCAAGCCCGGGACGATGGCAGTCACCGTCGACGGGCCCCTCCCGGTGGGGGTCACCGCCAAGGACGTGATCCTGGCGATCATCGCCCGCATCGGCACCGGCGGCGGGATCGGCAAGATCATCGAGTACCGGGGCTCGGTGTTTCGCGGGCTCTCGATGGAAGGCCGCATGACCGTGTGCAACATGTCGATCGAAGGCGGTGCCCGCGCCGGGCTGATCGCCCCCGACGACACGACCTTCGCCTACCTCGAAGGTCGCCGCCACGCCCCCAAGGGCGCGGAGTGGGAACGGGCCCTCGACGACTGGCGCAGTCTCACCACCGATCCCGACGCCACCTTCGACGACGACGTCGTGATCGACGGGACCACGCTGAGCCCGCACGTCTCGTGGGGTACGAACCCGGCCCAGACCCTCCCGATCGACGCCTCGATACCCGATCCCGACACCATCGCCGACCCCGGCGCGGCCGACTCGGCCCGGAGAGCCTTGCAGTACATGGGCTTGCGAGCCGGCACACCCATTCGTGACATCACCGTCGACACCGTCTTCGTGGGCTCGTGCACCAACGGGCGCATCGAGGACCTCCGCGCCGTGGCCGAGGTGTTGCGGGGCCGCAGGGTGCACGAGGGCGTGCGCATGCTCGTCGTCCCGGGGTCGATGGCGGTCAAGGCCCAGGCCGAAGCGGAAGGCCTCGACGCCGTCATCTCCGGGGCCGGGGCCGAATGGCGCGAGGCGGGATGCTCGATGTGCCTGGCCATGAACCCCGACAAGCTCGCCCCCGGGGAACGGTCGGCATCCACGTCGAACCGGAATTTCGAAGGGCGCCAAGGGCCCGGCGGGCGCACCCACCTGGTATCGCCCGGGGTCGCCGCCGCCACGGCCGTCACCGGCCACCTGGCCGCACCGGCCGATCTGTAACCACCATCGGGAGCCAGGAGGCGTCATGCTCGCAGTGCAGAGGGTGCAGGGGACGGCCGTCCCACTCGACCGGTCCGACGTCGACACCGACCAGATCATCCCGGCCGAGTGGCTCAAGCGGATCGAGCGCACCGGCTTCGGCGCCGGGCTGTTCTCGGCCTGGCGCCAGGATCCGGCGTTCGTGCTGAACCAGCCGCGGTACTCGGGTGCGTCGATTCTCGTCGCCGGACCCAACTTCGGGACGGGGTCGTCGCGCGAGCACGCCGCCTGGGCCTTGCAGGACTACGGGTTCGAGGTCGTCATCTCGTCACGCATCGCCGACATCTTCCGCAACAACTGCACCAAGATCGGGGTGCTCCCGGTCGTGCTGGCACACGATGTCGTCGACCGGTTGATGCGGGCCATCGAGGACGATCCCGCCCTGGAGATCGTCGTCGACGTGCAGGAGCGCACGGTCTGGGTCGGGGCGCTCGATCTGAGCGAGCCCTTTCCACTCGACGACTTCACCCAGTACCGGTTCCTCAACGGGCTCGACGACATCGGCCTGAGCGAGCGCCACGCCGCGGCCATCGCCGCGTACGAGGCAGCCCGCCCCTCGTACCTGCCCACGACGACGCCGGTCTGAGTCACCGACCCCGGACCCCCGACCCCCGACCCCGGAACTGGCAGCCGTCAGCCCGCCGGCCCGATGCCGTAGCATCGACATCGTGACGTTCCGGGACCTCGTCAAGCAGCCCCTGTACGGCATCTACGAGCGCCGGCTGCTGCAGACCATCCCGTCCGATCGGCTCCCGCACCACGTCGGCATCATCCTCGACGGCCACCGGCGCTACGCCCGTGAAGCGGGGCTGCCCGACTACGAGACGAGCTACCGGGCGGGGATGGCCAAGTTCGAGGACTTCCTCGACTGGTGCCATGGTCTGGGCATCCCCGCCATCACCGCATGGGTGCTGTCGACCGAGAACCTCAAGCGGCCCACCGACGAGCTCGACCCGTACTTCGACGTGCTCATCAGCCTGTTCGAGCGGCTGCCCGCGCACGCCAACCGGCTGGGGTACTCGATCAGGTTCATCGGCTCGCTCGACCTGCTCCCCGACGCGCTCGTCCGAGCGGCCAAGCAGGCCGAGGAAGGCGCCAGCCATGGCCAGCACCGGCTGACGATCGCCCTGGGCTACGGGGGCCGCCAGGAGATCATCGACGCGTGCCGCGAGCTGGTGAGTGATCTCGCCGCCGAGGGCATTCCCGCGGCCAACCTGGCCGAGCACATCGACGTCGACGCGCTCTCGGCCCATCTGTACACCGCCGACCTGCCCGACCCCGACCTCGTGATCCGAACCTCGGGCGAGTCTCGGCTGTCGGGTTTCCTGCTGTGGCAGTCGGCCTATGCCGAGTACCTCTTCGAGGACGTGTTCTGGCCGGCGTTCCGACGGGTCGACTTCCTCCGGGCCTTGCGCGACTACGCCCGACGAGAGCGCCGCTTCGGACGATGAACGCCGACACGACCCGGACGGGGACGACCCGGCCGGGTGAGGGACGGGGGCTCGGGCACCGTCAGGTCCGTACGCCCGCCGAGCGCAACAAGGCGCTGCTGACCCTCATGGGCGGACTGGTCGTCGTGGTCGTCGTGATGCTCGGCGTGCGCCAGCTCGGTGGCGGGACCGAGACGGCCGACGTGAGGGTGGTCGCCTCGGGGCTGGGACCCGTCCAGGCCCTCGAGGTCTGCGACGACGGACGGGTCTTCGTGGACGCCGAGGCCCTCACCGGAGCCTTGCTCACCACGGCCGACGGCACCACGCTGCGGCCCGACCCGAGCGCGATCGCCAGCGACCCGGCGTGCCCCCCGGCGTCGGTGGCGCTCGATCCGTTCGTGGCCGACGGTCCCGACGGGGGGCGGTTCAGCGTGGCCGACGGTGTGATCTCGCGCCGCGATGCCGACGGGACGATCGTGGTGGCCGCCGGCGCTCCCGTGCCCGTCGAGGGGATCACCGGGATCGCCGTCGATCCGGCCGGGCACGTGTTCGTGTCGCTTCCCGACGGGCTCCGCGAGCTCACTCCCGCGGGAACCCTCCGTGAGATCGAAGCGAGCGGGGTCGTCGCCCCCGGCCCCATCGTGGCGCCGTCCCTCGGGGTCATCATCGTCGGGACCGCCGCCGGCACCCTCGTGCGCGTGCAGCTCCCCCGCTGAGCCCGGCGAGCACCAGCCGGAGCGGGCGCGCCGTCGCAGCCGGGGGGCGCAGGCCGCCGGGGGAAGCTACGGACCCGTGCGGTCGGCCACCACCGGGCCCGACGGTCGCTCTCGGATGCGGAGGATGCGGTTGACCGCAGCGAGGAACGCCCGGGCCGAGGCCTCGACGACGTCGGTCGAGAGCCCGCGCCCCGAGACCTTCAAGCCGTCGTGCTCGGCCTTGATCACCACGTCGCCGAGGGCGTCGGTGTTGCCCGTGACCGACGAGACCTTGAAGTCGGTGAGCCGGGCGTCGATCCCGGTGGCCTGCTTGATGGCCGAGCACACGGCGTCGATCATCCCGTCGCCCTCGCCGAACGCCGTGACCTTGGTGCCGTCGCGCTCGAGCACGACCCGAGCCGATGGGGTCGAGAGGTTCCCCCCGTGCACCTCCAGCGACACCATGGCATAGCCCGTGCCGACGGCCTGGCCCAGCTCTTCGACGACGATCGCCTCCAGGTCGGCCTCGTTCAGCTCCACCTTGCGATCGGCGAGCTCCTTGAAGCGCATGAACGCGGCGTTGAGCGCGTCGCCCTGGAGCCGGAAGCCCAGCTTGTCGAGGGCGTCACGGAATGCGTGCCGCCCGGAGTGCTTGCCCAGGACGATCTCGGTGGTCTGCCCGACGGCTTCGGCATCCATGATCTCGTAGGTCGACTTGTCGGTGAGCACCCCGTGCTGGTGGATTCCCGCCTCGTGGGCGAAGGCGTTGCGGCCCACGACGGCCTTGTTGTACTGCACCGGGTAGCCGGTGAGCCGTGAGACCAGTCGGGACGTGCGCGCCAGTTCCTCGGTCCTGATGCCCACCTCGAACTGGCCCAGGGCATCGGCCCGGGTCCGCAGGGCCATCACCAGCTCCTCGAGCGCGGCGTTGCCCGCACGCTCGCCGATCCCGTTGATCGTGCACTCGATCTGACGGGCGCCGGCGGCGACCCCGCTGAGCGAGTTGGCGACGGCCAGCCCCAGGTCGTTGTGGCAGTGCATCGACAGGACGTAGTCGCCGCTGACCCGCTCCCGGATGCTGGCGATGCGCCGACCCCACTCCTCGGGAACGGCGAAGCCCACGGTGTCGGGGATGTTGAGCGTCGTCGCCCCGTTGTCGACGGCCAGTCGGAGCACATCGCACATGAAGTCGAAGTCGCTGCGAGAGGCGTCCTCGGGCGAGAACTCGACGTCGTCGCAATACGACCGGGCACGCGCCACCGCCGTCGCCGCCTCGATCTTCACCTGATCGGGGGTCATGCGGAGCTTCTTTTCCATGTGGATGGGCGACGTGGCGATGAACACGTGGATCCGGCGACGGGCGGCGTGTTGCACGGCCTCCCAGGCCCGGTCGACGTCGGCGAAGCCGGTGCGCGACAGGCCGCAGACGATCGGCGAGCCCGAGGCTCCCGGGGTGCCGAAGAGGCGGGCGATCGCCTCGACGGACTCGAAGTCACCCTGGCTGGCGATCGGGAACCCGGCCTCGATCACGTCGACGCCGAGCCGGGAGAGCTGCTCGGCGATCTCGAGCTTCTCGGTCACGTCGAGCGAGATCCCGGGCGACTGCTCGCCGTCTCGCAGGGTGGTGTCGAAGATCGTGATGCGCTCGCTCATGTTCGCTCCTGCGTCGCTGGTGGCACGGGGAAAAGCAAAACCCCCTGGTCAAGACCAGGGGGCGACCGGCGAGCACCGAAAGGGCGCTCGCCGCTACAGAAGGAGGAGGCCGGAAAAAGGAAACGTGCTCATGTGACCGTGAACGCTACCACAGCCGCTCCCCCAACGAAATTTGTGCAGAAATCGTCGCCTGCCGACGATTTCTGCACAAATTTGGGAACAGACGTGGGGACGGGGACGGGGGCGCGGGGGGTTCAGGTGAGCTCGATGGGGCGGGCCGAGACGATGCCGTCGTTGGCCACGAGTTCGGCGACCACGGTCGGCGCCACCACGTCGTCGGTCGCCAGGGCCATCAGCGCCACCTCACCCGACGGGCTGCGGCCCAGGTTGAGGTAGGAGATGTTGACCCCGGCTCGGCCCAGGGTGGTGCCGACGAGACCGATCTGGCCCGGACGGTCGCTGTTGCGCACGACCAGCATGTGCCGTGTCGGCGGGATGTCCACCGAGTGGTCGTCGATCGAGACGATGCGCGGTTCCTGCTTCGTCCCGCTCAGCGTGCCGGCGACCTGGTGCTCGGCGCCGGCCACCCGTCCCCTGATGGAGATCAGGTTCACGAAGTCCCGGGCGCTCGTCGACTTGGTCTCACGGACGTTGAGCCCCCGCTCCTTGGCCAGCTGGGGGGCGTTGACGAACGAGACGGCCTCGTCGATCGTGGGCTTCAGCAACCCCTTCATCACCGCGAGGGTGAGCACCCGGCAGTCGTAGTCGGCGAGCTGGCCCTCGAACAGGACGTCGATCTCGTCGCCGAGGCCCCCGGTCATCACGCTGAAGAACTGGCCGAGCCGCTCGGCCAGCACCAGGAACGGCCGCACGGTCTCGGAGGCCTCGCGGGCATCGACGTTGACGGCGAACGGCACGAAGTCGCCGCGGAGGGCCAGCACGACCTGCTCGGCGATGGTCTGGCCCGCGTTGTCCTGGGCCTCGACCGTCGAGGCGCCGAGATGGGGTGTGACCACGACTTCCGGCCGCCCGAACAGTGGCGACTCCGTGGTGGGCTCGCGCTCGAAGACGTCGAGCGCGGCACCGGCCACCCGTCCGTCGACGATCGCCTCGTACAAGGCGGCCTCGTCGAGGATCCCCCCTCGGGCCGTGTTGACGATCCGCAGCCCGGGCTTGGCCTGCTTGAGCGCCTCCGCACCGATGATCCCGACGGTCTCGGGGGTCTTGGGCAGGTGGATCGTGAGGAAGTCGGCCTGGGACATGAGCTCGCCCACCGTTGCCACGAGCTCCACGCCGAGCTGGCGGGCCCGCTCGGGGCCGATGAACGGGTCGTAGGCGAGCACGCGCATGCCGAAGGCGGACAGGCGCTGGGTGACGAGCACCCCGACCCGTCCCAGCCCGACGACGCCCAACGTCTTGCCCCGCAGCTCGACGCCCTCCCAGCGTGACCGGTTCCACGCACCGCCCACCAGATCCCGGTGGGCCTGGGGGATGTTGCGGGCCTGAGCCAGCATGAGGGCCACCGTGTGCTCGGCTGCCGACACCACGTTCGACTGCGGCGCGTTGACGACCATCACACCGCGCCGGGTCGCTTCGGCCACGTCGATGTTGTCGAGGCCGATCCCGGCCCGGCCCACGACCACCAGCTCGGATGCCGCGGCCAGGGCCTCGGCGTCGACCGCGGTGGCGCTGCGGACGATCAGCGCGGCGGCTCCCGGGAGGGTGCGAAGCACCGCCGCCCGATCGAGGCCGAGCTGCACGTCGGCATCGAGCCCGGCCGCATCGAGAACGGCGACGGCGCTCGGTGCGAGCTCTTCGGTGATGAGCACTCGTCGATTCACAGATGTCCTCGGGTCGCAGAGCTCGGACGGGGCTGACGGGCGAAAGGCGCGGCCACCACCCGGATCCGGGCGGAGGGTGCCGGTCCGACGGCCGCCCGGGGTTCCATCGTCACAGGACGGGTGCGGCCACAGGGAATCCGAGACCGTCGAGCTGGTATCCCTCGCCACACCCACCCCGATGTCGTACCGTTACAACATGAGGAACATTGGCCTCATTCACCCCATGGGCTGCGGCGACGTCCGCCGCCGCCTGAGGACCGCCATCACAGCCCGGACCCGGCTGCTGGTCGTCGTGGCGGCCGTGGGGCTCGTCGCTGGCGCAGCGCCCGCGCCCAGCCACGCTCAGACGACCGCCCAGACGACCGCCCAGGTCGAGCCGGCACCCGCGCCGTCGACCGAGCCCACCACGGGGGGTAGCGCCACGGTTACGCCGGCCGATGCGTGCGTCACGGCAGCGGCCACGTACTTCCCGGTCGCGGCCAAGGAGTGGATCCTCGTCGACGCCGATACGGGCGCCGTGCTGTCGTGCTATCGCCATCACGACGCCGTGGCCCCCGCCAGCACCGTGAAGCTGGTGACGGCACTCATCGCCATGGAACGGCTGCAGCTCGGCACCGAGATCGTCGTCAGTGAGCTCGCCGCCTCGCAGCCGTCGCAGCGGATCGGGCTGTCCCCGGGCGAGCGCTGGCGCTACGAGGCCCTGCTCCAGGCGATGATCGTGGGCTCGGCCAACGATGCCGCCTACGCCCTCGCCGAGGCGTCCTCAGGCACCATCGACGCCTGGGCCGACGACGCCAGGGAGCTGGCCACCCGGCTGGGCCTGAGCGACAGCACGTTCGCCGACCCGGCTGGGCTCGACAGCAACGCCGCTCCCAGCGGGGTCTCGCTGCTGTCCGCCTTCGACCTGGCGATCGTGGCGCGCAGCGTGTTGGCCCGGCCCGAGCTGGCTCAGATGGTCGCCACGACCGAGACCTCGATCACCGGCCCCGACGGCGTCGTCCACGAGGTACGCACGTCGAACCAGCTCTTCGAGCTCACCGAGGGCGTCCTCGGCATCAAGGCGGGCTACACCAGCGCAGCCGGTCACACGATCGTGGCCGCGGCGACCCGGAGCGGGCGCACGATGATCGCCGTGGTGCTCGGTTCCTCCGACCTCTACGGCGCCACCGCGACCCTCCTCGAGATGGGCTTCGCATCACCGATTCGCACGCCGGGGACGCGTGAGCGACTCCCCGCGCTGCGGGTCATCGAACCGGCGTCGCTGCCGAGCGGCTCCGAGCGCGACGCAGCCCGGGCGGCGGTCTCCACCACCGATCCGACCGGCATCCCAGCACCAACCAGCCTCGAATCCGACCACCCCGGAGGTTTCCCCGTGTCCACGCCCACCATGATCCTCGTCCTCATCGCGCTCGTGAGCTTGGGTCTCGTACGACGTCGAGCGATCGTGAAGCAGCGTCGGATCCGCCTCCAGCGCCGCAAGTTCATCGAGGCGCAGCGCAAGGGGCTCGTCCACGTCTGCACTCGGGAGGCCGTCGAGGACGGCGACACGCCGACGGTGCGTGTGCACCGCATGTCCGAGCGCCCGTCGACTGCCGCAGCGGCGTCTCCCATCGGGGGCCGGCCGATGGGCTCGAGCCGTCCTGCGACTGCTGCCCG
>VFJJ01000055.1 GCA_009886115.1 Actinomycetota bacterium
ACCGGTGATCCCCGAGCTGCCCGCCGTGTTCCCGATCGACGACGACATGTCGCCGTCTCTCGGGCTCCACTGAGCACATCAGCAGCGCTCGCACAACCGAGCCGCCGGCCGGGCGTAGATACCCCTGCCTGACGGCGTGAACGAGAGGCTCGTCACCCACTCGCCCGGCTCCCGACTCAACCGCCGGGTCATCGTCATGACACCCACACGGGCATCGCCGAAGCCTTGAACCACACCGGGTTCGGTCACGATCGCATAGCCGTTCCCCGACGGCGTCCGCTCGAGGTCGATCGCCCGGGTCCCCACGGTGCCACCACGCGGCCCGACGGTCGCCGACGCGTCACCCCGATGCTGCGCATCCCCGAAGGCGTAGACCCTCCCGTCGTCGCCGAGCATCCAGTACCCGGACCGGGCCGGAGCCTGCGCAGCCCGCGGGGGAGGCGCTGCGGGTGGAGTCGGAGGCGGTGCGGGTGGAGGAGGCGGAGGAGGCGTGCCCAGGGCCAAACGGCCGAGGCCGACCGCCGGCCCGGCCGCCGGTGGAATGGCCACCCGGGCGGCCAAGGCCTGCTCGATCGCCGTGGGGTTGCGGTTCAGGCTCGGGACGGCCTGCATCAGGAGCGCAGCAGCCCCCGAGACGTGCGGCGCCGACGCGCTCGTCCCGCAGAATCCGCTGAAGGGGGTCGCCGTACGGGGCCCGCCGCTGATCGTGGAAACGCAGTCGGGGGCCGACATGAACGGGACCGCCGAGCCGTCGAGGTTCGGCCCGAACGAGCTGTACGGCTTGAGCGCGCCGGTGAACGCGTCAACGGCGCCGACCGAGGTGGACGCTCGCTGGCTCGCAGGCTCGATCGCGCTTCCGGCCCCGACGGGCAGGCTCATCAGAGCTCCACCACCGGTCACCCACACGTCGAGACGCAGGCCCGGGGATGCGCCAGCGAAATTGCCCACGCCGATCGTGAAACCACTGGGACAGGATCCGAAGGCAACCAGGAACTCGACAGGAGGTTGGGTGCCCGTTTGCACCGTCTCCGACGATTCCACGATGCTCGCACCACACAGGAGAAAGAGATCCAGGTCGGTCGGCGTGGGGTCAGGGCTCGCTCCCGGCCAGTCGTCCCACCGCAGCCAGACACCCATCAGCCCGGTGGCTCCGTTCGAGATGACGCCGCCGGGCGGCAATCCGTCGAGCACTCGGTCTCCGCCAGCATCGACCCAGGGCCCGCCCCAATGGGTCTGGGCACTGTTCCCCGTGGCGTTCACCCACACGATTCCGGCATCTCGGACCGCCGCCACCACCTCGGCCGGCGTGTCGACCGTCCCGTCTCCGTCGTCGTCGCGATCGCCGCCTCGGCTCGTTCCCATGTAGCCGACCGACATCTGGACGATGTCGATCCCGTTGGCGGGTTCAGGATGTAGTCCTTGGCCTGGAGGAGCTCACTCAACGAGAGCGCACAGATGAGGTGCAGGCGGGCACCCGGCGAGACGTCGTGAACGATCTCGGCGACGGCGGTCCCATGAGAATCGGCCTCGAAAACCGGGCAGAAGCTCTGCGTGACGAGCTGCGACCCGGCCGGCAGATCGCCCGCGGCCTGCCGGGCCAGGAACCCCGCGAAACCCGTATCGACGATGGCGATGTCGATGCCGGCGCCGGTGATCCCCGCCGTGTGCCAGGCGCCGGCGCCGATGCCCGCGAGACCCTCGGTGGTGACCGGTCCGGCAGAGCGCTCCGCGACGGGCTCGGGCTCGACGTAGCGGACACCGGCGACGGCGCCGATCGCGGCGAGCGTCGCCTGGTCGGGCGCGACATCAGCAAAGATCGTGCCCCCGGCATCGAACGTCACGGTCGCGCCCGTCGCCTCCATGGCCGCCCTCACCGCGGCTCCTCGAGCCGGATCGACGTGCACGGCGACAGCCACCGTCCCGTCGACGTCGCCCGAGCTCGCGCCCGCGATCGCGGTTCCGGCGGGGACCAGCCCGCCCGCCCCAACCGAGTCGGCGACGGGGCGGAGTGGGCCCGCCTGTCGCAAGCTCGAGGCCAGCGTGTCGGGCAAGCCTGGCGTCTCGCTGTCGTACCGGTCGAGGGTCTCGCCCGCCAGTGCTGACGCCTCCCCGATCCCGATCTCGGTCGGGGCACGCATCGGTTCGGGGCGATCACCGCCCCACGCTGCCACGGGCCCCGCAGCGGCGATCGTGGCGGCCACCATCGTGATGGCCGCAACGGTCACCGTCGTTCGGCCGATCCGGTTCCGAGCGTCCACGGCCCGCTCCTCTGCTCCAGGGCGTCGAAGGCCTGGATCAGCGAACCGCCATCGGGCTCGCGGCAGTCCCGCCGATCCGAACCGGACGATAGGGGTGGCCCACCCAACGTCGGCCGAACCCCCGATGAACTCTGGATGATCGATCGGATCGGCGCCCGGTCAGGAGCTCAGGAGCCGAGGGCGTGGAACTCGACCAGGAGCGCTCAGGCGGCGACGGGCGCGGGTCGGCGGCGCAGGCCCCAGTTGTTGCTCGGCTCGGTCTGGGTTCGGGCATCGACGGCGGCGAGGTCGTCGGCCGAGAGGACGGCCTTGAGCGAGACGATGGCCACCTCGAGCTGATCGAGGGTGGGCTCGCGGGTCGTGAGCTTCTGCAGCAGGCGGCCGGGACGCGACACCCAACGCACGACCCGGAATCGCTGGTGCTTGGCCATCAGGCGGATCGCCTCGTAGCTCACCCCGGCCACGGGGAGGACCATCAGGACTCGGGTGAAGATGATCCCGACGACCCCGGGACGGCCGAACAGGAGGTGCGACGCGATCGAGACGACCATGACCACGAGCAGGAAGCTCGTGCCGCAGCGGACGTGCTCGGTCGTGAACTGCTGCGCCGTCGTGGGTGTGAGCTCGACCTCGTTCTCGTAGGCAGCGATCGCCTTGTGCTCGGCACCGTGGTACTGGAAGACCCGCTTGATGTCGGGTACGAGTCCGATGAGGCCCAGATAGGCGATGAAGAACGAGAACTTGACCGCTCCGTCGACGAGGTTGAAGGACGTCCCCGAATCGGTGAAGGCGTGCGAGATGAGCCCGGGAACGATCATGAAGAAGCCGACGAAGAAGACGATTCCGATCGCCATCGAGATGCGCATGGCGAGCTTCGACACCCCGCCGAGCTCGCCGTCGACCGGCGAGTTGGCCTCGGCGCCCGAGGCCTCATTCTTGGCGTTCTTGACCTTCTTGGCTCTCTTGGGGGCTGCCGGAGCCTCCCCGCGCTCGGCGGCCGCGGCGGCTGCGGCGGCGTCCTCCTCGCGGATGCGGGCTTCCTCGGCTGCCAGCGCCTTGTCGGCCGACCAGGTGAGGGCCTTGAAGCCCAAGACCATCGACTCGACGAGCGTGGCCACACCGCGCACGAACGGCACCTTGCGATACTTCTCGGCCGACACCGGAGCGTCGTGGACCTCGGTCTCGATCGTCCCGTCGGGCAGACGGATCGACACGGCCCAGGTGGTGGCGCCGCGCATCATGACGCCTTCGAGAACCGCCTGACCACCCACGTAGCGGGGCTCGCCTCCGTCGGCGCCCGTGACGAGCGTCGGGCTCGACGGGCTCGACGTTTGCGATGATCCTCGAGGCATGGACGCTCCGGTGCTGGTTGGGGGGGTTAGCTCTTGGCGGTGCTCTGGGCCTGCGCGGCCTGGGTCTTGGCGTAACGGCGCTGGAAGCGCTCGACCCGTCCACCGGTGTCGACCAGCTTCTGGCGGCCCGTGTAGAAGGGGTGGCACTCCGAGCACAGCTCGACGCGCATTTCCTTCACCGTGGCCCTGGTGACGTATTCGTTGCCGCACGAGCAGTGGATCTTGCAGAGGTCGTATTCGGGATGGATGCCGGTCTTCATGATCGATCCTCGGGCTGCGTCTTGGAAACGTCGCGGGGGACGTCGTGGGGACGGGCCAGTGTACTGGTCGAGTTGCCCCAACCGTGCAGTGACCTGAGTTGTCTCACACCCCGCCGCTCGGCGCCTTGGCGATCTCAGCGAGGAACTCGTCATTCGAGCGGAAGGTCTTGAGCCGGTCGATGAGCATTTCGAGGCCGGCGCCGCCCCCGCCTTCGGCCAGAGCGCCCAGAACACGGCGAAGCTTCCACACCTGCTGGAGCTGCTTGCGTTCGAAGAGCAGCTCCTCGTGGCGCGTGCTCGAGGCATCGACGTCGATCGCCGGGTAGATCCGACGCTCGGCCATCCGTCGGTCGAGCCGCAGCTCCATGTTCCCAGTGCCCTTGAACTCCTCGAAGATCACCTCGTCCATGCGCGATCCGGTCTCGACGAGCGCGGTGGCCAAGATGGTGAGCGAGCCGCCTTCTTCGATGTTGCGCGCCGCACCGAAGAACTTCTTCGGCGGGTAGAGCGCGCCGGAGTCGACCCCGCCCGACATGACCCGACCTGTGGCCGGAGCACCCAGGTTGTAGGCCCGAGCGAGACGGGTGATGCCGTCGAGGACGATGACCACGTCGCGACCCAGCTCGACGAGACGCTTGGCCCGCTCGATGGTGAGCTCGGCCACTTGGATGTGCTCCTCGGCCGGCCGGTCGAAGGTGGAGGCAACGACCTCGCCCTTGATGACGTGCCGGCGCATGTCGGTGACCTCTTCGGGCCGCTCGTCGACGAGCACGACCATGAGGTGGACCTCGGGGTTGTTGCGCTCGATCGCGTGCACGATCTGCTTCATGATCGTGGTCTTGCCCGCCTTGGGGGGCGACACGATCAGCCCGCGCTGACCCTTGCCGATCGGGGAGATGAGGTCGATGATCCGCCCGGTCATGTTGTCGGGCTCGCCGGGACGCTCGAGCTTCAACCTCGTGTCGGGGAACAGCGGCGTGAGGTTCTCGAACTCGGGGCGGCCCCGTGACTCCTCGGGGCTCATGTCGTTGATGCGGTCGACCCGAAGCAGGGCCGGGTACTTCTCGTTGCTCGACGGCGGGCGCGTCGCGCCATGGACGTAGTCGCCCTTGCGCAGCCCGAAGCGGCGAACCTGCGACGCCGAGACGTACACGTCGCGCTTGGACGGCAGCACGCCGCTGGTGCGCAAGAAGCCGTATCCCTCGTCGCGGATCTCGAGGATCCCCGAGACCTCGATGACCTCTGCCGGCTCGGCATCGCGCTCACGAGGCTGGAACTCCGGGCGATCGGCCCGTTCGGCCGCGATCGGCCGATCGGCTCCCTCCGGGCGATCGGGACGGTCGCCGACCCGGTCGTCGCGGTCGCGGCCACGGCGGCGGCGGCGACGACGGCCTTCGCGGGTGGCGTCGTCCCACTCGCGGCGGGGCCCGCCGTCGGCACCCGTCCCGTCGCCGGGACCCTCGTCGTCGCTGGCGCCTTCGTCGTCGTCGCCGTCGTCGCTGCGATCGTCGTCGTTGTCGACGCTGCTCGAGCCCGGGGTCGGCGTTGCTGCGGGGGCGAGACGGGCGTCGATCGAGTCGCGTGGAGCACCCGCAGCGTCTGGGCCGTCGTGGTCGGCCACGGTCCGCTCGGCCGCGGCCGTGGGGGCGGGGCGCGCCGACCGGCTCCGGTCGATGACAGGCTCGGCGGTCGGAGCCGAATCCTGGGCGTCCATCGAGCCGTTGCTCGATGAACCATCACCTGACGGGGAGGTGACGGGTGGGGTCGGGAGGGGGGCGAAACGGTACTTGCTCGCCGAGTCGGTCGCACCCATGGCCGGGGCCGGTGCTGATGCCGACGGCCACACAGCGGCGTGACCGTCGACCGCTGCAGGGGCGGGGATCGATTCGGCGTCGACCTCGGGCACCGTCCCGAAGAGGTCGGGGGCCTCGGTCATGGGCCCGGCAGCCGGGTCGGCGTCCTTCTTGACCCGAGTCGTGGCTCGAGCCCGCTTGGGCTTGGGCTCCGGGACGGTCCCGCCGTCAGACAGCCCCGCGTCGGACAGCGAAGCATCCGGCGGAACAGCATCCGGCGGTGCAGCGAACGCTGTCGGCGCACCGGAGACGGCCATCGCCACGAGCGTCGGCACCGAGCCCGACGTCTCGCCGTTGCCCGGACGCGGGGCGTCGACGATGGCCGAGATGATGTCGGCCTTCTTCGTTCTCGACGGCACCTTCAGCCCGAGGGCGCTGGCGATCGTGAACAGCTCCTCGCGCTCTTTCGATTCGAGAACGGAGCGCTCGAAACCCTGCTGATCCACTGATTCTCCTTGATGGGAAACACGATCGTCCCCGCCAGCCCCGATCCGGCCTGCGCCCGTCCCGCCGACGGAAAGTGTCGGCGGATGATGCCGGGTGCTCGCCGAGTCGCCAAGAGGCCGGGAACCCGGAAGAGCAAGGATCGAGGAGCAACGGCTGGCTCGGGGGCTGACGACCGGGGGCGTTGCAGACCTCTGAGCGATCTCAGAAGCGAACGGCGACCGGCATCCCGGGAGCCAGTCCGCGAGAAGCCGGAACTCTCGAGAAGAAGAGTGGGCCGGCGACCCAGGGACGACACCACGCCCGCGAACGCGAGCGGCTCATACATCAGTGTACCCCCCGCGCGCGACCCGTCACAACCATCGACGCCGGACCCCGATCTCGGGCCGCCCGCTCGCGCGTTCAGGGCGAGGGTCTGGAGTGGAGGGCCGCTCAGCCCGCCACGGCCACGAGTCGAGCCATCAGCCCGTGCGCGGCCACCGGCACGCAGTGGGCCGTCGCCGACTCGGTGTAGACGCCGCCGGCGGTGTCGATCTCGGAATCGTAGAGGAGATACGGGACGGCATCGGCGGTGTGGGTGCGCAGCCGGCAGGGTGTCGCGTGGTCGGGGAGAAGCAGGATCCGATGCGGGCCCATGGCCTCGAGGGCCTCGAGCAACGGCCCGATCACGAGACGGTCCCAGTTCTCGAGCGACTCGGTCTTGATGTCGGCCCGTCCGGCGTGGCCGGCCTCGTCGGTGGCCTCGATGTGGATGAGGAAGAAATCGCGATCGGCGAGCGACGCGATGCACGCGTCGCGTTCGGCGACGTAGCTCGTGTCCCACAAGGCCGTGACGCCCTCGGCTTCGACCGGATCGAGCCCGGTGAGCACACCGAGGCCGCGAACGAGGTCGACCGCGGTCACGAGCCGACCGTGCACGCCGAACGTGTCGAAGAAGCTCGGCAGGGCCGGGCGGGCACCCTGACCCCACAGCCAGATCTGCGTCGCCTGCGCTCCGACCTCGGCCGCGACCCGGGCGACGACGGCCTTCGACGCCTCCATGAGCTCCTGAAGCCACGCTGCCGCCACACCCGTGGGAAGGGCCGCAGGCTGGTCGGTGATGTCGTGCGGCGGTACGCAGTCGGCCTCGGCGCGGCTGCGGGGCACCACACAGACGTGGCGGTACTCGACCCCGGCGTGGAAGCGCACCCCGTCGCGCCGGCCGCGCTCGGAGCCCGAACCGAGCTCGGCGTCGAGCGCATCGATGATCGCGCGGGCCTGCTCGCTCGTGATGTGGCCGGCCGAGAAGTCGACCATGGTCGGCGGGACGGCGCTGTCGTCGACGGTCACCAGGTTGCACCGGTACGCCACCTCGTGATCACCGATGTCGACGCCCATGGCGGCAGCCTCGATGGGGGCCCGACCGGTGTGGTAGATGGCCGGGTCGAAGCCGAGGATCGCCATGTTGCCGACGTCGCTCCCCGGTGGCAGCCCCGGCGGGATCACGTGTGCTCGTCCGACCTCGGACCGGGCCGCGATGCGGGCCAGGTTCGGCATGTGGGCGGCTTCGAGAGGGGTACGGCCGCCGAGCTCGTCGACCGGCTCGTCGGCGCAGCCGTCGGGAACGAGGACGACGTACTTGCGGCGAGGGCTCGACATGGGACTCGACATGGGGCGCCATCGTAGAGGGCAGCCCCCGCCCGGCCGGCCGTCGAGCGGGCGCGCTGTCGGCTCGACGGTTCCCCGCATTCATGTTCCGGCAAGCGTCGCGACAACTGAGGGCCACCGTGCTCGATCATCCTTGAACCCGGCGAGCACAGGTACGGCGGCGCGTGGCGCCTGAGCGCGATCGGTCGCAAACCAAGGGGGGACACGTGCGGGTCCGGATGGGGCTGCTGATCGGTGTGGCGGTCATTCCTCTCGTCGGGCTCACCGGCGTCTCCGGAGTCGGCGCGACCGATCCCTGGACCGCCCCGCACGTCGAGCAGATCATCTCCGGGCCGTCTCGCCCCGGCGTGGCGGCGTGGGGCGTCGCCTACAACCCTGTGAGCGGCGAGATCATCGTGGGCGACTACGCGTCGGCGCAGGTCCGCAGGTTCTCGATCGGCGGCGTCCACCTGGGCGATTTCACGAACCCCAACGGGTCGACGCAGGGCGTGGCCTCCGCGGTCGCCGTCGATGCACGGGACGGATCGGTCTACGTGGCTCAGGTCGGCGACGGTCGCATATCGCGCGACGTTCGCAAGTACGACGTCGCGGGGAGCTTCCTCTACGACTTCGACGTGCCCGGGTCGGTCGCATGGCTCACGGTGCAGGACGACGGCGACCTGTGGACGGCCGAGCCGTTCGCCGGGGCCAAGATCCACGAGCTGCGGGTCTCCGACGCCACCCGCCTCGCCACCATCGTGCGCACGGTGGCGACACCCGGGACCGCACCTGGTCGCTTCAAGCAACTCACGGGCATCGACGTCGACGCGGCTGGGAACGTCTATGTGGCCGACACCGGCAATGGAACCGTCCACGTGCTCGGACCCACCGGCACGTGGCTCGACGACGTCGGGAACCGATCGAGGTTCCCTGGCGACCTCCGGGGCGTCGTCGTCGACGATGCAGCCGGTCGGCTGTACGTGGCCGACGCCCACTCCGGCGAGATCGAGGTCTTCACCCTCTCGGGTGCACCCGTCGCGACGTTCGGGAGCCTCGGTGAAGCGCCCGGGCAGTTCGTCGACGGCGCCCGCCAGCTGGCGGTGCTTCCCGGTGGCGATCTGCTCGCGGCCGACTACGGAGCCCGTCGTGTGCAGCGCTTCACACCGGATGGGGGCTCCGTGTCGCAGTTCCCCGACCCGCCTCAGCCGGCCGCTCCCGACGGTCTGGCCCTGCCCCGGGGGATCGCCGTCGACCCGGCCACCGGCGACGTGCTCGTGGCCGACGCCTGGAACCAGCGCATCCAGCGATTCGCGCCCGACGGGACGCTGCTCGCCGTGCACGGCCGCCGGGGCTCACTCCCACCCGATGGGATGAACTACCCGCGTTCCATCGCGGTCGACCCCGCCACAGGCCACGTCTGGGTGCCCAACTACGAGGGCAACCCCGATCTCGTCGTCTACGACCGGGATTTCCGGTTCCTGCGCCGGATCGACGTTCCGCGCTTCGTCAGCGACATCGACATCGTCGGTGGCGTCGCTCATCTCGTCGTGCGCCGGACGGGAAGCGTCATGCGTATCGACACCGTGACCGGTACGACCACCGGGACCTGCTGTACCGGCCTCGGTCTGCTGCGAGGGATCGCCGTCGACCCGGTGAACGGTGACTACTGGCTGACCTCCGACACCCAGCCTCGGGTGCTCGTGGTACGCCAGGACGGCACGCTGGTCCGACAGGTGAGCGTGGACGGCCGGGGCTGGGGCGTGACGATCGTTGGTGAGGTCGTGTACGTCGCCGACGCGTCGGCCAACCGGGTGCTCGCCTTCGACCGTCTCACCGGTGCTCGGCTCGGCAGCTTCGGCACGGCCGGCTCGCTGCCGGGGCAACTCCGCGGACCGTCGGGCATCACCCACGACGCCGATGGTGACCTCTACGTGGTCGAGGAACGCGGGGGTCGGGTGCAGGTGTTCGGCCACGATCCGCTCCCGGCGCCCGAGACGGTCGCGCCAGGGCTCACCTGGACCGGACCCCTCCCCCTGACCGGAGCACCCCTGCCGCTCAGGCTCACCGGACGTGCGAACGATGCGAGCGGTGTGCTGCGGGTCGAGGTCCTCGTGCAGCACGTCGCTGCGGGCACCTCCTGGAACGCGACCTCGGCTCTGTGG
This sequence comes from Actinomycetota bacterium, assembly GCA_009886115.1. Classification (GTDB taxonomy): domain Bacteria; phylum Actinomycetota; class Acidimicrobiia; order IMCC26256; family VFJJ01; genus VFJJ01. The sequence goes on from VFJJ01000055.1 coordinate 9,956, forward strand.
AGTCCATCGGCCACATGGAACCAGGCCGTGATCTCAGGACCGGCCTCCGACGTGGCGTGGTCGTTCACCGTCGTCCCGGCCACCGCCGGCACCAGCTTCCTGGTCCGGGTCCGGGCCACCGACGTGCACGGCGTCCAACGAACCATCGCTCGAACGGTGTCGACGACGGCCTGATCGCATCGATGTCGGGGCACGACGCAGTCCCGGAGTTGCCCTACGATCGGGAGCGCGGCGAGGCCTCGAACGCCCAGCGCAGTCGACGACAGGTCGAGACGTGCCCAGGTTGCTGATCGTGCATCACACACCGTCTCCGTCCGTCCACTCGATGCTCACCGCGGTGATCGACGGCGCCCGCGATCCGCTCCTGGCCGAGGTCGAGGTGGTGGTTCGGCCGGCGCTGGCGGCGAGCACCGCCGACGTGCTCGAGGCCGACGGATACCTGCTCGGGACCCCGGCGAACCTGGGCTACATGTCGGGGGCGCTCAAGCATTTCTTCGATCTGATCTACTACCCGTGTCTCGAGGCCACGGTCCGACGACCGTACGGGTACTTCGTGCACGGCAACAACGACACCGCCGGCGCCGCGACCGCCATCGAGAAGATCGCCACAGGCCTACGCTGGCAGATGTTCCAAGCCCCGGTGCTGGTCGTCGGCGAACCCGACGGTCGGGCTCTGGCGGCGTGCGTCGAGCTCGGCGCGGCCATGGCTGCGGGGCTCGTGCCTTCGGGGTGAGGCTGGAGACGGCCGTCCTCGGCGAGTGCCGGCCCCTCGATCGCGGGCGCGACCGAGGGCACCGGAGCCCGCACCTAGATTGGTCGGGGTGCCCACCTTTCGATCCGTCGCCCATCTCGTGCATCTCATCAGCGGTCTGACACTCGTGGCTGTGCTCGCCGCGTCCTGCGGCGACGACGGGGATGGCTCGGGCGACGCGGCCGCGCCGCCGACCACATCGAGCGCCGAATCGGCTGACGAATCGACGGCCGAATCGGCTGACGAATCGGCTGACGAATCGACGAGCACCGCCCCGGCAACGGCGGTCGCCACGACCAGCTCGGCTCCCGTCCCGGCAACGCCTTCACCCCCCGCCCCGGCGCCGGCGTCGACGGGCGCACCAGCCACGACCGCCCTGTCGGCGACCGGCACCGCCACGACCATGGCCGTCCCCGCCGCGCCTCCGGCGCCGATCGGCTCGGTCGCGCTGCGCCTCACCGAGATCGCCCGTCTCGAGGACCCCACGGCGTTCGCTCCCCACCCCGTCTCCGGCGTCGCCACGATCACCGAACGCGCCGGACGAGTGATGCAGGTCACCGACGCCGGCGAGGTCACCGTGGTCCTCGACCTGCGCGACCGGGTCGGCTCCGGATCTGGCGAGCAGGGGCTGCTCGGGCTCGCCTACTCCCCCGACGGCGCCCGTCTGTACCTCGACTACACCGATCGCTCGGGCGATACCCGGGTCGTCGAGTTCATGCTGACGAACGCCTCCACGGCCGATCCGGCCAGCGAGCGCGAGGTCCTGTTCGTCGACCAGCCCTTCGCCAACCACAACGGCGGCCAACTCGCCTTCGGACCCGACGGGATGCTCCACATCGCACTGGGCGACGGCGGAT
>VFJJ01000169.1 GCA_009886115.1 Actinomycetota bacterium
CTGTCGCCGATCGTACCGATCGAGGGGGCAGCGCCGATCTCGTCGAGACGGTCGGTGTAGGCGATCGAGGTGTACTGGGCGCCGGCATCGTTGTGGCACACGACACCATCGATGCTCACTCCGCGGCGGGTCCAGGCGGCCATGTTCAACGCGTCGAGCACGAGGCTGGTCGCCATCGACCGGGCCGCTTTCCAGCCGACGATCCGGCGGGAGAACACATCGATCACGAACGCGACATACACGATCCCCGACCAGGTCGAGCAGTACGTGAAATCCGCTACCCACAAGGCGTCGGGGCGGGACGCCCTGAACTGACGCTTCACCAGGTCCGGGGCCCGCAGCGCGGCCGGGTCGGCCTTGGTCGTGAACCGCTTCTTCGCTCGGGTCGCGCCCCGGATCCCCTCCAGGCGCATCAGACGAGCCACCTGATCCCGGCCGACGTCCCAGCCGGCCCGACGGGCAGCCTTCCAGAGCTTGCGGCGGCCGTACACCGAGTAGTTCCGCTTCCACAACGCCCGGAGCTTCGGTCGCAACTCGGCGTCACGCTCCGCACGAGCCGACAATGGCCGGGACTTGGCCGAGTAGAAGCTGGAAGGGGCGATCTCCAACGCCTGGCAGATCGGCTCGACCCCCCACCGCAGCCCACCGGACACACGCGTCCGGTGGGCGTCGATGAACGCGACTACCTCCTCGGTCGACCGTCGAGCTCGGTCGCGAAGAAAATCGATGCTGCCTTGAGAATGTCGTTCGCACGCCGCAGCTCACGCACCTCACGTTCCAGCTCAGCGATCCGTTGCGCATCCACGCTCGACGTGCCCGCCCGTCGTCCAGAATCGACCTCGGCCTGGTTCACCCAGCCCCGCAACGACTCCGCGCCGACACCGAGCTCACGAGCCACCCGCGTCACCACGCCGGTCCGTTCACCCGTCTCACGACGGATCTCCAACACCATCCGGACCGCACGCTCACGCAACTCATCCGGATACTTCTGCGGCCTACGCCGTACTCCACTGATTGTCATGCTCCATCCTCGCTTCCAAGGGTAGGAGCCTCCGCGGATCCCAGGCCGGTTCAACCTACCCCAAACAGAGAAAAGTATCCCCCAGCGACCCACAACCAATATCTCCCGAAGAATCGGGGTTAAAGGCCACCGGGGCGTCGGGGATCACCGTCGTGAGTTGGTGGATGCCAGGGGCGACCTCGGTCACCCTCGTCTGCGTGTCCATCAGAACGGCACCTCCGTAGCGAGAAGACCGGTGCGAGGCTGCGCGTCGGCCGGCGGGCGACCAGAGAGTGTCCGGCACATCTCGATGGCGTCGATGGTGACGTGCTCGCCGCTGCCGTCACCGGCGATGAAGTCGCCGCCGGCGGGGCCGGTGAGGGTGAGCGTGAACGGCTGGTCGTAGCGGCGGGCCAGCTCGGCGACGACGTCGGCGACGATGCGGCCGTCGTGCTCGGCGCTGAGTTCGAGGTCGCGACCCGTCGCGCGGGCGATGTCGATGCGGTGCATCCACGGGTCGCGCGTGAGGATCGTGTCGAGCAAGTACGCCATTCGCCACGTCTCGGCCCTGCCGCCCACCTGCTCCTTCATCGGCATCTTGCGCAACAGCCACGGCGCTTTGGCCCGCCAGCGGGCGGAGCGCGGGCCGATCTCGTCGACGCGGGTGATCAAGTCGTCGGTCGACAAGTCGGCGTGATCGGCGACCTGCTTGGCCGTCAGTGCATCGATCATCGGACCGCCATCGCGTTTCGACGTCTTGGTGGCGGTGCCCATCGCCCCGAACAGCCGGCGGAAGCCGGTGAAGGTCGCCATCATGCCCAGGTTGTGGCCGGCGACGGCTCGGACGTGCCATAGCGGGCAGTCCGTGGGTTTGGCCCACTCGTCAGGTGCCAGCGACCGCAACTGCGACGCCATGCGCGCGTACTCCGTGCGCGCCAGGCTCTCGGTGTCGGAACGGGTGATCGGTTGGATGGTGTCGACTGGTTGTGCAGTCATCATCGTGCTCTTCTCCTTGCGGGCGGTTGCTTCGCCTTCTTGGTCATGTAGTCGTGGAACATCTCGACCGCGTCGTCGATCAAGCGGATCCAGCGGTCGCCACCGGGGTCGTTGGAGAGTTGCTGGTCGGTCAGGCCGGTGCCGATGGCGGTGAACAGGTCCACCGCGTCGGGATCGGTGATGCCGCACGCCGCCATTCGTTGGCCGACCCGTTCGAGGCTGCCCTCGGAGATCGCGAACGACTCCGCCGACGGCTCGAAGCCGGGGATCGTCCGCTGGAACAGCAACAGGTAGCGAGCCGCGTCGGCTGCGCAGAACCCGACGTAGAAGCGGACCAGCTGCTTGAGGCCCTCCAGCGGGTCGCCTGGCTGGTCCGAGGGCTCGGCCTCGACGAACTGTCGCGCACCCTGCGCATACATCGCGTCGTAGATCGCATGCTTCGAGTCGAAGTAGCTGTAGAGCGAGGGCGCCTGCATCCCGACCGTCCGAGCCAGGTCACGCAACGACAGCGCAGCAAGCCCGTTGGCACGCACCTGCGCCCAGGCGGCATCGAGGATCTCCGCCCTCGTCGCCGCCCGGCGCTCCGCTCGCCTATCCCTCTTAGGGATATCTAACATAATTAGGATATTAGAACTTCAATCGCCTTCAGTCAAGCGACCTCGTCGTGCTCCCAGGCGGACTCGGAAGCGAGTCGGGTGCGGCTGACGGAGTCGAGCGTGCGGAAGATGTGAGGTGGGCTCGACGGTGCGACGCCACACGTACACACGAGCCACGCAATGCAACGCCACTACGACGAAGGCACGCTCCTGCACAGCGGGCCGTTCGAACACCACCGCGGCATCACGGAGATCGACGTCGCCGATGAACCCGCCGCAGCAGCAGTCCTCGACGCCGGTCCCGCTGTGGTGGTCGGTGTCCCTAAGCCCCGATCGGGGACCTCCCCGAAGGTCAAAGGCTGTGCCATCGAGTGCCATCGCCGAAAACGCCGAAGGGGCCTCGCCGGAGCAAGACCCCTTCTGAACTGGCATTACCTGAGTGGCGGGGGCAAGATTTGAACTTGCGACCTTCGGGTTATGAGCCCACAGACCTTCGTCCGCACCCGATGGTGCTGGGATGCATCAGTCCTGGTCAGCGAACACTTTCTGGTTCTTGCGGACCGGTTTCGTGTGAGCCCGTAGGAGCCCATAGGACGGAGTCACAGTGACAAAGCTGTGACAGCCGTCGGCCATCGCGTCCGTTCGGCACCGGTATCGGATCCCTCGGTCAAGTACTCAGGCCGCGGAGGGCTTCAGTTCGGCGTGTTGCGCGACGGTGACGCCGAGGGCGTTGGCGATGTCGCACAGCCGGGCAAGACTGGCCGAGCGGTACTCGTTGGCCTCATAACGTTGGATCTGTTGTTCAGCCATCCCGAGCGCCTCGGCAAGTTGACGCTGGGTCCAACCGCGGGCGATACGTGCCTTGACGAGCACCGTCGACAACTCCGCCAACGATGACGCGTCGAACGTCGAAAGAGTGCCGCTTCGCAGTTGGTCGAAGTCGGCCAACTCGGCCCGCAGATCATCAGCCTGAGCGCGCACCGCGTCGAGCTCCAACCGTTCAAGCTTGGTTCGCTTGCCGGGACGTGCCTCGATGTTGGCGGCGGCCTCATCGAAGCGTTCCAAGTGTGCATGGGTGGCCCGGTACTGGACGTCGTTGGTGATCACGATGCGTCTCCTTTCGAGAGGTGGATGATGACGATGCCTTTGCGGCTGCTGTCGCGTTCGTTCTGGAAGAACTCGGCAAACGACAGGCCCGACACCGTCTCGACAACATTGGGGAACAACTCGCCACCGAAACGCGTCTTCTGCCCGGCACGCTGGTTGGACAAGTCCAACAACACCGGGTCGAGCACGTCGAGATCGACACCATCGCTCTCCCAACAGGCGTCGAAATCACCCGGCTCATCCTTCGCCGTGACGAAACTGCCGTTCAACCAGAGCTGCCGGCACCCGGCCTCGGCGAGCAACTCGATTGCCTCGGCGAGACCGTCGAGCAGACGTCGACGCCGCTCGGTCCATCCGAACCGTTCGACCACCTCATCCCACGACGCCACATGCTCACCCGGCGGCAACCGACCGCTGTCTGGATCGAACGCTGGAAGCACACCACAACAATAGCGTTGTGCCCTTGCGATCGAAGGTCGTTTCTGCCCAGCGCTCGGTGATCTGAAGACGTTGCGCGCGTCGGGATGACAAGCAGTGACTTTCAGCGTCCGGACGTTGTCCGGACGACGTTAGAGTGTGGGCATGCCGAGAGCCGCAGAGAAGCCCCGTCGACACCGCATCGAGGTCCGCGTGAGCGCCGAGCAGGACGCGTTCATCCGCGAGGCGGCCGACCTCGAGGACACGACCGTCACCGCGTTCGTTCTCGACACCGTGACGGCCCGTGCCCGCAAAGTGCTCAACGCCCACCAAAGCGTCAAGCTGACAAACGAGGCCTTCGACCGATTCCTCGCCGAGCTCGACAAACCGGCCCAGCCGGTGCCCGAGCTGGTCGAGTTGTTCCGCCGCCACCCCGAGACCCCCGAGACCCCCGAAGGGTGACCGACGCCGATCTGCGGCTCGTACGA
>VFJJ01000115.1 GCA_009886115.1 Actinomycetota bacterium
CATGTGGCGGGGGCCGGCATGTGGCGGGGGCCGGCATGCGAAGAACGCGGGAACCTGTGAACCCGTTGGGCGAGTCCCGACAGGGGTGCCCAGCGATGTCAGCACGACCAGGCACGGCGTACGCTCCGTCACGGCTCGGACGATGGTCGATCTGATGGGGGACGGGCGATGCTCGATCTGGTGGTGCGGGGCGGGCTCGTGGTCGACGGCTCAGGACTCCCGGCGTACCGGGCCGACGTGGGCGTGCATGACGGCCGGATCGTTCGCGTCGGCACCGTTGACACCGACGGCACCGTCGGCACCGGCACCGAAGCAGCGTGCACCGTCGACGCCACCGGGCGGGTCGTGATCCCCGGGCTGATCGACATCCACACGCACTTCGACGCTCAGCTGAGCTGGGACGCGACGGCAACCCCGATGCTCGAGCACGGCGTCACCACGGTGGTGACCGGGAACTGCTCGCTCTCGCTCGCGCCACTCCGAGCCGATCAGCGCGGCCGCATGTCACGCATGTTCGGGCAGATCGAGCAACTCCCCCAAGCGCTGTTCGAGGACGGCGTCGACTGGAGCTGGGAGACGTTCGCCGAGTGGATCGCCGTCCGAGAACGCAGTCTGGGCATCAACCTGGCACCGCTCGTGGGGCACAGCGCGCTGCGGATGTACGTGATGGGCGACGATGCCCACGAGCGCGCGGCGACCCCGCGCGAGATCGCCGAGATGCAGGGCGAGCTCGCCCGGGCCCTGGCCGCAGGCGCGGTGGGTCTCAGCGTGAGCTGCGTCGACATCGACGAGACCGGAAAGCCCGTCCCCAGTCGCCTTGCGGCACCCGAGGAGATCGATGCCTTGGCCGAGACGCTCGGGGCGGCGAGCGCGATGTTGCAGATGGTCCCTGAGTACTGGGACGCCACGGCGCTGTGCCAGCGCATCGACGAGCTCGCGGAGCTGTCGATCCGCTACCAGATCCCGACCACGTTCTCGCCGTTGCTCGACCAGACGCCCGGCCTCGTCGACACCGTGCTCGCCCATCTCGACGCGATCAGCTCGACGGGCGGGCGCATCTACGCGCAGGTGCAGCCGCGCGGGATCGACGTGAACTTCATGCTCAGCGAGTGGAACTTCGCCCTGTATCGCTGCTCGGGTTGGTCGCAGGTCCTGCGGATGTCAGACCGCGACGATCAGCTTGGCGCATATGGCGATCCTGAGATCCGGAGCCGCCTGATCGCGAGCGCCTATCCCAGCGACGACCCCGTCCGCCGCGAGCAGCTCGACACTGCGTACGTGAGCGCGGTCGGCGATCGCTCGCTGTCGTCGCTGATCGGTCGAAACCTCGCCGACATCGCCCGCGAGCGGGGAGTCACGCCAGCCGAGGCGATGATCGACGTCGCTGTGGCCGACGGGCTCGAGACCCGCTTCACCAAGCCGCCATCATCGAACTGCGACCCGCAGACCATGGGCCGGATGCTGGGCCATCCGGCCGTGCTCATCGGGGCCTCCGACGCCGGCGCCCACGTCCGTGGATTCTCGACGTACGGCGACACCGCGGTCGTGCTCGGCGAGCTCGTGCGCGATCGCGCCATGTTCAGCCTCGAGCATGCCGTGAAACGAATGACGAGCGACCTCGCCGCCGCCTGGAACCTCCCCGACCGTGGGCTGCTCCGGCCGGGATACAAGGCTGACATCACGGTGTTCGACCCGGCGACGATCGACCGTGGTGTCGAGGTCGATGTCGCCGACATGCCCACGGGATGTCGACGGTATCTTCGGGGCTCGGTCGGAGTCGACGCAACGATCGTCAACGGGTGCGTCGCCTGGACCGCTCATGGGGGATACACCACGCACCGGGCCGGTCAGATCGCCTCGCGACGGGTCGCCTGACCGACTCGCCATCGAGTCGGGCGCCCCGCGCGCGAACGGGTCACGGGCGGGTCAGGGGCCCCAGAGGGGTTGGTCGATCTCCCAGCCGACGGGGGTGCCCCACTGGTTGCGGTACGACACCTCGTGCACGGGACGGCGCGACGCGACGCCCCACTTCCCGGTGGGGTAGCCGAACGTGACGCAACAGGCCATGTTCCAGCCCTCGCCCGTCGGCACACCGAGCACGGCGAGCGCGGCGTCGGCTTGGAACAACATCACCGACGTGAGCGCAGAGCCGACGCCCTCGGCCCGGGCCGCGAGCTGCGCCGACCAGATCGCGGGATAGATCGAGCCGCCGCTCGAGTCGTGCTGCGAGAATCCCAACAACAGCAGGGGATAGGTCTCGAAGTTGTCGGCGAGGTACTGGGCCGAGCGGCGCATCGTCACGAAGGCGACGCTGTCGGGGTGCTCGGGGTCGGCCGCGGCGGCATCGGCCCGGGGCTTGTAAAAGGTCGTCCACAAGGCGCCGAGGCACTCTCGGTAGATCGGCCCGAGCCCGGCCTTGACCGCGGGATCGTCGACCAGCATGAAGCGCCAGTTCTGCTGGTTCCCCCCCGAGGGGGCACGAATCGCAGCATCGAGGATCTCCTGCTGGATCGCCTCGGGAATCGGATCGGGCTTCACCCGGCGCATGGCCCGGGTCGTGTAGAGCGCTTCGAAGACATCCATGGCCCCGACAATGGCACATCAGGTGCCCCGGAGGCGAGGATGAGCCCATGTCGAACCCGAACACCGGCGCCGCTATCGCGCACATCTGGCCGGGCCTGTTCCAACAGGCCTTCGTGGTCGCCGATCTCGACCACGCCATGAAGACCTTCACCGAGCAGCTCGGGGTGCCCCGCTGGCTGGTGATGCCCGACACGCCGTCGACGTTGCAGACGCCGACGGGCACGGTCGAGGTCGGCTGGCACCTGGCCTTCGGTTACTGCGGCGACACCCAGATCGAGCTGATCGAGCCGGTGTCGGGGCCGTCGCACCACGCCGGGTTCCTCGCCGAACGGGGAGGCGGCCCGCACCATCTCGGCTACCTCGTCACCGATCCGGCGATCGCGGATGCCGCGGCCGATGCCTTCGAGGCCGCCGGCGTCGCGTGCCTGTTCCGCATCGACATGCCCGACGGGATGATCGTCCGGTACTTCGACACCTCGCCGTTGCTCACCGAGGTGATCCTCGACGGCCCCGAGGCGTCGTTCTCGGCCATGTGCTCAGCACTCCACGATGGGCTGATCCCGTGACCGCCGCCGCGCCCGGCGCCGCGGCCCCGATCATCATCGAGGCGGCGATCAACGGTGTCACCCGTCCCGAGCGCAATCCCCATGTGCCGCTTGCTCCCGAAGACATTCGTCGTGCGGCCGGCGCGTGCTACGACGGCGGCGCCTCGGTGGTCCATGCCCACCACGACGAGTTCGGCCTCCCGGCCGAGGTGGGCGCGGCCCGGTACGCCGAGGCCTGGGCGCCGCTGGTTGCCGAGCGCCCCGATGCCTTGTGGTACCCCACGATCGGCAGCGGGCCGACGATGGCCGACAAGCTCGCGCACATCGAGCCGCTCGTCGCCACTGCCGGATTGCGCATCGGGCTCGTCGACCCGGGTTGCATGAACCTCACCTGGGCCGACGACGACGGTCTCCCGGCGCGTGAGAGCCATCCGTACGTGAACTCGATCGCCGACATCCGGTACGCGTTCGAGCTCTGCGAGCGGCTCGAGCTGGGCCCGTCGATCGCGATCTACGAGCCCGGCTGGCTCAACAACACGTTGGCGTTCTGGCGTCGCGGTCGGCTGCCTCGGGGCGCCATGCTCAAGCTGTACTTCGGCGGGCCCAACGGGTACTTCGCGAGAGGGCGCGGCGTCTCTTTCGGCCTCGCCCCCACAGCGAAGGCGCTCGATGCCTACCTCGAGATGCTCGAGGGCTGCCCGTTGCCGTGGTCGGTCACGGTCATGGGCGGCGACATCCTCCGCAGCCCGGCGTGCCGGATGGCGGTGATGGCCGGCGGCCATCTCCACGTGGGCCTCGAAGACCATTGGAGCGATGATCCGGCCCGGGCCCATCTCACCAATGAAGCGCTCGTAGCCGAGGCCGTCGAGATCGCCGCCAGTTGCGGACGGCGTCCGGCGACGTGCGCGGAAGCCGCCGAGATCCTCGACCTTCCGCGGTGACGCTGTGCCCGTTCACGCGCCAGGGGTGAACTCGACCAGCCCCAGGACGCCCTCGCCGCCAGCCACCTTCTCCTCGCCGACGAGCCCGACGCCCGGTGCGTCGTACTTGTGCTCGATGGTGTCGGGCTCCAGCGGACTCCAGTCCTCGGTCTCCACCACGGCATCGAAGACGCCTGCGGGAACGGTCCTCGACTCGGTGACGCTCAGGATCTCGAACATGTCCTCGGCCTTGCCCTCGTAGTACTCCTGGCGGAATGCCGCACCAGCGCTCGGTTGGGCGGGCATCACGATCCCCGGCACCGCGCCGTCGACAGTCGAGATCCCCATCACCAGCTTGCGCTCCTCGAGCACGGTGACCTCGACGCGCTCGGTCTCGCCGTCGCTCTCACCGACGAGCACCCAACGGGACCCGGGTAGGAACGGCAGGTACGGGTTGTCGATGCGATCGACGAAGTTGGCCGGGTCGATGACGGGGGCGTAGACGCCGCCGTCGCCCGGATCGACGACGGGAGCTGCGTCTTGCGTGGACGACGTCGAGTCGTCGTCGCCGCAACTCGTGAGCCCGGCAGCAGCGCCGATCGCGGCGAGTGTCACGAGCATGATCCGGGCGGAGAGGTTCGCTCTCGTTGACATGGCTGCTCCTTGGCGCAGGGTGAACGCCGGTGCCCGTGTGGTGGGTGTGATACCGGGTCGATGGTGCGCCGTAGCGCCTGAACGGCGCCTGAACGTGTGCCGGACGGGGGTCGGATCGGCGGGGCTGGCCGGATAGTGTCTGCGACCATGACGAGCACGAGCGGGTCGACACCGGAGCTGATCGTCTTCCACAACCCCGGCTGAGGTCAGTCGCGGGGTGTGGTCGACATCCTGAAAGAGCGGGGCATCGAGTTCGGTGTGGTCCAGTACCTGAAGGACGTCCCCGGACGTGAGGTCTACGAGCGCATGCTCGATCTGCTGGCTGACCCGCCGGCCGATCTCGTCCGCAAGGACAAGCGCTTCGCTGAGCTGGGCCTGATCGCCGACGATTACACGACCCGAGAGTCGGTCGTCGAGCTCCTGCTCGTCCACCCTGAGCTGATGCAGCGTCCCGTCATCTTCCGCGGCGACCGTGCTGTGCTGGCCCGTCCCTCCGAGAAGGTGCTCGAGCTGTTTTGATGTGACCCTCGGCGCTCGGGCCCGGCGTGGCCCGCCGTCGCTCAGCTGGGCTCGTCAGTTGCGGGACGGGGTCGTAGGTCGTCGTCGGGGAGGCAGGGCAGCCCCTCGACGTACGTGGCGAGCTCGGCCATGACGCGGGCGGAGCGGGTGTCGAAGATGGTGGCGCGCATCTCGCTGAAGGTTCCGTCGACGATGGCCGTGCGGCTGGCGTCGAGCTGCCCGCGGAGATACTCCCAGTCGTCCCGCAAAGCCACGGGGACGTTCGAGATGCTCCGCTCGAGCACCCGATCCGCGAGTGTCAGCGCATCGGCCTGAGCTTCGACGAGCTCGCCGGGGTCCGCCATCTGCTCGAGCGACCCTGTCCCGTCGAAGGCTCCGAGGGCCACGAGCTGATGACGAGCGGGGCCCGACCTGCGCCGATGCAGCCCCCGGTGACGTCTCGGGCTGCGGTCGCCGATGTTGCCTATGATCGCCCCCCGGTCGGTGCGCAGCTCGGGCACGCGATTGCGAGCGCGTCGAATCGGCCCGAGGCAACCAGCGAGGAGTCGGCGATGCCCAGGATCGAGGATCTCGGAACGCCCTACGAGGTGGCGTTCAACGACGTGCGGGCGCTGGTGCGGCCCGACGGAGCCGACTTCGAGGTCGTCGAAATCGACACCGAGACCGGCACGGTCCACCTCAAGCTGGTGCTCGAAGGCGCCAACTGCGAGGAGTGCGTGATGCCCGTCGACATCCTCCAGGCCATCGCCCGTGACGTGATGTCGCGCCAGGTCCCGTCGATCCGGGCGGTCACCATCGACGATCCCCGGGCCGACTGACGGACCGGTCGGTCACCCGTCACCGGGGAGGCGCCTGCCGTCCGCTGCTCTCGTCCGCTGCTCCGCCGGTCTGTTGTCTGTGTGGTTGATGTTGTCAGTGTTGCTCATGACATGATCTGACGGTGTATGGTGGCGATGGCGGCGTGTGCCGTGTTCGGAGCGGACCGCCCGGAGGGGTGACGCGTGCACTCGAGCTTGAAGCTGAAATCGGTGCTGGTCTGGCTGATCATCGGATATGTCGGTTACCTCATCTGGAACCAGCCCGGCTTCTCGGGCGGCGACATCGGCACGTTCGTGGGCAAGACCTGGGGCCTGGCCGGAGATGTGCTCTCGAAGTTCGGTGACTTCATCGGCAACCTCAACGAGTCGACCGACACCCCGTCGAACCCCACGATCGGATCGCCAGCGAGCGCCACGATCGCAACCACCATCACCACGCTCCAGGCGGCGATCTTCACGACGACGACCCTGGTTCCGTAACGGCCGGGACTCGGATGCGTCCGACGCTGCGAGAGCCGGAGCTGTCAGGCAACCGGGACGGGCGCTTCGGGGCCCTGCTCGACGACATCCTGCGGTTCTACGGATTCCAGACCCCCGACGAGATCGTCGACGGCCACCTCGCTGTCGGCGGCCAGCGTCCCGAGCGCCACATCCTCACCGAACGCCCGAACCCGATCGGGTTGTTCATCAACCGTCGCTTCACGATCGCGTTTCTCGTCGGTCTCGTGCTGCTTCTCGGGGCCGGCCCCGGGACTCCGCGGCTCGTCGGCGCGCTGGTGATGGTCGCTCTCGCCCTGATCTGGACGTCCAAGTACGTGGCGCTGCACTACACGAGGTACGTGATCACCTCGCTCCGGGTGCTGCGGGTCTCGGGCGTCTTCGGGCGCAAGGCCGACTGGATCCCCTGGATGCGCGTCACCGAGGTCTCGTTCCATCAGAACGTGATCCATCGGCTCGTGCGGCTGGGCTCGATCCGCATCGACTCGGCGAACGACATCGACACGCTCAAGGAGCTCACCGACATCCGCAACCCGGGCGACTTCCACCGGCGCTTGGCCCATGTGGTGAGCGGATTCCAGAAGCACTCCACGTTCGACCTCGACGCCGTGGTCGGCGACTAGATCGTGCCCGACTTCCTCCGCAAATTTGCGCGGAAATGCGCTCGGGGTGCGCACTTCCGCGCAAATTTCGGGAAGGGTGGCTCGGCCGGTAGCGTGGGCCGATGACTTGGCTTCCTGAGACCGTCGACGGCGACACCGAACTCGACCGGGTGTTCGGGCTCCGTCCCGAGCTGTACGCCGAGACGCGAGCCTGGTACGGGCACATCTTCACGCCGCCCGTGTGCGACCCCGTGATCCTCGAGCTGGTGCGCCTGCGCGTGGCCGAGCTGCACCGCTGCGACTCGGAGCTGGCCATCCGCTACGAGGTGGCGCGATCGGCCGGGCTCGACGACGACAAGGCCGCGGCCGTGGCCCGCTGGCCCACCGATCCCCGGTTCAGCGAAGCCGAGCGGGCCTGCCTCGCCTTCGCCGAGGCGTTCGTGATCGACGTGCACTCGGTGACCGACGCCGACACCGAGGCGGTGCGCCGTCATCTCAGCGATCCCGAGCTCATGGGCCTGTGCAACGCCCTGGCGTGCTACGACGGCTTCATGCGCTTGCGCATTCTGCTGGGTGTCGGCCCACCGGCGGGCGCTGGCGCCGGTGCCGCCTCCTCAGCCGTCGGCCGTCCGATCTTGGTCGCGACCCCCACGGCCGATGCCCACACGCTGTTCTGAGCTACTCGTACCGGTATTCAATCTTTGACTACAGAGTGCCCGTCTGGAGAACCGATGCCCCGTATCTCCCTCCCCGATGTCGACAGCGACGATCCCGTCGCTTCGAGCCCGTTGGCCCATCAACCCCAGTTACTGTCCGACTTCATGACCGCGTACGGCACGTTGTGGAGCCACGGCGTGCTCGATGGCGCGACCAAGGAGGTGGCTCGTCTCCGCAATGCGAGGGTCACCGACTGCGGTTTCTGAAGGAACGTGCGCTTCGCAGTTGCGAAGCATGAAGGCCTCACCGAGGACCTCGTCGCCCAGATCGACGACGGCTACGAGGACAGCACGCTTTCGCCCCGTCACAAGGCCGTGCTGCGGTTCTCCGACGCGTTCCTCCGTGATCCCCACGGGCTCTCGGAGTCGGCCCGAGCGGAGCTCCTCGAGCACTACAGCGCCGAGCAGATCGTCGAGCTCGCGGCGGGTCTGGCCATGTTCATGGGCACGTCGAAGATCGCCGTGGCCCTCGGCAACGCGCCCTCAGACATGCCCGTGATGGAGCTGCCGACCCCCGTCCGCCCATCGACCTGAGGGCTGCCGTGGGTGGCTAGCGTTGACCGTCGAGCCGCCCGGGCGCACCGGGCGGCCCTGGAAACCTCAGCTCGGAGGCGTCGTGGCGACCCAGGCAGGCCCCAAGACCAAGATGGCGACCGGCATCGTCCATGCCGGCGCGCTCATCGCCATCATCGGCACGTTCCTGAAGTGGGTCACCTTCAGCGACGAGGTCAACGATGCCTTCGACTCGTTCGGCGAGATGCCGAACGAGACGGGGATCGACGGCGGCGACGGGTTCATCATCATCGTGGTCGCTCTGGTCGCCGCTGTGCTCGTCATCGTGGGCAAGAAGGCCAACAAGGTGCGCGGGATGGGGATCGTCGCGATCGTCGCCGCCGTCGTGTCGTTCCTCGTGTACATCGCCAACGCCGCCGACGTCAGTAGCGCCAACGACGATCTCGCGGTCTTCGGCTTCGAAGAGGGTCTGAGCATCGGTGTGGGGATCTGGGTGGGGATCATCGGATCGTTGGTGATGCTCGTGGGGGCGATCATGTATCTGGTCTCGGGGTCGAAGGCCGCATCCGTGTGGCCGCCGGCGGGTGGGCCCGGTGCGCCGGCTCCGGGTGGATGGCCGCAGGCTCCGCAGGCCGGTCAGGTCCAGCCCGGTGGTTGGCCGCAGGCTGGTGCTCCGCAGGGCCCGGCCCCTGCTCCTGGCGGATGGCCGCAGGCTGGTGCTCCGCAGGGCCCGGCCCCTGCTCCTGGCGGATGGCCGCAGGCTGGCTACCCCCAGGACTCCACGTACAGTGCCCAGCCCGGCTACCCGCAGCCCGATGCGGTTCCGGCGCCGCCCCCCGGCTCGGGGTCGTTTGCCCCGCCGCCGGCTGCAGCGCCGCCGCTTCCGCCCCTGCCTCCGCTTCCTACACCCGGCGCTGGCGTGCCCACGAGTGCCGACGCCGGTGCCACCCGGGCGCTCTCGGCCGAGGAGATCGAGACCGCGCGGCGGCTTCGGGCCGGCGAGCAGCCGCCCCCGCCCCCGCCCCCGCCTCCGGGGCCTCCCCCTCCGCCTCCGGGGGCTCCGCAGTAGAACACGCTCGGTGCCACCGGTCGTCGCGCTCGCTCGCAGGGCGCCGGCCGGGCGAGACTGCGCCCATGCAGACACCCGAGAAGATCGGCAACATCATCGTGGCCGTCGTCGACATGGACGCCGCCGTCACCTTCTACGGCACCACCATGGGCCTCGAGCTCAAGTTCCGTGACGGTGACCGCTTCGCAGCGTTCAACGGTGGCGGCGTGACGCTGGCACTGGTGTCGGGCGAGGAGGACGTCACCGGTGGCGTCACCGCCCCGTCGTTCAAGGTCGCCGACGTGGCCGGCGCCGTCGCCGATCTGGTGGCTGGCGGGGCCACCGTCGTCCTCGGTGCCACCGATGGCCCGCATGAGACCCGCGCCGTCGTGCGAGACCCGTCAGGAAACACGCTCGTCCTCTACGGCCCCAAGGCCTGACGGGGCAGGGCCGCCGTTGCTGCCTCGGCCGCGGCGGCAGCCCTTGAGGGTCGGGCGGACCGCGAGGTCGAAGAAGGCGCTACAGGCGCTCGATGATGGTGACGTTGGCCTGGCCGCCGCCTTCGCACATCGTCTGGAGGCCGTAGCGGCCGCCCGTGCGCTCGAGCTCGCCGAGCATGGTGGTCATGAGCCGAACGCCGGTGGCGCCAAGGGGATGGCCGAGCGCGATGGCCCCGCCGTTGATGTTCACCTTGGCCAGATCGGCGCCGGTCTCTTTCTGCCAGGCCAGCACGACCGAGGCGAAGGCCTCGTTGATCTCGATGGCGTCCATCTGGTCGAGGGTCATGCCGCTCTTCTTGAGCGCGTAGGCCGTCGCCGGGATGGGCGCGGTGAGCATGTAGATCGGGTCGTCGGCCCGCACGCTGATGTGGTGGATGCGGGCCCGCGGCTTCCACCCGTAACGCTTCACGGCATCCTCCGACGCGATCAGCATCGCCGAGGCGGCGTCGGAGATCTGGCTCGACACCGCCGCGGTGAGCCGGCCCCCTTCCAGCAGCGTCGGGAGCTTGGCCATCTTCTCGAGCGTCGTGTCGCCGCGGATGCCCTCGTCGCGGGCGTGGACGTGTTCGGTGCCGTCGGCCAGCGTCACGGTCATGGGCACGATCTCGCGCTCGAACCGGCCCTCTGCGGTGGCCCGCGCGGCCCGCTGGTGCGACTCGAGAGCGAAGCGCTCCATGTCCTCGCGGGAGATGTCCCACTTCTCGGCGATCATCTCCGCTCCCCGGAACTGCGACACCTCGCCGCTGCCGTAGCGCGCCACCCAGCCGGTGGAGCCGGTGAACGGATCGGTGAAGCCGAACTGCTCGGCGACGAGCATCGCCGAGGAGATCGGGATGGCGCTCATGTTCTGGCATCCGCCGGCCACGATGAGGTCGCTCGTTCCGCTCAGCACCGCCTGGGCGCCGAAGTGCACCGCCTGCTGCGACGACCCGCACTGGCGGTCGACGGTGACCCCGGGCACCTCCTGCGGCAGCCCGGCGGCCAGCCAGCACGTCCGGCCGATGTCGCCGGCCTGGGGCCCGATGTTGTCGAGCGTGCCCCACACCACGTCGTCGACCTCGATCGGATCGACGCCCGTCCGCTCGACGAGCGCCGTGAGGATGTGCGCCCCGAGGTCGGCCGGATGCACCCGGGCCAGGCTCCCGCCCCGCTTGCCCACGCCCGTCCGGCACGTGTCGATGATGTAGGCCTCGGCCATGGGTTTCCTCCAGGTGGTAAGGAGCGTGAGATCGCCCATCGTTGTGCCTGGAGGATACCGGTGCCTCGATGCTCAGTCCCCGGTCGTGCCGTCGGTGAGCTCGCGGAGGATGTCGGCGTGGCCGACGTGGCGAGCGGTCTCCTCGATCATGTGGACGAGGATCCAACGCAGGCTCACCGACCGTCCGCCGTAGGCACGCGTGCCGACGGCCGACAGGCTGTCGAGGGTGGCTGCTGCTGCCACGATGCGCCGCGACGCCTCGCACTCCTGCACGTAGTCGGCAACGGCTTGGGCGATCGACGCCTCGGCGATGTCGTCGAAGTCGGGTTCTTCGCCGGCTTGGTAGCCGGCCTCGGGGCCGTACAGGCCCTCGACGTTCTCGCCAGCGAAGCGGCGGCGGAACCAGACCCGTTCGACCTCGGCGCAATGGCGGACCAGGCCGACGATCGTCGTCTTCGACGCCACGTGCCGCGCCCTCCCCTGCTCGTCGGAGATCCCCGTGGCCTTGAGCACCAAGGCCTGGCGGTACCAGTCGAGGAACTCGGTGAGCGTCGAGCGCTCATCGGCGTCGGGCTGTGGGTCGGTGCGGGGATCATCGACGGGCGATGTCGTCGGTTCGGTGTGCGGTATGTCGGTCACGGCCGGCCGAAGGCTTGGCGGGGCAGGGTGAGGGGGAGATCGAGCGAGCTCACGAGACCGGGAGGGGCGTCGCACACGGCGGGGATGGCGTTGACGATCCGCATCGTGGTGGCGAGCATGCCTTCGGAGCTGAACGTGTCGGGGGTGCCGACGGTGAGCTCGCACTGCATCTCGGGTTCGCCGTCGACGACGACCCGGTAGGTGCCGTCGCGTCGGGCCGTCGGCCATTCGGCGGCGATGTCGAGCGCCATCCGGTTGACGTGCTCGATGACGATCGCGTCGCGACCGTCGACCACGCCGATCGTCTCGAAGCGAACGGCGCCAACGGTTCCGGCCTCGATCACGCCACATGCCACCTCGAGGCGGCGCGGTGTCAGCGCACGCTCGTACGTCTCACGGATCTCGTCGAGCTCGACACCCATGGCATCGGCGATCATGCGGACCGGCGCGCCCCAGGTTCCGCCCTGAGCACCGTTGAGCGCCATGAGGGGAACGTGCTCGACGGGCTGGCCGAAGCCGAACACCTCACGCATGACGAACTCGACCGGGTAGTCCCAGTAACAGAAGATCTCCTGCACCCGTACCGAGCGCACCGTCTTCGACATCGTCATGAGGCCCAGGACGAACTGGTCGCCCGCGAACCCGGGCTCGATGCCCGAGGCGTAGAGGGTTGCTCCACCCCGCTCGGCAGCCACCTCCAGACGTTGCCGGTTCGTAGGGTGGTAGGCCGGCGGGTACACGAGCGCCGCGGTGGTCACGGTGACCACGTTGATGCCGGCCTCGAGGAAGCGCACATAATCGGGCACGGCCACGGCGTCGAGGCTCGGGCCGCTGGCCGTGTAACAGATGCAATCGGGAGCGAGCGCGATCAGCGCGTCAGCGTCGTTGGTGGCCGCCAACCCGATGGGTGCGCCGCCTGCAAGCACGCCTGCGTCGACGCCGACCTTCTCGGGCGAGTGCACCCAGACTCCCACGAGCTCCAGGTCGGGTCGCTGCGTGATCGCCCCGATCGCTCGCGATCCGATGCCCCCGGTTCCCCACACCGCCACTCGTATCGTCACCTGCGGACCCTATTCCCTGGCCCGACGGCTGCGCTCAGCGCTCAGCGCTCAGCGCTCAGCGCCGCCCGCGGCCTCGTTCGCCGCGTGTCTCGCTGGGCTCAACCGTCCGGAACGGGTCCGGGCGTGCGCCAGTGGTCGACGAGCGAGTGGCCGAGCTCGGCGAAGAGCGCTCGGAGCGCTGGGAGCGAGATCCCCATCACGTTCCCGGCGCAGCCGTCGATACCGTCGATGAACGCCGCCCCGAGCCCCTCCAACGTGAACGCGCCGGCACAACCGAGCGGCTCGCCGGTGGCCACGTAGGCCGCGATCTCACGATCGGACGGCTCGCCGAAGCGAACGGTCGAGGCGATGGTCGCCGACGCCTCCCGGTGGTTGGCGGTGTCGATCACGCAGTGGCCGGTGACGAGCGTTCCGGCCTTGCCCCGCATGGCCTGCCAGCGCTCGATGGCCTGGACGGTCGACGCGGGCTTGCCATACGGGCGGCCGTCCAGATCGAGCACCGAGTCGCAGCCGATCACCAGCGCGGCGGGTGCGGCCGGCCCGGCCTCGCGGACCGACGCCGCGGTGAGGAGGGCGGCGACAGTTCGGGCCTTGCGGCGGGCGAGCTCGAGCGCGATCTCTGCTGGCGCGCCGATGACCCCGTCCTCGTCGACGCCGCTCACCACCACCTCGGTCTCGAGCCCGGCGAGGCGCAGCACCCGCAACCGCGACGCCGACGCCGACGCCAGCACGAGCCGATGAGAAGCGAGCAGTGCCATGCCGTAGTTCACCAACTGTCAGCGTGGCGGGCCGTATCCGGCCCCTGACGCTGACAGTTGGGAGGGGTGGGGGGTCGGCCTCAGCGGGGCTCGCGGGGGAGGCCGAGGACCCCTTCGCCGAGCACGTTGCGTTGGATCTCGGAGCTGCCGGCGTAGATGGTGTGGGCCCTGTCGTAGAGGAACGCGGTGAGGTTGCGGGCCACGTCGGGACTGGTATCGGCTGAGCCGCCGTACACCTGGCCGCCGATGCCGGCGATCGTCATCGAGAGCTCGGAGAGGTGGCGGTGCCATTGGCTCCAGTAGAGCTTACCGATGCTGCTCGCCGGACCGGCCGCGCCCGACGCTGCCGCGGCCGAGAGCACCCGGAGGTTGTTGTAGCGCATGATCTCGAGGCCCACGTACGAGCGGGCGAGCTCCTGGCGCACGACAGCGTCGTCGGCTTTCCCGCAGCGTTGCGCCGCCGTCAGCACTCCCTGGTACGTGCGGGCGTAGCCGAGCTGCTGGCCCAGCGTCGAGGCGCCCCGCTCGAAGTCGAGCGTGCCCATGGCGACCTTCCAGCCGCCGTTCACCTCGCCGACGATGTTTTCGGCGGCCGTGCGAGCGCCGTCGAAGAACACCTCGTTGAACTCCTCGCCGCCGCTCATCTGGGTGAGGGGGCGGACGGTGATCCCGGGCTGGCGCATGGGTACGAGGAGGTACGAGATGCCCCGGTGCTTGGTGGGCGCATCGGGATCGGTGCGGCACACGACGAAGCACCAGTCGGAGTGCTGCCCGTAGCTCGTCCACACCTTCTGCCCGTTGATGACCCACTCGCCGCCATCAGCGCCGTCGCCGCCTCCGGCGTCAGCACCACCGTCGCCGCCGGGGTCGAGGACGGCCCGGGTCTGCACGTTGGCCAGGTCGCTACCGGCGTCGGGCTCGGAGTAGCCCTGGCACCACAGCTCCTCCACACTCAGGATCTTGGGGAGGAAGCGGGCCTGTTGCGCGGGCGTTCCGAAGGCGATGAGCGTGGGGCCGAGCAGCGTCTCGCCCATGTTGGGCAAGCGGTTCTTGGCCTCCGAGGCCGCGTACTCCATGTGGAAGACGACCTGCTGGGTGAGCGTGGCGCCCCGTCCGCCGAACTCGGCCGGCCAGGACAGGCCGATCCAGCCGCCGTTGGCCAGCTCGCGCTCCCAGCCCACCTCCACGTCGAACGGCACCTCGTCGGTGCCCGGCCCGCCCTGGCCCTTCAAGCCGGCGAAGGGCCCGCGCACGTGCTCGTGCAGCCACGTGCGCACCTCGTCGCGGAACTCGGCGTCTTGGGGTGTGAGGGTGAGCTCCATGGGTTCCCTCCGCAACTGTCAGCGTGGCGGGCCGGATACGGCCCGCCACGCTGACAGTTGGAGTGTTTTCTCGCTAGGGGTGTTGCGACGACACCGAGACGACCTCGCCGGCCATGAAACAGGCGAGATCCGACGCCAGGAACACGATCACGTTGGCGACCTCCCAGGGCTCGGCAGCCCGCTTCATCACCTCACGCTCCGAAAGGTCGGCGAGCAACTCGTCGCTCGTGACCTTGGCGAGAAAGGGGTGCATGGCGATCGACGGCGACACGGCATTGACCCGGATCCCGTGCGGCGCACCTTCCACCGCCGAGCAGCGGGTGAGGGCCATCACCCCGGCCTTGGCCGCGGCGTAATGGCATTGGCCCTCCTGGGCCCGCCATCCGACCACCGAGGCGTTGTTGACGATGGCGCCCGTCCCCCTGGGGATCATGTGGCGCAAGGCCGCGCGGGTGCAACGCATCGTGCCGGTGAGGGTGATGCCCAGCACGGCGTTCCACTGGTCGTCGGTCATGTCGACGAGGTTCACGGTGCCGCCGAGGCCGGCGTTGTTCACCAGCACGTCGAGCCCGCCGAAACCCGCGGCGTCGGCTGCGCCAACCGCGAACTCGATCATCCGTTGCACGTCGTCCTCGACCGTGACGTCGCAGGGGATCGCCGGAACGTCGCCGAGCGCGGCGGCCGACTCGGCGAGGCGGCGCTCGTGCTTGTCGGAGATGATCACGAAGGCCCCCTCCTCCTGGCAGCGCTTGGCCGTGGCGAAGCCGATGCCGGTACCGGCCGCCGCGGTGACGAGCACCGTCTTGCCGGACAGGAGGTTGCGACCCTCGGGGTACGGGGGGACGGTCGTCATCGCGCCACCGCCACGGTGTCGCCGGTCACGCCGCCGCCGCCGCCCCTGACGGCTGCGCTCCCTGTGCTCGCGGTGCCCGCGGTGCTCGCGGTGCCCGACGTGCCCGCGGTGCCTGCCCGCTCGAACGACATCAGGATCGCGTTGGCGTCGTTGACGATCGACTGGAGGATGTCGTGACACGAGTCGAGCCGGTCGATGAGACCGAGCACCACGCCACCCGACATCACGCCTTCGTCGGGTCGACCGTCGACCATGGCCACCTTCAACAGCACGGGGGTGTTGGCCGCCATGATCACCCCGGCCCAGGGCATGTCGCTGGCCTTCTTCATGGCCAGCCCCTCGTGGATGAGCGCCCGCCACGATGTGCCCGTGCTCTTCTTGAACGCCAGGGCGTTCTTGATCGCGCCGGGGAGAGACCGGATCTTGCCGGCCTTGACCATGCTCTGCACCACGCTGTTGTCGAGCACCCGGTGGGGCACGCCGTCGACGGCGGTCGTCCAGATGGTGCCGGTGACCCCGCGTGCGAGGTACTCGGCCTTGGTGGCCTCGGGCACGCGGGAGTCGCTCGACATGAGAAAACGGGTGCCCATGGCGATGCCGTCGGCGCCGTAGGCCAGCGCAGCCACCAGGCCCCGTCCGTCGTAGAACCCACCAGCGGCCAGCACGGGAACGCCGGCCGGGCGGCACACGTCGATCACTTGCGGCAACAACACCGTCGTCGGGACGGGTCCGGTGTGGCCGCCACCTTCACCACCCTGGATGATGAGCGCGTCGGCTCCCCATTCCAGAACCTTCTCGGCGTGGCGCTTGGCCCCGATGGACGGCATGCAGATCGCCCCGGCTTCCTTCAGCCGCACGATGAGGTCTTTGCGGGGAGCCATGGCGAAGGACGCGACCTTCACGCCCTCGGCGATGAACACGTCGATGCGCTTGTCGACGTCGTCGGCGTCGGACCGGAAGTTCACTCCGAAGGGCTTATCTGTCTGATCCTTGATCTGTTTCACCGAGTCGCGGAACTGCTTGAAGTCCATCGTCGACGCGCCCAGGATCCCGAGCCCGCCTGCGGCCGCTGTGGCCGTCGTGAGATGGGCACCGGCGATCCAGCCCATGCCCGTCTGCACGATCGGGTACTCGATGCCCACCAATCGACAAAATGGTGTCTGCAATGCCGGGTGCGCTCTCGCTCTCGCTCTCGCAGCGTCGTCGCTCACGGCTTCACCTCGTTGTCGCGTAAAGACTTGGGGTCGAGGACGTCGCGAATGAGGCGCAGCTCCTCGGCGGTGGGGGAGCGGGTCGCGGCCAGGTCGGCCGGGATCACGAGCTCGAAGCCGGTGTTCGCCACCACGTCGTCGACCGTGACGCCGGGGTGCACCGACCGCAGGCGCATCCGGTGATCGGGCGTCTCGAAGTCGAGCACCGCCTTGTTCGACACGACCCGGCGGATCTCGTGGAACTCACGGGCCGTGCGACCAGCGGCGGCGGCCCGGTCGTACCCGACACCGCTCACGCAGTCGACCGATTCGACGAAGGCCCGGGTCGTGTGTGCCGGCACGAAGTACGACGTGGGATGGTTCACCGTGTTCCCCGGGGCGCCTCGAACCCCGAGAAGCTGCGACTTCGGCTTGGCCCACGGGCCGATGCAGGCGATGTTCTGATTGCCGAACCGGTCGACCTGGGTGGCGCCCATCATCACGTGGCGCTTGCCCGACCACACCATGTCGAACACGTTGCGGAACGGCATCCATCCCTCGACGATACGGGGGTGGTCGGGGCCGACACCGACGGGGATCGGTTCGGCCAGCAAGATCGCCTCGCCGTCGGTGTAGAGCAGGTCGGGCTCGAACGTGAGCGACGCCATGCGCACGGCGATCATCGGGATCGTGCCGATGGGCGAGGCCAGGATCTCGCCGTCGCCCCGCCAGGCCTCGGCGCAGGCCACCACGCACAGCTCGGCCAGGCTGTATTCCTCGGTCGGGCTGAGATCAGCGCTCATGACGACACCCCCAGCCCCAGACGGGCTCGATACTCGGCATGGTCGCCGATGGCCACGTACTTCTCGAAGAACTCGGCCCAGGCCTCGGGCGTCTTGGCCGAGTCGGCGTACTCGCGTTGGAACGCCTCGGCCCGGGCGTAGTCGGGCAGGCAGTGCGTGAAGTGGGCGCCGAAGGGCGCCTCGACGACTCCGTGCGTCATCGACCGGTTGAGCTTGATCGACGACTCGTGGCCTTCCTTCACGAAATCGGCCGTGGCCACGACGCGCTCGCACGACACGTAGGCCTTCTTGGCGGCCCGGCAGAACAGATCGTCGAAGAACCAGTCGGTGCCGAGATACTGGGCGTTGCCTCGGGCGTCGGCCCGGTTGGCGTGCACGATCGCGGCGTCGAGGTGCAGCGCAGGCATGGCCACGAAGTCGAGCCCGTCGTCATAGGGCGAGGCGACTGTCCTCAAGGAAGGGTTCACGTCGAGGATCGCCGAGCCCAGACCGGCCCGACACGGCAGGAACGACACCCGCCAGGCTGCAGCTTGGAGCCCGAGCTGCAGCATGCCCTCGTCGAGCTCCATGGCCTCGATCGTCGCGTTCTGCCGGGCAGCCCGGAAATGCGGCTCGAGGGGGATCGAGTCGAGCGAGACGAAGCCGTAGACGACCTTCTTCGCCTGCCCCGTGGCGCACAGCATCCCGACATCGGGCCCGCCGTACGAGACGATCGTGAGGTCGCGCAGATCGCTGCGCAGGATCTCGCGCACGATCGACATGGGCTTGCGGCGCGAGCCCCATCCCCCGATCCCGATGGTCATCCCCGAGCGCAGCTCGGACACCACCTCGGCCTCGGTCATCCGCTTGTCGGCCATGAACTGTCGTTCCCTCTCTCAGGGTTTCTCGGTGACGGGCTCGGTGAGCGGCTGCCCGGGGACGGCGTGCCCGGCAACGGGTTGTGTGCCGACGGGTTGCTTGGTGACGAAGGCCTGGCGGGCCTCGTCGGCGACGGGGGTGAGGTTGAGCTCGAACGTGAAGCCCATCTCGCGTCGGAACGAGCGCTTCACGTCGATCGGGTCGATGGCGTTCAACGACTCCTTGGCCCGCCTGATCACCAACGGAGACTTGGCCGCGATGATCGCGGCGATCTCGCGGGCAACCGTCAGCAGCTCCGCGCGCGGTACGACCCGCTCGACCGACCCCCAGCGCAGCAGGTCGGTCGCGGGGATCCGGGCACAGGTGAGCGCGGCCCAGCGGGCCTTGTGCATCGGGACGAGGCGCTGGAGCTGGGTCGACGAGCCCAGCCCGCCCCGGTCGACCTCGGGCAACCCGAAGAACGCGTCGTCGCTTGCAACCACGATGTCGGCGTTCCCCGCGATGCCGACACCGGTGGCCAGACAGAAGCCGTGCACGGCTGCGATGACGGGGACCTCGCAGTCGTAGATCGCGGCGTAGGCCTCCGCGTTGGCCCGGCTCACCGCGATGACGGCGCGGGGTCCCCCCTCGGTCATCTCCTTCACGTCGACGCCGGCCATGAACCCCTTCTCGATGGCCGAGTGGAGGATCACGACGTGGACGGACGGGTCGCGCCCGAGTGCGGTGACGGTCTCGGCCAGTGCCCGGAACCCATGGGAATCAAGGGCGTTCACCGGCGGGAAGTCGATCGCGATCTCGGCGATGGAGTCGCGTTCGCCGGTCCGCTCGATCGTGAGGCCCATGGTCGGAGCGTAATGCGACAGGCCCGCCGGGGGCCTACCACGGCCGTCCTCCCCGGCCCGCAGGTCGAGGCCTACCCTGAGCCGATGGCTCGACCGAAGATCGTGATCATCGGAGGTGGGAGCCACCAGTGGGCCCCCACGCTCATCGCCGACTTCGCCCTCACACCGTCGACGGCCGAGGCCGAGATCGTGCTGTGCGATCTCGACGCCAGCCGGCTCCCCCGCATGGTGCGCTACGGGGAGTTGGTCGCCGAGCACCACGCCGCGGGCCTCACGGTCACCGCGACCACCGACCGCGCTGAAGCCCTCGCCGGAGCCGACTTCGTGGTCGTCAACATCTCGACCGGGGCCCTGGCGAGCATGCGCCACGACCTCGAGATCCCGGCGCGCTACGGCGTGGTCCAGCCCGTTGGCGACACGGTGGGGCCGGGCGGGATCAGCCGGGCTCTGCGCAACATCCCGGTGTTCCTCGACATCGCCCGCGACATCGAGCGCTTCTGCCCCGACGCCTGGTTGTTGAACCTCACCAACCCGATGACCCAACTGTGCCGGGCCGTGACGCGCGAGACGACCGTCAGCACGATCGGGCTGTGCCACGAGGTCACCATCGGCAGCTTCTGGATGTCGGTGCTTCTCGACGCATTCGGCCGCGACGTCGACCCGGTCGTCACCGGGGTCAACCATCTCCCGGTCGTGACCGAGCTCCGCGTCGACGGCATCGACGCCCTATCACGCCTCTCGGAGTTGCTCGCCGACGAGGCCGGGCTCGATCGGCCGTTGCCCGACTGGCTGCAGGACGTGATGCGCGGCCTCGACGCCGAGCCCGGCGCGTTCAGCCACCCGGGAGGTTCCGAGGTCGACGGTCCGTGGACCGTCCGCCGTCTGGCCGCTCAGCACCGGGTCAAGCTGGGTTTGCTCGAACGCACCGGCGCGTTGCCGCTGGCCGGTGACCGTCACCTCGTCGAGTTCTTCCCGGGCTTCCTGACCGAGCGTTCGGGTTGGGGCTCGGCGTGGGGCGTGGCGCTCACCTCGATCGCCGAGCGCGAGGCCGAAGAAGCGAACTACGTGAGCGCGCTCGAGGCCCGCATCGCAGAGGCCCGGGTGCCGAAGCGGCGATCGCAGGAGCAGCTCTCGTTGCTGGTCGACTCGCTGCTCACGGGCGAGCGGCGAGTGCTGCCGTTGAACATCCCCAACGCCGGGCAGTGTCCCGACCTTCCGCTCGACGTGGTGTGCGAGGCCATGTGCGTGGTCGATGCCGCGGGGGTGCGCGGACGGGATGCCGCCCGGGCCCCGGCGGCGCTGGCCGAGCAGCTTCGCCGGGTCAGCGGCTCACAGGAACTCACCGTGGGAGCGGCTGTGAGCGGTGACCGTGATCTCGTGATCGCCGCGCTCATGGCCGACCCGCTGTGCGGCCGGGTCGACTTCGCCGACCTGGCACCCATGGCCGACGAGCTCCTCGCCGCCACCGCCGCGTGGCTCCCGCAGTTCAGACACTCCGAAGGTCGGCGCCGGCCAGCGGCGACTGATCACTTGATCTGATCCCACCGGTCGTGCACGTCCCATTCCGTCGCCCAGTGCTCGACGTAGGAGCGATCGAACGGTCGACCGGTCTGGAGGATGGACGCGATGTCGTCTCGATCGCGAGGCCTCCAGGCGATCAGCTTGTGCACGATCACATCCTCGACCGTGAGGAAATGCCGCTCCGAGCGAGCGATCGCCAACTCCTGGTACTCGACGACCGGGAGAAGGATGTCGGCCTTCATCCCGTCGCCTCGAACGAACAACACGTGTGGCTCCTCGCCGTGCGCTGACATGACCCGCACGTCGAATCCCTCGGCGGTCAGCCGTTCCACGAGCCCAGGAACACGCTCGACCAGGAAGTCGGCGTCGGTGGTCATGCGAGGTGTCGCCCGATAGCGACCGGCGGCGAGCGCACCGATGACCGTCCACGCGGCCCCGAGCTCATCGAAGATCGCGCCCAGGGGCTCAATGAATTCCGAGGGCTCGCGCACGTCGGTACAGCTCCAGTTCTGGTCGATCGCCCGCCTCATCCCCCAACGGCGGTGTGCCGTCTCGGGCGCGCTCGGAGTTCAGCCAGGCGATGATCGCCGCTCGGCGCTCGGGGGTCGGTTCCTCGTCGGTCTCGGCCTCGCGCAGGTCGGCGGCCAGCCGGGCCATCTTGGCCTTGTCGCGATCGCTCACCGCCATGGCCCGAGTGTACGGCTCGCGCATCGGGACGACGTCCGCGCTGCGGCGCTCGTCCGCGTCACAACACCGGCTCGCCGGTGGTGGTGACGCCCGCCGTCACCTCGACGGTGCGGGTGCGGGGGATGGCGACGCCGGCGAGGAGGAGGACCAGCGAGATGGTGATGAGGCCGCCGGCGATGGCGAAGGCGCCCCGGTACGAGGTCCAGCTGGCCACGAAGCCGAGAGCCAGGCCGCCGATGGCGTTGGAGATGTCGGTGAAGGCGGTGAGGGTGCCCACGACCGAGCCGCGTTCGGAGTCGGGGGCGGCGTCGACGCCGATGAGCACGAACGTCGGATACATGTACGACATGCCCACGGCCAGCAGCACGGCCGCGGTGTAGATCCCGGCGGGCTCGGGCCACAGGGCCATGAGGTAGAGCGCGGCTGCGGCCGAGACGATGGCGATGGTGGCCATCTTCTGCCGGGGCACCGTGTCGTTGAGCTTGGCGCCGAAGAGGCGTGAGCACACGGTCACGACGGCGAAGACGAGCAGGACCGGGGCCACGTCGTGCATGCCGATGCTGTCGCCGTACACCGCGAGGAACGAGTTGAACGAGGCCAGACCCACGGCTCCCAGGCAGATCACGATGCCGGGACGGATGGCCGCCGGATGGGCGAAAGGCTGTCGAGCCCGCGGTGGCCCCGGCCCCGCTGGCTTCGTCGCCGCTGGCCCCGTCCCCGTTGTCCCCGGTGGCCCCGCGGCCGTCCCCGGCGCGCTTGGCGCGCCGACCCGGGTGGTCTCGGGCACGAACATCCCGAGGGCAGCAGACACCAAGCCGGTGACGCCGCAGGCGATCCACACGGTGTCGTACCCCGAACGCTGGTACAGGGCCTCCCCGACGAGGGGCCCGAGGGCGATGCCGAGGAAGACCGAGACCGAGAACAGGCTGATGGCCTCGCCCCGTCGCGCAGCCGGCGCCATGTCGGTCGCCGTGGCGGTCGCGCCCACGTACACCGCGGCGCCTGCGCCCCCGCTCAACACCCGTACCGCCACGACCCACCAGGTGCCGCCTGAGCTCTCGGCCAGGCCCAGGAGCATCACCGAGACTCCGAAGACCGCCGCGCCGCCAACGCCGGTCGGTCGACGACCGATCCGATCGCCGAGGCGTCCGGCCAAAGGCCGCACGATCACCGCTCCGAGCGCGTAGGCGCCGAATGCGAGACCCACGCCGCCCGTGCCACCGTGCAGCGGTCCCTTCACATAGCGGCCCAGCACGGGAGTGAGCATCGACCCGGCGGCGAAGTATGCGCCGTTGTGGAGCATGAGCACCACGAAGCTGCCCGAGACGATCCGCTCGCGCCTCGCCGATGCGCTCACCCCGTCACTCGAGCGGACCGCGTCACCCGAGGAGCTCGCGTCCCTGGCCCATCTCGGCGGCGCGCTTGTCGACGAAGGCGTTGCGGAGCTCGTCGGAGTCGCCGAAGAGCTGCAGCTCGAACGTGAAGCCCTGCTCGAAGCGGTAGCTGCGCTTCACGTCGACCGGGTCGATGGCGTTGAGCGACTCCTTGGCCCGGCGGATCACCAAGGGAGACTTGGCCGCGATGACCCCGGCGATCTCTCGGGCCGCGTCCATCAGCTCGGAACGGGGGACGACCCGTTCGACGGTCCCGAACTCGAGCAGCTCGGCCGCGCTGATCATCGAGCCCATGAGGAACATGGCCCGGGCCTTCTTCGCCGGGACGAGCCGGGCCAGGTGCGTGGCCACACCCAACGCTCCACGGTCGACCTCGGGCAGGCCGAACGACGCGTCGTCGCTCGCCACGACCACATCGGCGTTCCCGGCGATGCCGACCCCGCCGCCCAGGCACATGCCGTGCACCGCGGCGATGACGGGGACCTCGCAGTCGTACACGGCGGCGAAGGTCTCCCAGCAACCCCGGTTGACGCCGATCATCTCCGTGCGGGTGGGGTCGTTGGCCAGCTTCTTGATGTCGACACCCACCTGGAAGTGCTTGATCGCCGGGTCGGCCGCCACGATCAGCGCGTGCACCTCGGGATTGCGTCCGAGCCGTCGGATCGTGTCAGCGAGGTCGAACCAGGCCTCGGCGTCGAGCGCGTTCACCGGCGGGTTGGCCATCACGACTTCGCCGATGTGGTCGCGGATCTCGGAGCGGATGGGTGACGACTGTGGCAGCGACATGGTCGCGGAGCCTAACGAATGGTCGGGCAGGCCAGGTGGCGACGCGAGCGATTGTTTATGCCGTTGCCGTTGCCGTTGCCGAGCGCAGCGAGGTCCCGAATCCGCCGGCTTGGAGCCGGCACAAACTGCTGCTAGAACCAGTCCATGAGCTCGATCATCGACCTGACAGGCATGACGGCCATCGTCACCGGCGGCGGCAAGGGCATCGGCCGCACCCTCACGACCCGGCTGCTCGACGCCGGCGCCGAGGTGGTCATCTGCGGTCGCTCGGCTCCTGAGTCGCTGCCGAGCGCGGGCGGACGCACAGCGCTGTTCGTCGCTGCCGACCTGCGAGAGCCCGACCAGATCCAGCGGGTCGTCGACGCCACCGTCGAGGCCCACGGGCGCATCGACATCCTCATCAACAACGCTGGCGGGACCGGCAGCGTCGACACGGCAACGGTGTCGCCCCGCTACCACGCCGGCATCATCGCTCTGAACCTCACGGCCGTGCTCAACATGTCGTGTGCCGCGTACCGCCAGATGCGCTCCCAGGACGGTGTGGGCTCGATCGTGAACATCTCGTCGGTGGCCGGCCTCACCTCGTCGCCCCGCTCGGTCGCGTACGCCGCGGCGAAGGCCGGCGTCACCAACCTCACGCGCTCGCTGGCCATCGAATGGGCGCCGGCCGTGCGGATCAACACGATCATCGCCGGCCTGATCCTCAACCCGGGCCAGGAGGAGCACTACGGCAGCGACGGCGGCGCTTCGGTGGCGGCGACCATCCCCATGGGCCGGATGGGCCGTCCCGACGACGTGGCCGACGCCTGCCTCATGCTGTGCTCGCCGTTCGCGGGCTGGGTCACCGGTGCGAACTGGGAGGTCCACGGCGGGGGCGAGCGTCCCGTGTACCAAGCCGCCGCCGGCATCGTCTGACTTCCGAGGCTTGTCTGCGGGTGCCCGTTACGGCGCCAGAACCCGCCTGGCTCTGCGGATCCATCGTCCGGGCCCGCTTCACAGCGCGACGGAGTGCAGTCACACCTTGAAGCCGCCGCCGGCGACGTCGATGGTGACGCCGTTCACGAAGCTGGCGTCGTCGCTCAGCAAGAAGGCCATCACGGCGGCGGTCTCGTCGGGATCCTGGTAGCGCCCGGCCACGAAGCGCTGGCGCGGGTAGTCGTCGACGGTCGTCCCGGCATCTGCTGCCATGCCCAGGAACTGCGGGTTCGACCGGCCACCCGTGGGGTTCACCCCGAGCGGTGAGGCGGCGTTGACCCTGATCCCGTGCACGGCGAGCTCCTCGGCCATCTTCGAGACGATCCGGTTGGCGCCGGCCTTGGCCGCCGAGAACGCGCCGACGTTCAAGCCGCCGGTGTGGGTGGCGAAGCTCGACATCACCACGATGGCTCCGGGCCGGCCCCCGGCCACCATGGCGGCCGCCGCGGCCCGGGCCACGAGCCAGGCCCCTTTGAGGTTGAGCGCGATGGCGCGGTCGAAGGCCTCCTCGCTCACGGCCAGCAGCGAACCGTCGCCGATGGGTGCGCCCGTGCCCCCCGAAACGGTCGCGCACAACGTGACCGGGCCCAGCTCGCGCTCGGCCGCGGCCACGGCGCCGTGCACGGCATCGGAGTCGGACGGGTCGGCGTGTGCCACGATCGCCTTGCGCCCCATGGCCCTGATGGTCGACGCCAGCTCTTCGAGCTCGCCGGCGGTGCAGCACGCCGTGTCGGGAAGGCGGCCGTCGCCATCGGGCTCGACCACTCGATCGACGACGGCCACGTCGGCGCCACCCGTCGCCAGCCTGATGGCCAGGGCCCGACCGACGTACGGCGGACGGGCTGCGCCGAACACGACGGCGACCCGTCCGGCGAAGGGCGTGGCGGAATAGGGGAGGCTGGCCATGGTCGACTCCGAGCTTCTGCGCTGGGTCAGAGGGTGGGGGCGCTACGCCTTCGACTGCAGCTCGATCGCCCGCTGGCGCAGCTCGAACTTGAGCACCTTGCCCGAAGCGTTGAGCGGGAAGGCATCGACGATGTGGACGGCCCGGGGCGCCTTGTAGTTCGCCATCTCGTTGCGGCTCCAGGCGATGAGCTCCTCGGCCGTGACCGACGCCCCGGTGCGCACCTGGACGAACGCCACCCCCACCTCGCCCATCCGCTCATCGGGGATGCCCACCACCGCCGCGGCAGCGACCCCCGGGTGCGCCATGAACGTCCCCTCGATCTCGGCGGGATAGGCGTTGAAACCACCGACGATGAACATGTCCTTCAGGCGATCGGTGATGATCACATACCCGCGATCGTCCATCGTGCCGATGTCGCCGCTGTGCAGCCAGCCCTGGGCATCGATGGTCTTGGCGGTCTCGTCGGGATCGTCGAGGTAGCCCAGCATGAGGTTGTACCCGCGTACGACGATCTCGCCGGGCGTGCCCCGCGGGACCTCGTTGCCCTCGGTGTCGACCACGAGCACCTCGACCCCGTCGATGGCCCGACCCGAGGTGCGCGCGATCGTCTCGGGGTCGTCGTCGTGACGGCACATCGTCGCGATGCCGTGGGTCTCGGTGAGGCCGTATCCGGTGACGATGTTCTTGAACGTGAGCTCGCGCCGCATGCGATAGATCATCTCGACGGGGATGGCCGCGGCCCCCGTCACCGAGAGGCGCAGCGACGAGAGGTCGTAGCTGGCGAGGTCGGGATGGTTGAGGATCGTCATGTAGATCGCAGGCGGTCCGGGCAGCATCGACACCCGCTCCTCGGCCACCCGGGCCATCACCTGCGGCACGTCGAACACCGGCTGGGGAATGACGGTGACCCCCTTCATCAAGCTCGCCAGCAACCCCGAGTTGAGCCCGAAGGAGTGGAAGAACGGGTTGATGATCAGGTATCGGTCGCCCTGCTCGAGCCCGACCACGTCGGCCCAGGAGTCGTACGCGCGCAGTGTCGCACCGTGGATGAGCATGGCCCCCTTGGGCATCCCGGTCGTGCCCGAGGTGAACAGCAGGTTGCACAGATCGTCGGGCTGTACGGCCAGCGCGCGGGCCTCGGCGGTCTCGGTGTCGACGGACGCGGCGCGGGCGAGGAAGTCGGAGAACGCCACGCACCCTTCGGGGACGACCCCCCGGAGCACGACCGTCTCGCGCAGCTCCGGGAGCTCGGCGCCGTGGTCGCGCAGCATCTGCACGTAGTCGGCGTCGAGGAAGCTCGTGACGGTGAAGAGCATGCGGGCCTTGGACTTCGCCAGGATGTAGCTCGCTTCGCGGCCCTTGAAGCGGGTGTTGAGCGGGACGAGCACCCCGCCGGCGCTGTGGATCCCGATGGCGGCGACCGCCCACTCGTGGATGTTGGGCGCCCACACCGCGACCGTCTCGCCCGGCGCGAGACCCGATGCGATGAATGCCCGGGCCGCTTCGTCGATGCGCTCTGCGTACTCGGGAAACGTCCAGCGGATCTCGCGGTCGCCATCGCGGTCGACCATGGCCTCGATGTCGGGGTAGCGCTCAGCCGCGCTGCGCACCAGTCTCGGGATCGTGCCCCACTCGACGTCTCCTCGCATGGCCGGGATCCTAGGCTCGGCCCATGGTGCGACTTCAGGCCGGCGGGTTCGGCGCGATCGTCAGGCGGGTGCTCGGCGCGGCACTCGGGCTCGTGGTGATCGCCGGCTGCGGCGGAGGCGACGACCCGGGCGAAGCCGATCGGCTCGCCGCTGCCGACCTCACCGTGGGCGTCTGCTTCGACGAGCCGATCGTCGCCGCCGAGATCGATGCGGTCGACACCGTCGCCTGCGCGGGAGCCCACGTCTACGAGGTCTATGCGTTGTTCGACCTCCCCCTCGGTGCCGCCGCGGCCTTCCCCGGAGACAGCCCGGTGGGCGCCGCCGCCTTCCAAGGGTGCGTGAATCAATACTCGGCCTTCGTGGGCTCCGAGTACGACGGGCGGACGAGCACCGTGGGCATCTTCCCGCTGGCGCCATCGGAACGCAGCTGGGGCGAGGGCGACCGGTCGGTCACGTGCTCGGCGTTCCTCCGCAACGGCGACAAGGCGGTCGGCACCCTCGCAGGGTGAGGGTGTGACACGACCAGCTCTGCACGGGCCGGCCGTCAACGCCAGGCGACGACCGGACCGGCGACGGCCTCGAGGCGAGCCAGGTCGCTGAAGTCGACGGGTACCTCGATCACGGTGACGCCCCGCTTCGCGCCGGCGGCGAGGAGCACGTCGCGATGGTGCTCGATGCTCGTCACGCGCACGGCCCCCGAGACTCCCGTCGACCCTTCGCCGGAGGGCCCGGTCTCGGAATGGCACCAGACCTCGAGCACGAGCGGCGCGTCGATGCGCCGAGCACAGTCGATCGCCAGGAGCGTCGTCCGATCGACGGGACCCGTGCTGACGGCGACGGCCGGCGTGCGGGGCGTGCGCGTACCGCAGGCGATCGCAGCCGCGGCAGCGATACCGGGCGCGACCATCGACGGCACCACGACGCTGCCCAGTTCGATGGTCGAGAACGTGCGGGCCACCCAGAACCCGGCCGGGCCGGGATCGGCGACGACGATGTGGCCCGGGCCCATCGTGGCGCGGATCTCGGCGACCGCCCGCCCCGGCGACATCGGGAACCGGTCGTCGACGAACAAGGGCTGGCACACGGCCGACATGCGTGAGAGGAAGTCGTTGGGACGAATGGTCGCCGGGGCATGTGGCCACGAGCGGGCGAGCTCCGCGAGGTGGCGCGGGTCGACCTCGACCACGTCGCTGAGCGCCCACCGGCTCCGATCGCCGGCCTCGGATGGGTCGACCCCGGTGGCCACGACCAGATCGACGTCGGCGAAGCCCAGCAACTCGAAGTCGCGCTCCTGCAGACCGACCGTGCCCATGTGGTGCGGGCTGTTCCACTCGAAGACGCCCTTGGCGCCCCACGTGTTGGCGACGGCGAACCCCGTCGCCGCAGCGAACGCCCGCAGCCCGTCGACCGCCCCGGCTCGCACGACGCCGGGCCCGGCGAGCACCACGGTGTGGGCTCGGGCGGGGATCGCCGGCAAGGCCGCCGAGACCCCCGCAACCGTCTCCGCCGAGGGCATCACGAGACCCTCGGACGCCGACTCGGTGATCGGGAACCCGAGGCGGAGCACGACCGTCGCCCCGGCACCGGCGTTGACGATCAGGCCGGCCTCGGCGATGGCCCCGGGGAGATCGTCGGGCACGGCGACGGCGATCTCGGTCGGGGTCGCGCCCACGGCGGTCGTGATCCGAAGGTGCGGTCCCTCGAACACGGCGCAGCCGGCCGCCGGGCCCACCCGACCGTCGCCGTCGGCGATGAGCGCGGCGAGGACGGGGTTCCCCTCGACGATCTTCCGGAGGCCTCCGCCGCGCACGGTGTGACCGGCGACGGGTGGGCACACCACGCGTTCGACGCCGATGGCCGACAGGCACCGACCGAGCAGATCGGGGAGCGCTTCCATGGTCGAGGCGCTGTGGGGGCTCAGCCCAGATAGGCCGCGCGAACCGCCGGGTTGCTGCGAACCTCGTCAGGGCTCCCCGTGGCGATCACCTGACCCAGGTTGAGTACCACGATGCGGTCGCACATCGCCATGACGAACGCCACGTCGTGCTCGACGAGGACCACCGAGCACCCTTCGTCGTCGCGGACCCGACGGACGGTCTCGCCGAGGTTGTGCGTCTCGGTCTCCTCGAGACCCGACGTGGGCTCGTCGAGCAGGAGGACCTTCGGACGGTCGACGATGGCTCGAGCCAACTCGACCATCCGGGCCCGACCGATGGGAAGCTTCCCGGCCGGCTCGTCCTTGACGTCGGTGATCCCGCACGTCTCCATGACCTCACGCGAGCGAAGCCGGCGTTCCTGCTCGCGTCGACGGCGACTCGGTGCCGCCACGAGGTCGGCGAGGAGCCCGCCGCCCCCGCCGTGCCACTCGAGCGCAGTGAGCACGTTCTCTTCGACGCTCAGCCATCCGAACGTCTGCTGGCGCTGGAAGGTGCGCCGCATGCCGTTGCGTGAGCGCCACGTGGCTGAACGCGACGTGATGTCGACGCCGTTGAGCACGATGCTGCCGGAGGTGGGCGTGCGGATGCCCGAGACGACATCGAACAGGGTCGTCTTGCCGGCACCGTTGGGCCCGATCAGCCCCACGATCTCGCCCGGCGCGACCTGGATGTCGGCGTCGGTGAGCGCCGCGACGCCCCCGAAACGAACGTTGATGCCCCTGGCCTGGAGGATCGGCGCTCCTCGGGGCGGCGCGGCATCGGCGGTTCCGGCTGGGCTGGTGGTCGACACGGGGCGTGCTCCTCGTGGGTGGTGAGCCTCAACGACGCTAGATCAGACCCTCGGTCGCGGCAACCAGGCGCTCGACGGACCGGGGATGGCGATCACTCCACGCACGTGAGCGGTGAGACGACCTCGAATCGACCGACCACGAGGGTGATCGAGCCCTGGGTGACGGTCTCCTCGGCGACTCGGAGCAGGCTCGTGCAGGCGACCGGCGCATCGTGGTTGGCCGGCCACGTGCTCGGTCCGACGCCGGCGAAGGGGTACGACAGACCCGAGGCACCCTGCGTGAACGACGCGGCCGTCGGCTCCGGGCCGGCTCGTTGGAGGATGGCCAAGAAGAGATCGGCCGACCAGTATCCGGCAGCCACCGCGGGGCGTCCGATCACCGCATCGTCGGCGCCGAGGGCCCGGAGGTCGGCCACCATCTGGGCCACGGCGGGATTCCCCGTGTCTTGCACAGGTGAGAACGGGGTGGCCACGAGGCTGCCCAACAACGGCAGGCGCAACGCGTAGTTGGTGACGTACGCCGGGTCGTGGGTCGAGGGGTTGACCTGGATGCCCGGGTACTCGAGCTCGGCCAGCGCCCGGGACAGGCCCACGACCGATGCCGGTTGGCCCAGGTGGAACACGACCGCTGGAGGGGCGCCACCCGCCGAGGTCATCACCCGGCTGGCCCACGGGGAGTAGTCGAATCGAGGCGTCGTGGGGAGCCCGCCGTCGACGAGCACCACCTCGAACCCGGCTTCGACGACCATGTCGGCCAAGCGGGCGATCGCCACCTCGCTCGCCGGGCTGACGGTGTCACCGACGATGGCCGCGGTCGGGGCGGAGGCCTCCGGGCCGACGAGCACCTGCTGGGCGACAGCATCGACGAACGCCGACGACGCGAGCGCATCGGCGGTGATCCCCTGGGAGCCGAGCGGCTGCTCGATGCACCCGGTGACACCGAATCCGAACGGGTCGTGGCAGAAGCCGGGCGTCGGACCCCATCCCACGTACGGGATGCCTGCCTGCTGCAGGGGCGCGACCTGCGACGGCGCCAGTGCGGTCGACACCAACGGAACGACGGCGAAGTAGCGCTGCTCGCTCGCGATGCGTTCGATGGCGTCGCCCGCTCGGACGCTGTCGCCGCGATCGTCGATGACCTCCACCAGGTCGACGGTTCGACCGTGCACGCCTCCGTCTGCGTTCGCACGTCGAAAGCGGGCCCGGGCGCCGAGGTCGGCGAGCTCATGGGCCGATCCCGTCGGGTGGGTGAGCGAGGCCAATCCGACGACGGCGATCGAGCGGTCGGTCACGCCGGGGGTGATCGCTCTGGCGACGGTCGTTTCGGGCGCCGCGGTGCTGGTCGACGGCGCCTCGACCGACTGCTCGGTGACGCCTTTCGTTCCCGCCAGCCCGGGAGGAGATGTCGACGAGATCGGGGCGTCGCTCCCCGACGAGCACGCCGTGAAGCCCGTCACGAGCACCAGCACCAGGGCACTCAGCCTGGCCGATCTCACCGGGCCACACGACGGTCGGGGCGTGTTCGCGTCGGCGCCGCCGGGACGTTGCGGGTGAGGCCGAACGAGATGCATCGTCATCTCCCGGGCCGAGGCGCTCACCGTCGGCGACCTTACCGCGCAGGCCTGCTCAGCGGTCGCGTGCTCGGTGACGTGCGGAGAGAATCGCGGCACGAGTGGGGCCGCGCCATGGTCGTGATCGCAGTGAGCGAGTGAGCGCGAACGCTGGGTGACGACGTTGGTGAATACCCCTGGGGTTCTGCCAGGGTCTCGGCTGCACATCGGCGATGAGCTGGGTAAACATCCAGGGGCCTCGAAGATGCGTTGTGTGACCAAACACCACCGACCGTGACAAATTGCTTCTGAGGGGTTAGTGTCCAGGCATCGGCGTCCAGTCACTCGGGGGAGGATCTGTGGGCCGCACGCCCAGCCAGGGCACACGGACGCGTCGTTCCCGCTCGTGGTCGGCCCGAGCCGCCCTGTCCGGTCGGCTCGTCGTCCAGCGACGGCGACGGCTCGTTCGGGTCACTGCAGCCCTCGCCGGTGTGGTGGTGATCGTCCCGCTGCTCCCCGCCGATGCGCTCGGGCCGGTGACCGTGGGTGAGTACCGCATCGAGAACCTCGCCCCGGTCCGGGAGGTCGTCGGTCACAAGTCCGAGAGCAGCCGGCTCGCCCAGACCGACCCCAGCCTCGTCGGCATCGCCAGCCCGGCGCTCGTCGACGTGCTCGTGAAGCTCGACTACGACGCTGCCGCCGTGTACGAGGGCGGCGTCGCCGGGCTGGAGGCGACCAGCCCCGAGATCACCGGCCGTCCCCTCACGCTCGACGATCCTGCGCTGCTGGCCTTCGACGAGTTCGCCGCCGGTGTCGAGGAGCGATTCGAGAACGACCTCGGGGTCGTCGCGCCCGGCGCCGACGTCATCGCCACGATCAGCATCGTCTACGGCGGGGTGGCCGCTAGCGTCCCCGGCGATCAGATCGACGACATCCTCGCCATCGATGGCGTCGTCGCCGTCCAGCGCAACGAGCTTCAACACGTCCTCACCGAAACGCCGACGAACCCCGAGAGCAACGGCGGCGACGACGACGGCACGGATCCCGGGCCGTTGCCGGATTCCGGCGGCGGGAGCCCGACCAGGCCCGTCGATCCGAGAACCGATCTCATCGGATCCTCGACGGTCATCGACTGGATCGGCGGTCCCGTGCTCGCCGGCCGGGGCGTCACGGTCGGGGTGCTCGACAGCGGCG
Source organism: Actinomycetota bacterium (assembly GCA_009886115.1). Taxonomy (GTDB): domain Bacteria; phylum Actinomycetota; class Acidimicrobiia; order IMCC26256; family VFJJ01; genus VFJJ01. The sequence goes on from VFJJ01000115.1 coordinate 32,831, forward strand.
TGTGGCCCGAGCATCCGTCGTTCGTGGCATCGCCGCTCCTGGCCGGCTTCGAACGGCCGGATGTTCCGTGCCAGCTCGGAGACAACCCCCTCACCGCCGAAGCAGATCCGTTCGCCTGCAACGCCAAGCTGGTGGGGGCCCGGGCTTCGACCACGTTCTACGACGCCGCCGCGGCGCAGGGCCTCGTGCCACCCGACCGGTATCCGGGGTCGGCCCGCGACGGCGACGGCCACGGCACCCACACGGCCACGACCGCCGCTGGGGCCCGGGTCGAGCAGGCACCGGTCCTCGGTCTCGACCGCGGTCCCGTCCAAGGGGTCGCACCCGGCGCCCAACTCGTCGTGTACAAGGTGTGTGGGCCCGCAGGGTGCTACGCCTCCGACACCATGGCCGCGGTCGAGCAGGCCATCCTCGATGGGGTCGACGTCATCAACTACTCGATCAGCGGCGGCAAGGACCCGTTCAACGATCCCACGGAGCTCGCCTTCCTCGACGCCTACGCGGCCGGGATCTTCGTCTCGGCGTCGGCTGGCAACGGCGGGCCCACGGCGGCGTCCGTCCAGCATCTCGCTCCGTGGGTCACCTCGGTGGCCGTGTCGACCCTGGCTCGCGGGTTCACCACGACCGTGCACGTCGAGTCAGCCGGCGAGGCCACGATCGATCTCACCGGGGCGTCGATCCACCCGACCGGGCTGCCCGTTGCCACGCCGATCGTTCGGGCGCCGGGAGACGGGTCCTGCCGCACACCGCTGCCCCCAGAGACGTTCCACGGTGAGATCGTGATCTGCCTGCGCGATCCCCTCGGCTCTTCGGCGGTGGTGGGTCGCGTCCGCAAGGGGATCAACGTGAAGATGGGCGGAGCCGGCGCCATGGTGCTCGTGAACCCCGATCCGGGCGTGACGGTGTCCGACAGCCATGTGCTGCCGACGGTGCACCTCGATCAGGCGACCGGCGCCCAGCTCCTCGCCTTCCTCCTCGAGCTTCCCGCGAGCACGGCGAGCTTCGCGGCCGGGTCGGCCACGTCCGCTGTCGGTGACCAGATCGCCGAGTTCTCGAGCCGTGGGCCGGGCGGCCCGTTCCTCAAGCCCGATCTCACCGCGCCGGGCGTCGAGGTGCTCGCGGGCCATTCCCCCACCCCGGCGGAAGGCTCAGGTGGACCCTCGGGCGAGTACTTCCAGTCGCTCAGCGGAACCTCGATGTCGGCGTCTGTGGTCGCGGGGGCCGCCGCGCTGATCAGGGCCAAGCATCGCGATTGGACCCCGGGGCAGATCCAGTCGGCCCTGGCGACCACCGCCACTTCCACCGTCGCTCTCGACGGCACGGCCTCCTCGCCCTTCGACCAGGGCTCCGGCCGCGTCGACCTCCCCCGGGCGGCTCACCCCGGTCTCACCATCTCGGCGACCCACGCCGACTTCCTCGCGCTCGGCTCGAACCCGCTGACCCAGGTCGACCTCAACCTGGCCTCGATCCATGCCACCGTGATGCCAGGCTCGATCTCGACGACGCGCACGGCGGTCAACGTCTCCGGGAGGACCCTCTCGTACTCGGTCGAGACCGCCACGTCCGACCCCGGGGTGGCGGTGTCGGTCTCGCCATCGTCGTTCACGGTCGAGCCCGGCGCGTCGGTCACGCTCGCGGTCACCGTCGAGGCGCCCGGAGTCGCTCCTGGGCGGTACTTCGGCGAGATCCGCATCACCGAGCAATGGAACGGGGCGCCGGCTCTGCATCTGCCGGTCGCCTTCGACCGTACGCAAGGCGGCGTGTCGCTCGCCACGACGTGTCGGCCCGTTGCGCTGCGGCTCCGAGACACGGCGAGGTGCACCGTCACCGCCCAGAACCAGACGTTCGGACCGGCCGACGTGAAGATCCTCACCACGGCCGATCGGCGATTGCGCGTGCACGGCGCCGAGGGTGCCGAGCGGATCGGCACCGCCAGCGTCGGCGTGGTCGGCACGCTCCCGGGCGTGGTGGCTTCGGCTCCCAGCCTGGTCTCTGCCGGACCGTCGCGCTTCGTCGACCTGGCGACCATCCCCGGGTTGGTGCCCTTGGCGCTCGGTGACGAGTCGGCCATCGACTTCCCTGTGCCGTCGTACGTGTACGGCGACCACAGCTACACCACGATCGGGATCATCTCGAACGGCTACGCCGTGGTCGGAGGCGCCAACGGGGTGGCCGACATCGCGTTCGAGCCTCAGATGCTTCCCGACGCCGCCCGACCCAACAACGTCCTGGCGCCGTTCTGGACCGACTTGGAAGGCCACGACGGCAAGGACCTCTGGGCCGCCACGCTCACCGACGCCAGTGGTCGCGACTACGTCGTGTTCCAGTGGAACGTGCATCTCTACGGTGACAGAGCGCAGACCCGGGTGTTCCAGCTCTGGATCGGCCTCAACGGGGTCGAAGAGATCGCCTTCGCCTACGACCCGGTTCGGCTCCCGGCCCCCCCGGCCGTCGGCACGGTGACCGTGGGCGCCGAGAACTCCTTCGGCAACCGTGGAGCGGTGCTCGACCCCGCGGGAAGGGCGGGCCCGACGGCCGACCTGGCCGTCGTCAGCACGTTGGGCTCGGCCGGTGGCCGCCTCTCGTACACCGTCACGCTGACCGCGGTCCGCAAGGGCGTGGCCGAGCTCGTGACCCTGCTGAACACGCCTGTGGTGCGCGGCGTCACCGTCGACGTCGTGAAGCTGAGCGTCACCGGATCGGTCGGTTGGAGATCGACCATGACGTCGCGCCCCACCCGGGAGCGGTGAGCGCTGCTGCGACCGGGTCCGGGTCCGGGTCCCGGAAGCGGGTCGGGGACGTGCGATAGCGTCCGGTCGCTGAGACGTCACGGGTGAAAGGGCCGAAGCGATGCGTTTCCACCAGGCGGTGGCGTTTCTGGAGACCGACCAGCTCCTCGAGCTGTGTCCGGTCGTCGACGAGACGGGCTACGCCGGCATCTACGTCTCCGACCACATCTTCTACCCGCAGGAGCTGCGGTCGCGGTACACGTACTCGCCCTACGAGGACGGCTCACCGATCTGGTCGCCCGACGCCGACTGGCCCGATCCGTGGTGCCTCGTCTCGGCGATGGCCGCCGTCACCACGAACCTCACCTTCACGACCGGCGTCTACATCGCCCCCGCACGCGACCTCTACACCGTGGCCAAGCTCGTCGGCACGGCGGCGGTCATCAGCCGGAACCGCGTGCGCCTGGGCGTTGGAGTCGGGTGGTGCAAGGAGGAGTTCGTCGCCACCGGACAGGAGTTCCACAACCGGGGCCGCCGGCTCGACGACATGATCCCTGCCTTGCGCGCCATGTGGAAGCGGTCACCCGAGACGGGCGGCTGGGTCGAGTACCACGGTTCTCACTACGACGTTCCGCCGATGCGGATGAACCCTGTGCCCACGGCGCCGGTCCCGATCTACGGCGGCGGGCACAGCGAACCGGCGTTGTCCCGTGCCGCCCGGCTGTGCGACGGCTGGCTCGCCGGCAGCGCGTACACCGTCGACGAGGCGCGGCATTACCTGGCGCGCCTGCGCGAGCACCTGGTGCGGAATGGCCGCGAGAGCGAGATCGGCAACGGATTCGAGATCTACCTGGCCCTGGGAATCCCGCCCGATATCGACGTGTACCGGAGCTTCGAGGACGCCGGCGTCACCGACATGATTTGTGCCCCATGGATGGTCGCCGAGGTCTCCGACAGCCGCGACTACCGGTCGGCGCTCGACGCCAAGGTGGCGGCCACCGAGGCGTTCGCCACGGACGTCATCGCCAAGATGGGCTGAGCGCCGACGTGGCCGACCTCCGCGTGAACCGAAGCCGGGTGCCCGGGGTGCACGGCGTGCGTGCGACCGTGTTCACCGTGGTGCTCGCGCTCATGGCTGCCTCGTGTGGCGGCGGTGACGGTGAAGGCGGCCGGCCCGAGGGCGAGGTGTCCTGGCCCTTCTCCACCGGTGGTCGAGTGCTGCACGTCCCCGACGTCATCGACGATCTCGTGCTGCTCGAGGTGCAACTCGGCAGGGGCGCCAGCGAGACCGGTGCGGTGATCGCCGTCGACCGCTCGAGCGGCGAGGAGCAGTGGCGCTACCAGGCACCGGGCGAGGCGCGTCTGATCCGGGCCCGGTCGGGGGTCGCGCCCTTCGACGGTCCGCCGCTCGTCCTCCGCGACATGGTGATCATCGCGTCCGCTGCGCCCGACGGGGCCGGAACGCTCACGGCCCATCCGCTCGACGGCTCCGACGAGGAGTGGTCGGTGCCCACGGGCAACGGCTCGGGCCCACCGCTCGCCAGCGGCAACGACGATCGCATCGTGTTCAGGCAGAGCGCGGCCGATGCCGGGACCGACGACCGTGTCGTGGCCGTCGAGACCAAGAGCGGCAAGGAGAAGTGGGAGTCAGACGAGGCCACGGTCGGGGAGCCGGTCGTCGTCGGCGATGACGTCGTGTACGAGACCGTCGACGGTGACACCGTGATCGTCGAGGCTGGTGACGGCGATGGGCGGTTCATCGCCCGCAAGCGGGCGTTCCGCGGCGCCGTCTCCGAGGTGTACGTGCTCCGCGATGTCGGCGGCGATCTCGTGGGCCTGTCCAGCGAGGAGCTCCAGGAGCAATGGCGGACGTCGACGCCGGCTGCCACGTGCGACGTGGGAGTGCTCGAAGCCGACGACGAGCTGATCGTGATCTCGTCGGAGTGCAGCGACGACCGGATCGCCGTCCTGGCCATCGACCCCGAACTCGGGACGGTCGAGCCGATCGTCGCGATCAGCGCTGGTCAGGTCGAGCAGGTGCTCGTCGACGAGCAGGTCATGGTCGTGACGACCTCGTCGCTCGGCGGTGGCTCCCGGGTGACGGTCGTCGACCTCGAAGAACGCGACGAGCTGTGGCGTCGCGACTCGGACCAGGTGTTCGTCAACGTGGCCCTCGACGACCGCTCGGTGTACCTGGTCGACGACGACCGGCACCTCGTCGCCCTCGACCGTGAAACCGGCGAGGAGCGGTGGTCGATCGACGAGCAGGCGCTGACGCTGGTTCCCGTGGTCGTCGACGGCGTGGTGTACGTCTCGGTCTCGACGGGCCGGGCCCCTGCTGGCGCCTCGGGCGTCGAGCCTGCGCAGCTCCGGGCGTTCGACGCCAACGACGGCGACGAGCGTTGGTCCCTCGACATCTCGGGGAGCGCCGTCATCGTCGCCGATCGAGGTCGGTTGTACGTCGCCGACGGCGAGGGCGTGGTCAGAGCCGTGACGTGACGCGTCGCGTCGTCGCAGTGAGCAGTGAGCAGTGAGCAGTGAGCAGTGAGCAGTGAGCGGCAGTGCCGGTCGGGACCG
>VFJJ01000104.1 GCA_009886115.1 Actinomycetota bacterium
CCCCGGTCACCAGCACCAGGGCCAGGGCCAGAGCCGCCGTCGTCATCCTTCTCTGCTGCATCAAGATCGCTCCCTCGTCGATGGATTCCCCGGTCGGTCGATTGCGGGCGTTCGTCACCCACTGCAACCGACGCACCACGAGCATCCGCGGGTGACAACCATCTGGCGAGGGCGCCACCCCTCCGATACGAGGGATGCCAGCCGAACCTGGCGCTGGGTGGCTGCGCCCGGTACCTGTGGTCCTGACGATGCGGCGTGCTGCGCCTCCTCTGGGCCGAGGGCGGCGATCCGGGCCTGGGCCTGAGCCGGCAACGAGCGAAGTACGTCGTCTTGGCCCCACTTCGACCCTGGGGGCTGCACCCTCGCCCCGATCGACGCGGCGTGGTCTGACCCACACCATGCACGCACCACAACGGCCGGCCGGCCCTGTCGGTCTGCTCGTCCGCTCCGAGCTCCGGCGCCGGTGGCCGACGTTCGTGGTCGTCGGGGTCCTCTTCGGCCTCGTCGTCGGGATCGGTCTCGGGTGCCTCGCCTGAGCGCGGCGGACGGCGTCGCTGTTCGATCGACACCTGCAGGCATCCTCGGCCTCGCATGTCGAGATCGACCCGGGCACACCCACCGCCGCCGTCGACCGGGCGATCCGGGCGCTCCCGCACGAGGTCGAGGCCTCGTACTGGACGACCATCTCGGCCTATCCACTGAAACCCGACGGGACACTCGACGAGTCGCTCATCGGGATCCTGAGCTTCACGGCCGGCGGACGCTACCTCGACATGGATCGCGTCGCGGTGGCCTCGGGTCGGCGGCTCGATCCCGCCCGCGCCGATGAGGTCATGGTCAACGAGGTGCGGGCCGGGTTCACCGGCACCCAAACACCATGACACCGGTGGTCGTCACGAGCACCGTGAGCAGCACGACGGTCGGCCATCCGCTCCTGAGGTCGGCTCCTCAGCCGGTACAGGACCGTCGTCACGACGTGACGTGTTGGGGCGTCACCGGCCCCGGCCCCGAGGACGCAGCGAGTGGGATCGAGCCGGCGACGCGGGTGCCGACGCCGGGCGCTGACGAGACGGTGAGGGACCCGTCGAACGCGCCGAGGCGGTCGGTCATGTTGACGAAGCCATGGCCGACCCGGCCCGCAGGAGCCGACGATGGGGAGGACGTGGCGGGCTCGAACCCGGCGCCGTCGTCGGAGACCTCGAAGCGCAACGCGGGACCGGCGTCCTCCCACAACCGCACGCACGCGCGCGCCCCGGCCCCGGCGTGCTTGCCGGCGTTCTGGAGCGCCTCCAGGCAACAGAAGTAGACGGCGGCCTCGACCTCGCTCGGGTACCGGCCGATCCCGTCGAGCTCGACCGACGTGTCGAGCGCCGCCCGGGTCGCGGCAGCCGGGAGGGCCTCGGCCAGCCCGCCAATCATCAGCAGCGGGGGGAAGATCCCGTGCGCCAGCGCTCGCAGCTCGGTGATCGAGTCCTGGAGGTCGGAGCGAAGCTCGTCGATCAACCCCATGGCATCGGCGGTGTCGCCATCCTCGATGGAGTCATGCGCCAGGCGCAGCTTGACAGCCATGGCCACCAGGTGTTGCTGGGCCCCGTCGTGCAGGTTGCGTTCGAGCTTGCGGCGCTCGGCGTCACCGGCGGCGACGATGCGGCTCCGTGAGTCACGCAGCTCGACGTTGCGGGCCTGGAGCTCCTCCAGGGAAGCCTGGAGCGCCGAGTCGAGCTGCACATTGTGCAGGGCCAGGCCGACCTGACGGGCCAGCTCGGTGAGCACCCGATCGCCCTCGTCGTCGAATGGCTCCCCGTCGGCCCGGCGTTCCAGCACGATCAGACCGAGCAGCTTGCCGGCGTGGGCGATCGGGGCCACCCGGACGGTCTGGGCGTCGCGACCCTCCAGCAGCGACGCCACCCAGATCTCGACCCAGGTCCCGCCCGAGACCCCGGCCCGGGCCACCACGGGCAGCTCGCGCTCGCCGACGACCAGCGCCGGCGGGTTCCGGTGCGGGACGCCGGCGGCGAGCTCGTAGTGGCCGTCGCCCCCCGTCCAGATCTCCGCAGAACGCAGCAGCAGGCTCTTGCGCAACGACTCGACCAGCTGCAGCAGCAGCTCCTCCATGGGGATCGCCCGGGTGAGCCGCGAGCCGAACGTGCGGATCGTCTCGTCGGGCGCGACCCGCTCGCCGTAGACGAGCCGGTTCGCCTCGTCCTCGAGCCGGGAGCGGGCCCAGGGGTAGGCCAGCGCGATGACTCCCGCGGCGCACATCGACAACAGCAACATGCTCCGCTCGCTGTCGTCGGGACGGCGGCCCAGGCCGAGCAGCACGACCCCGTAGACCGCGACCACGAGCACCGTCAGCCCGGCCAGCGACACCGAGTGCGTGAGGAGACGGTCGACGCGGGCAGCCAGGCGGGGGCTGGTGCCGGCGACGAGCGCCGCCGCCACGAGCCCGCTCGCACCCACCGCGACCGTTTCCTCATGGTGGGGCCAGTCGGCGAGCAGGCTGAGCGCCACGGTCACGAGCACCGCCTCGGCGGCCAGCGCGATTCCCCACCCGACCCATTGGAGCCGTCGACGGTCGACGGCGTTCGAAGTCCGGTACCGGCCGTTGGCCGCAGGCAGCGCTATCGCGGCAAGTGCCACGGCCAGCAGAACGAACGGCCACCGGCGGATCGACGCCGATCCGTCGGCAGTGTCGGAGGCCGCGGCGATCGTCACCGCGCCCACGGCTGCGGCGATCAGGTACCCGGCCGCCGCCAGGCGGCGGTGCGCTCGGCTGACGAGCTTCCCGTCGGGCAGGGCCAGCAGCACGTGCATCGCCGCCGCGGTCATCAGCGCGCCGACCCCGCCGGCGCCGGCCAGCGCGACGTCCGCGGCCGAGCCCGTCGGCTCGCCAAGCTCGCGCCAGGCCTGGGTCGCCAACCCGATCCCGCCGAAGAGCGTCAGCACCACGATCACGCGCCCCATGGGCTCGGCAGGCCGGCGTCGCCAGAGCACGAGCCCGGCCGCCAGCCACGCGCCGGCGACCGCGATGCCTGCGACGAGCGCGGAGGTCATCGTCACTCCGCTCTCAGCACGTCGGCTGGGCGGAGACGTCGGACGTCATGGAGCGGGCGTGCCGCAGCGAGCCCGGCCAACGCGAACGCGCCCGGGACGGCCAGCCACACCCAGCTCGGGTACGCGATCGACGGGACGACGGTGACCCGCTCGGCCAGGTTGTAGACGACGATGCGGGCGGCGACGAGCCCGACGGGCAGACCGATCGCCAGTGCCAGCGCAGCGACGAGCGCCGCCTGCCAGACCAGTGCCCGGCTGAGCTGGGCCCGGCTCACACCCAAGGCCCGATGGATCGCCAGCTCCCTCCGTCGCTGCCGGGTCGCGGTATGCATGGAATAGACCAGCGCCGCCGCGCCGAGAGCGGCGAGGAAGATCGCCAGGGCCGTGGGGACGCCACCGAGCTCCCGCAGGTTCTCGACGTTGGCCGGTGGCTCACGATCGGCCGAGAAGCCCGGGTACTCGTCTGCCAGCGCCTGCAGTGTCTCTTCGTCGCGGGCGTCGGGGCCCAGCCGCACGAGCACGGACGAGACGTCGAGATTGCCACCGACGAGGAGGTCGGCCCCGGGCCCGTCGAGCACCAGCCCCCGGGCCGAGTGGTCGTTGCCCGGGCTCACCACCACCCCTACTACGACGGCCTCCACGACCCCGATGTTGGTGAGCGTCACCGGCGAACCGATTCCGGCCCCTACTGCGTCGAGCAGATCGGGCCCGAGCGCGATCTCGGCCGGCCCGCTCGGGGCCCGACCCTCGAGGAGGACCGGGGCGATGGAGCCCTTGTACGCCTCGAACACGGTCGGGTCGACCTCCACGGTCGCCTCACCGCTCGGGCCGGCGAGGGTCGTGCCGTAACCGTTCTCCTGGGCCGTGGCGTCTCTGGCTGCCGTGACGGCATCGAAGCGCGGATCGGCCACGATGGCCTCGATGTCGAGCACCGATCCCAGCTCGTTCTGGATCGTCGCGTCGAAGTCGGCGCCGTACAGGCGTGGGGTGGCGAGCACTTGGTCGATCGAACCGTCGACGAGCCCGACGGCGATCACCCCGACGATCCCGAGCGCGAGCCCGACCACGCCCGCCCGTATGGGCGATCCGGAACCTCCGCTCGAGCGCCGGGCTCCCAGGTTCAACCCCACGACACGCGCCGGAGTACCGCCGGCCAGCCGTGCGAGCCATCTCGAGCTGCGGGCCGGGCTCGCTGTGGCCTGACGCCGAGGCCCACGCGCCCGGGCCGTCCACGACGCCACCACGATGCTCACCACCACGACACCAGCCAGCAGGACGGTCGCTCCCGTGACGAGCACCGAGCCGTCGAACTCTCGACCGGGGTAGGGCTCGGCCCTCCCGGCCAGACCCACCGGAAGCGCCGCCGAAGCGAGCCAGGCCGTCCCGACGGCCCCGACGGCACCGAGGGCGAGCACCGGCGCCACGAGCGCCAGCCCGGCACCGGCCTCCTGCCGGCGGGTGATACCGAGCGCTCGACGGGCGTCGCGTTCGGCGGCTGCCAAGGCCATCTGACGCGCCAGTGCCTGGATGACCACCACGGATCCGGCGATCGCGCAGGCCAGCGCAGCCACCCCGAGCACCCCGACCTGCAGGCCGATCGCGTCAGCGACCCGGGCCTCGAAGTCCTCCGACGGCTGAACGATCGCGCTGTCACCGAAGCTCGCCCGGAGCCGCTCGATCACAGCGTCGCGTGCCGCCGGCCTGGCCCGAACCCGGATCCCGCACTCGCAGCGCCACATGTCGGGCCCGTACGCCTCGAGGAAGCCGGGCCCGACCGCCAGGAACGGATCGGGGTTGTCGGACACATCCTCGATACCACGGAACACGCCGACGATCGTGACTGTGGGGCGGGGCCCCGCGGGGGGCCCGGGGTCGACCTGCTCGTCGATCGCCCGCGACTCGTTGAACACCTCGATGAGGAACTGCTCATCCGTCTTCGACCACAGCGCAACCTGATCACCGGGCCCCTTACCGAGCTGATCGGCCATGGCCTCGTTGACGACGATCTCGTCGGCCGCGGCGAGGTCGAGGTTGCGGCCGTCGATGATGAACACGTCGTCGTCACCGGAATCGCCAGCTCTCTCCGCGATGCCGACCGAGAAGAAGTTCTCCGACGGCTGGGGGGCCAGACCGAGCAGCACGAAGGCGTAGGCCGAGGTCACGTCGGGATCGGCGACGATCCGCTCGAACGCGTCGTCGGGCAGCGTCGAGACGAAGTCGGGAGTGAGCACCTCGATGTTGGGCTCGGCCGTGGCCGCGGCCCCCCGGGTGAACGCCGTGTCGGTCCGCCTCGCGCCCGCGATCGCGGCGAGCACCGCGCCGCCCGAGATCGCGATCAGGAGCGCGACCGCGGCCAGCGAGCCGAGCCGCCGTCGCCACTCGGCGCGCACCCAGAGCCAGACGGCGCTCATCCTCGCGATCTCCTCACGGCCACCATGGCATCAGTAGACGCCCCTGCTCGGTGACGTGCAAGGAAGCCACCACACCCACCCCGGTGTGGTTGTCACCACCGGCACGACCAGCCCACGCACGACCAGGAGTGAGTACAGCCCCACATGCCCCGGACAACTCACTCCTGCTCGGCTCGTGGGTCGGGACGTGGACGCTGTCGGGCCCGTCCTTCAGCCGCACGAGCGATCCCGCGCCGTACACGAAGGCACCCGATCCCTCGCTCCTCCACCAGGCCGGGGTCGTGTACACGACGAGTGGACGGGAGATCGTGAGCAGGGCCGAGGGCTCCTCGGGAACGAGATCGACGAAATCCCGAACGACCCCCGTCACCAGGGCCGGCCGGCCGGGTCGTCGTGGTGGTTCGCTCCCGTCGCTCGCGGCGTCGGGTTCGTCGACGGAGTACGTGCTGAGCACCGTGGTGTCGCCGGGGCTGAGCCCGAGGTCGCCCGCCAGGCCTTCGTTGATCGCGATCTCACCGGCCGCGTCGAGACGGGGGAGCCGACCCCGCAGAACCGGCGGCGCGCCGGTGCCGGCCAGCCCGCCGTCGAGATCGGCCGAGATGAGGGTCCGCAGCGGAAGACCCGGGCGCGACGATTCGGGGGTGAGGGGCCGGCTGGGGCCGGGGCGGCTCCGGCCGGGCCAGCACCGACCTGAGCAGCAATCGACCCCACATACGACCCGGAACGGCCCACCGCCTCCACCTCGGGCACGCTGCGGAGGAGATCGGCGGTCGCCGCCGTCGCCTGGTCGTCGAAGCACTCGTCAACCCTCAGCTGGAGACTGACGTCGAGCTGCTCGACGGTGAAGTCCGGGTTGCACGCGATCGCCACGACATCGCCCGTGCGGCGATGCTCGGAAAAGCGCTCCAGGGCCGAGTCGCTCCGGCGCGACGCAGCGGTCGCCGCCATGGCGTGCTCGCGGCCAGGCCCGCCAACAGCGCGAGGAAGATCGAGGCCCGGACGTTGGATGCCAGCAGGCGCACGGCCCGCAGTCGAACGGCGGCCCCGGGCCCGCGCAGCACCTGTATCACCCGAGCCGGATCTCGCAACCCTCGCGGGCCGCGCTCACGCTCACGCCGACCGGCGCGGCTGCGGCCAGGCGGCGCTCCAACGCCTCGACCTCGGCGTCGGTTCGGCTGGGGTCGTGGTGGAACAACAGCACCTGGTGCGCTCCGGCGACCTCGGCCAGGCCCAGCGCGTACTCGGCGGCAGCATGGCCGAACGGGCCTCGGGCGGGAAGCTCGTCGGCGGTGTACTGGGCGTCGTGCACGAGCAGGTCGACCCCATCGGCGAGTGCCATGGCCGCGGCGTGGTGGGCCCCCACACCGCGGGGTCCGAGACCGAGATCCTGGGGCGCGTGGTCGGACAGATAGGCCATGGTGCTGCGCCCGTCGGTGATCCGCAACCCCATGGTGCGGCCGCCCTTGTGCGGGATCTCGCGCGCCGTGACCGTGAAGCCCTCGGCCGCGAACGAACCTTCCCCGTACGACTCGAAGGTCCAGTCGCCCCGCAGCTCCGAAGGCGTGATCGGGAAGTGCGGCGGTCCCATGGCCCGGGCGAGCAACGCCTCCGAGTCCTGCGGACGGGTGCCGTGCGTCGCCCCTGGACCGGCGTCCTGCTCGGGGAGCAGCAGTCGCACGCGCGCGTCGTCACGGTCGCCGGCCTTGAAGAACGGGAGGCCCTGGGTGTGATCCCAATGGAGATGACCGAGGACGATCGTCCCCCGAAAGGGGGCGCCGTCGAGCAGAGCGCTCACCCTGCGCACGCCCGTCCCGGCGTCGAGCACCAGGACCGGTACGCCCTCGTCGTGGGCGATGGCGATGCAGGAGGTGTGGCCTCCGATCCCCAGGAACTCACTCCCGCACAGAGGCGTCGAGCCCCGGACCCCGCAGACGTGGACCCTCACGAACCGGTCGTCCCGAAGGCCGCCAGCTGCTCCTCGCGCCGGTGCCCTTCGGCCAGCGCAGTGAGTTGCTCCCTCGTGAGGTCGCCTGCTCCAAGCTCGGCGACCCGGCAGGCGGTGACCGCGCTGACGGTGGACGTGCGGAGCCCCTGCTCGAGGATGGCCCGCTCGCCCAGCACGGCGCCGGGGCCGAGCTCAGCCAGGAGTTGCCCGTCGACATCGACCGCGACGACGCCGTCCATCACCACGAACATCGAGTCGCCGGGCTGGCCCTGCTCGACGAGCCGGTCGCCCACCTTGAGGCGGCGGAACCGGGCCTGATGTCCGGGAGCGAGCAGCTCGGCCGACAGCGTCCGTTCGAGGGCGGTCTCGATCTCGGTCACGAACGCCTTGGAGTCGAGGTTGCCCCACGGGGTGTTGCGCCCGAAGGCTCGCTTCCACCAGTGCTTGAAGTCGGTGAGGCCGCTCTTGGATGCCAGCCGACCGGCCGTGTCGTAGACCCAGTGACGGGGGAACGGGCTGGCGCCGGTGAGCTCCGAGTCGGTCCGCCCGTCGGCGTGCACGGTGAGCGTGAGCGTCGTCCAGGCGACGGGGGCGCGCCACTGCACGAACGGCGGCCGGCGCACGGTGCGGGGCGCGGGCACACCGGTGCGACCACCGGCTGTCTGAGTGAAGCGCACCCAGCCGTCGCCCCACTCGGGTTCCGACCTCCGGTCGGGGAGGGCGACGGCGGTGACGATCCACGCTGCGCCACCGAGCTTCACCCTGGTGGCGCCGATGCGGCCCTCGCCGCCGTAGCCGGCATCCACGATGCGTCCGTCGACGACGTCGATCCAGGCGGCGAGGTGATTGGCGAAGCGGAAGCGATCGGCCAGGCGCAGCTCGTCGAGGCGGGTCACGACCGAGGCCGCGTCGGTCGCGGGGCCCCCGGCGTCGCCCTGGCCCTCGGCGGCGTCGGTCGGGGGGCCACCGAGATCATCGGGTGGCACCTCGTCATAGTGGAACGTACCCATCCGGAAGGGCAGCTTCGGCAACCCGGAGATGGCTTCCATCGGGATCCAGGAGATCGATGTGACGGCAGCTTGATGACGCATCGTGTGACCGTACGGATCATCGGCCGGCGCGAACAGGGCGCAGGCCGGGCAACCGGTGGGGGTGCTGGCCCCACCCCGTTCTCCGGGCCTGCCCCCTGTTCTGGGCGAGCCCCATGCGCTCCAATGGTCATCATGGAGACGGCCGTCATCACGGTGTACCTCGCCGACGACAACATCATCGTGCGTGAAGGCGTCCGGGCCATGTTGGCCCGGGCCAAGGACATCGAGGTGGTCGGGGTCGCCGACGACTACGACTCGCTCGTGGCCGGGGCCGAGGCCGCCGCACCGCAGGTCGTCGTCACCGACATTCGCATGCCCCCGGCGTTCCAACGCGAGGGGATCGACGCGGCGAAGCTCATCCGCAAGCGCCATCCGGGGACGGGCGTCGTGATCCTCTCGCAGTACGACGATCCCGACTATGCCGTGGCGTTGCTCTCCGAGGGGGCGTCGGGGTACGCGTACCTGCTCAAGGACCGCATCGCCGAGGGCGACCAGCTCGCCAGCGCCATTCGCACGGTGGCCCAGGGCGGCTCGATGCTCGACCCGGTGATCGTGAACGCCTTGGTACGTCCGGTGACGCGGCCGGGGGAGCTGGCGCCCGCCGACGAGGAGCTGCTCGGTCTCGTGGCTGCCGGACGCCCGCTGAAGGCGATCGCGCTCGCCCGAAGGACGACCGCGGCCGCCGTGGCGGAGGACGTCGAACGGCTCTTTCGCGTCCTCGCCGACGGAGCCAGCTCTGGCCAGCAGGGGGCTCTGCGGCGCCTGCGGATGCTGCACGAGGCAATAGTGGAGCGCGAGGAGCGCAGCGAGTCGCTGAGCCGCTTGCTGCCCGGCGGGGTGGCCGAACGGCTCCTGCGTGGCGGCAAGGCGATCGGCGAGAGCGAGGAATGCATCGTGACCGTGCTGATGTCCGACATCCGGGGCTACACGACGATCGCCGAGCATGCCGAGCCGGCCCAGATCGTGGCCCAGCTGAACGTGCACCGGGCCGAGATGAACCGGGCCATCCTCGACCAGGCCGGAACGGTGATGCAGTACGTCGGCGACGCCGTGATGGCCGTGTTCGGCGCGCCCGAGCCCTGCCCCGACCATGCCGAACGCGCCCTCGCTGCCGCCATCGCCATGCACGCGGCTCAAGCCACGGTGAACGAGCGCTGGTGTGCGGAGGGCCTACCGCCCTTCGGGCTCGGGATCGGGCTGTCGACGGGGAGTGTGGCCGCCGCGATCATGGGTTCGGAGGAGCGCCTCGAGTACACGGTGATCGGCGATGCCGTGAACCTCTGCAACCGACTCCAGCAGCTCGCGTCGCCAGGGCAGACCGTGTGCTCGGGTCCGCACTGGCGTGAGCTGGCCACCGTCCCGCCCGATCACGAGGAGTTGCCGCCGCAGCTCGTCAAGGGGCGCGACACCCCGGTCGTTGCCTACCGATTCCCGGTGGCGACTTTCGCGACACCAGTCCCGTCGAGCACGAGCCCGGGAGGCGACACCGCATGAGTGACGATCTGGCGATCGAGGCCGTCGGCCTGTACCGCACCTTCGAGGCCGAGACGGCGCCGGTCCGCGCGTTGCGGGGCGCCGACCTCACCGTGAGACGCGGCGAGTTCGTGGCGGTCATGGGGCCCTCGGGATGCGGGAAGTCGACGATGCTCAACGTCGTCGCCGGCCTCGACACGCCCGACGAGGGCGAGATCTCGGTGGCCGGCCAGTCGCTCGTCGGCCTGTCCGACGATCAGCTCGCGCTCATGCGCCGAAAGCACGTCGGTATCGTGTTCCAGTTCTTCAATCTGCTCGAAGGCATGACCGTGCAGGAGAACGTCGTCATGCCCGCGCTCATCGCCGGCGTGAAGCGCAAGAAGGCCGAAACCCGCGCTCGCGACCTCCTCGACCTCCTGGGCCTGCCCGACAAGGCCCGCCAGGCCCCGGGGGTGCTCTCGGGCGGGCAACGTCAGCGTCTGGCCATCGCCCGGGCCCTGGCCAACGAGCCGACGATCGTGCTGGCCGACGAACCCACCGGCGCGCTCGACTCCGAAGGCGGCGAGGAGATCCTGGAGCTGTTCCGCCGCCTCCACGACGGCGGTCAGACCATCCTGCTCGTCACCCACGACCAGCCGGTCGCCGACGCCGCCGAACGGATCGTCCGCATGCGCGACGGTCGGGTCGTCGACGAGGGCCACGGGCCAGGCGACACGTCCTCAGGGGGAACCGACCCGATGACCGTCGGCACCACCAGGGAGCGCTCGGCGTAGCACCGGTGTGAGGGATCGCTCGAGTTCCTTGCGCGAAGTCGGGTTCGTGCGCGAGCGTCGCCCGCAGCAGTGCGGCGTCAACGAGCGCAAGTCACCACGACTTCGGAGGATCCATGGAATTCGGCATCTTCGTCATGATGAACATCCTGGGTCAGGCAGCCCACGACCCCGAGGTCGAGCACCGGACCCTCAAGGAAGAGCTCGAGACGATCCGCTCGGCCGACCAAGCGGGCTTCAAGTACATCTGGGTGTCGGAGCACCACTGCCTGCCCGAGTATTCGCACCTCTCGGCGAACGAGTCGTTCATCGCCTACGCGCTGGCGATCACCGAGAAGATCCACGTCGGCTCGGGGATCTTCAACCTCAACCCGATCGTGAACCATCCCGTCCGCATGGCCGAGCGGGTCGCCATGCTCGATCACCTCGGCGAAGGCCGCTTCGAGTTCGGGACCGGCCGCGGCGCCGGCTCCTGGGAGGTCGGCACCTTCAACCTCGACACGTCCAAGACCAAGGAACCGTGGGAGGAGGTCGTCTGGGAGCTCAAGAAGATGTGGGAGTCGCGCGACTACTCGTTCGACGGGAAGTACTTCCAGACGCCGGGTCGCAACATCCTCCCCAAGCCCTACGGCGGCGGCACGACACACCCGCCGATGTGGGTGGCGGCCGGCAACCCGCCCACCTTCGAGAAGGCGGCCCGTCACGGGATGGGTGTCCTGGGCTTCAACGTGGAGCCCGCACAGGCCATGAAGGCCCGCATCGAGGCGTACCACGCGGTGATCGCCGAAGCCGAGCCTGTTGGCCAGTTCATCAACGACAACGTGATGATCAGCTCCAGCATGCTGTGCATGGAGGACGGCAAGCTGGCCCGGCAGGTCTACCGCGACGCCATGATGCACTACTTCTTCCCGCTCCTGTTCCTCTACCACGACACGTTCCCCGTCCCCGAGGGTGCGACCCGCTGGCCCGACATCCCGGGCGAGTTCACGCTCGACGACGTGGAAGCCATGATCGACGGCGGCCAGATCCTCTGCGGCGATCCCGAGGAGGTGCGTCAGCAGCTCGACGCCATGCAGGACCTCGGCATCGACCAGCTCGTCTTCGGCGGGCCCAACGGCATCCCCTTCGAGATCCAACGGGCCTCGAACGAGCTCTTCGCCAAGAAGGTCATGCCCCACTTCGACAAGCAGCCCGACGTGTGGCGCACCGACACCATGCGCTACGGCCCCGCGGGCAAGCCCTCGGCGAAGTAGCGCCGGTGGGATCGGTAGCCTGACGCCCGATGCCGAACCTGACGACGATCGCCTTCGACGGCGACGACACCTTGTGGCACAACGAGACCGTGTTCTCGATGACCGAGGAGCGCATCACGACGCTGCTCGCCGACCACATGGAGCCGGCCGAGCTGTCGAAGCGCCTGCTCGCCACCGAGACGGCCAACCTCCGCCTCTACGGCTACGGCGCCAAGAGCTTCATCCTCTCGATGATCGAGACGGCGATCGAGGTCACCGACGGACGAGTCAGCACCGAACACCTGAAGGAGATCCTCGACGTCGGCAAGGAGATGCTCGACCATCCCGTCGAGCTGCTCGAGGGGGTCGAGGAATGCGTCAAGACCCTGGCCGACGACGGGCGCTACCGCCTCCTGGTGATCACCAAGGGCGACCTGTTCCACCAGGAGTCGAAGGTGGCGCGGTCGGGGTTGGCCGAGTTGTTCTGGAAGGTCGAGATCGTGGTCGAGAAGGACGTCGCCACCTACCGGCGCATCATGACTGCCCACGGGATCGACCCGACCGAGTTCGCCATGGTCGGCAACTCGTTGCGGTCGGACGTGATCCCCGTGCTCCAGATCGGCGCGACCGCCGTCCACGTCCCGTACCCGTTGGTCTGGGCCCACGAGCACGTCGACCCGACCACGGTCGCCGAGTTGCGCTGGCACGAGGTCGGATCACTCGCTGCCGTCCCGGCCCTTCTCGATGAGCTGCGCCGCTGACGCTCTCTCGGTCGTCAGCGAGAACCAAGGAGGCGACGACGTGGACGGGCACGAGTTCGGCGGGGTGATCGGGCGCTACTGGTACGAGTCGACCCCGTGGTGGCCACCGGAACCCCGTCCCCCCGTTGGGGTTCCCAACGTGGTGATCGTCCTCCTCGACGACGTGGGCTTCGCCCAGCTCGGCTGCTACGGCTCCGACATCGACACGCCGACGTTCGACGGCCTGGCCGGTGGTGGCCTGCGCTACACGAACTTCCACACCACGAGCCTGTGCTCGCCGACGAGGGCGTGCGTGCTCACCGGCCGCAACCACCACGCGTGCGGCGTGGGCCGGATCGTCGACCTCCCCCTGGGCTTTCCCGGCTACGACGGCCGCATCCCGAAGAGTTGCGGCCTGCTGTCCGAGATGCTGGTACCACACGGGTATGCCGCCTACGCCGTCGGCAAGTGGCACCTCACCCCGGAGGACGAGTGCCACCATGGCGCGTCGCGAGCGCGGTGGCCCCTGTCGCGCGGGTTCGAGCGCTTCTACGGGTTCCACGGCGGTGAGACCCACCAGTTCGCACCGTCGCTCGTGTACGACAACCATCAGATCCCGCCGCCACGATCCTTCGCCGACGGCTACCACCTCACCGAAGATCTCGTCGACAAGGCGGTGGAGTTCCTCGGCGACCTGCGCTCGATCGACGACGTCAAGCCGTTCCTCCTGTACTTCTGCCCCGGGGCGTGCCACGCGCCCCACCAGGCCCCGGCCGACTGGCTGGCCCGCTACCGGGGACGCTTCGACCGGGGTTGGGACGTCGCTCGCGAGGAGACGTTCGCTCGCCAGGTGACCATGGGGTTGCTGCCGTCGGGCACCGTGCTCTCGCCCCGGCCCGAGTGGGTGCCATCGTGGGACGAGCTCACGCCCGACCAGCGACGGGTGAGCGCTCGCTACATGGAGGCCTTCGCCGCCATGCTCTCGCACACCGACCATCATGTCGGGCGCCTGCTGCGCTTCCTCGAGGAGACGGGCGATCGCGACAACACCATCGTGCTCCTCATGTCCGACAACGGCGCCAGCTCCGAGGGCGGCCGGAACGGGTCGGTGAACTTCGCCCATCTGTACAACGGCGGCGGCATGCGCCTGGCCGATGTCGTCGACCGCATCGACGACATCGGCGGTCCTCGCTTCCACAACAACTACCCGTGGGGCTGGACCGTCGCCGGAAACACGCCGTTCCGTCGTTGGAAGCGCGAGGTGCACGAGGGCGGCGTGGCCGATCCGCTCGTCGTCCACTGGCCGGCCGGGATCGCTCCCGAGAGCCGGGGCGGCAACCGTCACCAGTACGTGCACGCCATCGACGTGGTGCCGACGATCCTCGAGATCACGGGCCTCCCGGTTCCGGCCGTGCTCAACGGCGTTGAGCAGAAGCCCGTCGATGGGGTGAGCTTCGCCCACACGTTCACCCCGGAGGCCGCCGACCCCAGCGAGGCGACGGGCGTCCCGAGCCGTCATCACACCCAGTACTCCGAGATGTTCGGCTGCCGCGCCTTGTACCACAAGGGTTGGAAGGCCGTGGTGTACCACCAGATCCAGCGGCCCGACGAGAACTTCCACGAGGACGTGTGGGAGCTCTACCACGTCGAGTCTGATCCGTCGGAGTGCAACGACCTCGCGGCGGAGCGGCCCGATCTGCTCAGGGAGATGATCGACCGCTGGTGGGTCGAGGCTGCGAAGAACGATGTGCTCCCGCTCGACAACCGCCCGATCTCGTCGTCTGTGCGCATCCGGCCGCCGTTGCTCGAAGCCCGCAACCGTTACGTGTACTGGCCGAGGACGGCGACGGTCCCCGAGAACGTCGCCGCCGACGTGAAGAACCGCTCCCACACCATCACGGCCCACGTCGACCTCGGCGTCGACGTCGCCGGAGGGGCCGGAGGGGCCGGAGGGGCCGGAGGGGCCGCGGTGGCCGCAGGGGCCGCAGGGGGTGTCCTTTGTGCACAGGGCAGCCTGCTCGGCGGGTGGACGCTGTTCGTGCTCGACGGGCACCTCACCTACGTTCACAACCTCACCGGCGACGAGCAGCACCGCATCAGCGGACCCTTACCCCCCTTGGCTCCCGGCCACCACACGCTCGCGTTCGCCTTCGAGCGCACCGCGGAGCACCAGGGGATCGGGCGCCTCAGCGTCGACGGCATCGAGATCGCGACCGGTCCGATTCCACGCTTCACCCCCGTGGCCTTCTCGGTCACCGGGATCGGGCTCTCGTGCGGCGACGACGCCGTGCTCGCCGTCGTCGACGACTACCGGACACCGTTCCCGTTCGACGGCCCGCACGCGAGGCTCCTCCGGGTCGTGATCGAGGTCGAAGGCGATCGTCACCTCGACGCCGAGGCCGAGGCCGAGATCGCGATCATGGTCCAATAGCCGGCCCTCCCCCGTTCTTTGTGTGCCGCCCGGTGCTGGGAGCGGCCCTGGACACAAAGAACGGGAGCCGGCCCACCCAACTGCCATTGCACCCAGGAGACGGAGAGCAGCCATGCGTGTACCGATGAACGTACGCGACTTCCTCGACCGCGCCGCGTTCGTGTACCCCGACCGCGAAGCGGTGGCCGACGAGCCCGGCGCCGCGGGGTCGCTCGGGCGCATCACCTACGGCGACCTGGCTTCTCGGGCCCGGGCCATGGCCGTACAGCTCGATCGTCTCGGCATCGAGCACGGCCAGCGGGTCGCCATCGTGAGCCCCAACAGCGCACGGTTCCTGATCGCGATGTTCGGCGTGAGCGGGTACGGCCGCGTCCTCGTCCCGATCAACTTCCGGCTGCAGGCCGACGAGGTGCGCTACATCCTCGAGCACTCGGGCGCGGTCATGGTGTTGGTCGATCCCGAGTACGCCCACCTGGTCGAGCAGCCTCCTGCATGCGTCGAGCACGTCATCGCGCTCGACGGCATCGGCGACGCCGAGCTGTTCTCGCCCGGCGCCGGCGCCGGTGCCGGCCCTGGCGGCGAGCCCAGCCCGTGGGACGGCGACGAAGACCACACCGCCTCCATCAACTACACGAGCGGCACCACGTCGCGTCCCAAGGGGGTGCAACTCACCCACCGGAACCTCTGGATGAGCTCGGCCATGTTCGGCTGGCACACGACCGTCACCGACCGCGACGTGTACCTGCACACGCTGCCCATGTTCCACTGCAACGGCTGGGGAATGCCCTACGCGCTGGCCGGGATGGGCGCCCGTCAGGTGGTGCTGCGCAAGGTCGACGGCGAGGACGTTCTGCGTCGCGTCGAAGCCGAGGGGGTCACGCTCATGTGCGGAGCCCCGACGGTCGTGGCCCTGGTGCTCGACGCCGCGACCGCCCGGGTCGGTCGGGGCGAGAACGTGCCCGGGCGGGGCACCGTCCGCATCGTCGTCGCGGGAGCACCGCCGCCGTCGAGCGTGATCGAGCGGGTCGAGCGCGAGCTGGGTTGGGAGTTCATCCAGCTGTACGGCCTCACCGAGACGGCGCCGCTCCTCACGATCAATCGGGCCGGTCTCGAGCACGACGGGCTGTCGCCAGCCGAGCGGGCCGCCAAGCTGGTACGGGCGGGGAGCCCGGCCATCGGCGTGCAGATCGGCATCGACGCAGAGGGCGAGATCGTGGCCCGCGCCAACCACGTCTTCGCCGGATACTGGAACCAGCCCGACGAGACGGCCGCAGCGCAACGCGACGGCTGGTTCCACACCGGCGACGGGGCACGTTGGGACGGGCCGTACGTCGTGGTCACCGATCGCAAGAAGGACGTCATCATCTCCGGCGGCGAGAACGTCTCGTCGATCGAGGTCGAGGACGTCGTCTACCAGCACCCGGCCGTGGCCGAGGTGGCCGTGATCGGTGTGCCACACGAGAAGTGGGGCGAGACGATCAAGGCCATCGTCGTGCTGCGCGCCGGACACGAAGCCACGACGGCGGACGGCGTCATCGAGCACTGTCGCACGCACATGGCCCACTTCAAGTGCCCGACGACCGTCGAGTTCGTCGACGGGCTCCCGCGTACCGCAACGGGGAAGCTCCAGAAGTTCAAGATCCGCGCACCCTACTGGGAAGGCCGCGACCGCCTCGTCAACTGACGGCCCAGCCGAGCCGACAGGGGACAGCACAGCACCGACATGGACAACACGGGACGGGTGGTCGTGGTCACCGGCGGGACGCGGGGCATCGGGCGAGGCATCGCCCAGTGCTTCCTCGACTCCGGCGCCGAGGTGATCGTCTGTGCCCGACGGCCGCCCGACACCCCGGTGACGAGCTCACCCGGCGCACCTCGGGAGCGCGGCGAAGGCGGCGAGCGCGGCGAGCGACAGGACGCCCGCAGCGCGCGGTTCGTCGCCGCCGACGTCCGTGACCCCGAGCAGTTCGCGGCCGTCCTCGACGCCGCCGAGGCCGTCACGGGACGGCTCGACGTGCTCGTGAACAACGCGGGAGGCACCCCGGCAGCCGACCCGGCCCGGGTGAACGCACGCTTCCACCGCTCGATCATCGACCTCAACCTCGTGGCGCCGCTGCTGTGCGCCACCATGGCCTACGAACGGATGCGGGCTCGGGAGGTCGTCGGCGGCTCGATCGTGATGATCTCCAGCGTCGTGACCCGGGTGCCCAACCCCGCCGCCGCCTCGTACTCCGCAGCCAAGGCCGGTCTCGATTCGCTCACCGAGTCGCTCGCGGCCGCCTTCGCGCCCCACGTCCGCCTGAACGCCGTGTCGCCGGGGCTCATCGCCACCGAACTGCTCGACGAGACGTACCCGCCCGAGGCGATCAACAGCATTCCCATGGGCCGCTTCGGAACCCCGCGCGACATCGGCCACGCCTGCCTCATGCTCACCGACCCGGAACGGGCGGCCTACATCACCGGAGCCACCCTGGCCTGCCACGGCGGCCGCCCGTTGCGCTGGCCCGTCGACCAGCCCTGAAGCCCGCTACGGATGGGTCCGCCCAACGAGCAGGCCCGCTCAGCGGAGGCGGAGCACCCGCGACGAGGCACCGAGATCGGCGAGGGCGCTCCGGTCGACGGTCACCCCGAGGCCCGGCCCGGGCGGAACGCTGAGATACCCGTCGTCGAGGACGAAGGGCGTCTCGACGATGTCGCGCCGGTAGTACCGCGCCGACGCCGAGAGGTCGCCCGGAAGCGTGAAGTTCGCCAACGCGGCGAGGGCGACGTTGGCAGCCCGCCCGATCCCGGTCTCGAACATGCCGCCGCACCAGACCGGAATCCCTTGGGCTGCACAGAGATCATGGATCCGCACCGCTTCGAGGAGCCCGCCGACCCGACCCGGTTTCAGGTTCACGACGCTGCACGCGCCGAGGGCCAGGGCCACCGCCGCCGACGCCACCGAGACGATCGACTCGTCGAGACAGATGGGTGTTCGGAGACGCCGAGCCAGCTCGGCGTGGCCGAGCAGGTCGTCGGCGGCCAACGGTTGCTCGATGAGCAGCAGGTCGAGGTCGTCGAGCGCCGCGAGCTCGGCGGCGGCGGCGGTGACGGCGGCGGCGTTCGAGCGAGCGAACGACCCGTTGGCGTCGACCTGGAGTGCCAGGGCCGGATGGCGCTCCCGCACCGCCCGGACCGGCTCGACGGCGTGGCCCGGTGCGATCTTGAGCTTCACCCGGCGGTACCCGGCGGTCACGTACCCGTCGACCACCGAGCACAGCTCCGCGATGCTCCCGGTCGCCCCGACCGAGACCCCGGCCGGGACCCGATCGACGACCGCCCCCAACCGACGGCCCAGGGGCTCCCCGAGCGCTCGGAGCTCGGCGTCGAGCACGGCCATCTCCAAGGCCGCCTTGGCCATCGGGTGACCGGCGATCCCGTCAAGTGCCGCGCGAACATCGACGGCAGCCACTCCCCCACCGCCGGCGTCGCACGCCACCGCGAGCGCCGGGACGAGGAAGCGCTCGGTCACCGCCGCGGCTCCGTCGGCCCACTCCGCCGTGTAGCGAGGCTCGGTGAGCGCCGCGCACTCCCCCCAGCCCTCGCCGTCGGGACCGTCGACGCGCACCAACAGCACGTCTCGCCCGTGCTCGACGCCGTACGCCGTGCGAAACGGCGTGACGAGCTCCATACGCACCCGTACCAGCTCGACCACCTCGACGCGGATCACCGCCGGTCGCCCGGTCCGTCCGATGCTGCTCGTTCCGCCCCCACGATCACGCTCCCCGCCCGACGGCTGCCGCCATTCCTACACGGCGCGCTGCCGGACGACGCGTATCACCCACGCTCGGCCACACCACGATGTCGGCGACACCGGCTCGGGCCGGACGACGCGTATCACGTTCACGACGCGACTTCGCGCAGTACATGGCCCCGTCGGCCTTCTGGAGCAGCGTGGCGCCATCGCTGCGGTGATCGGGCGCGATGGCAATGCCGACGCTGGCACTGACGTTGAGCGTGAGAGCGTTCATCTCGACCGGACGGCGGAGCTCAGCGAGGAGGTGCGCCGCCACGGCCCGGGCGCTGGCTGCGTCGGCTGGACCATGCCGTCCTCCACATGGCAACCACCAGCAGCGCCGGTGCGGCGCAGTTGCCCACCATTGGGCGGGTTTCGCTCAACCCGTCAGCACCTGGACCCAGCA